>DASTCK010000207.1:0-32520 GCA_035711225.1 Casimicrobiaceae bacterium
CGCGCTCGAGGGGAGCGCGCGGCGCCGCGACCCCGACGTGGACACGAAGACCATCCCGATCGTCGCCGCTCCCCCGGCCGAGCCTGCCGAGGTCTCGCTCTACGAGATCTCGCGCAAGATCTACCCGCGCGCGGTCCACGGCTGGTTCGCGCGGTGGCGCTGGGCGCTCGTGTGGATCACGCAGCTCGTGTTCTACGGGTTGCCGTGGATCCCGTGGAACGGCCGGCAGTCGGTGCTGTTCGACCTCGCGGCCCGCAAGTTCTACGTCTTCGGGCTGGTGTTCTGGCCGCAGGACGTCATCTACCTCTCCGTCCTGCTGATCCTCTCGGCGCTCTCGCTGTTCCTGTTCACGTCGGTGGCAGGAAGGCTGTGGTGCGGGTACGCTTGCCCGCAGACCGTCTATACCGAGATCTTCCTGTGGGTCGAGCGACGCGTCGAAGGCGACCGCATGGCGCGCATGCGCCTCGACGAGGCGCCGCTGTCGGCGGCCAAGGTCGCGAAGAAGGCCGCCAAGCACGGCGCGTGGATCGCGATCGCGCTGTGGACCGGCATCACGTTCGTCGGCTATTTCACGCCGATCCGCGAGCTCGTGCGGGCGCTTCCGCTCGCGCTCGGACCGTGGGAGACGTTCTGGGTGCTGTTCTACGGGCTGGCGACCTACGGCAACGCCGGCTGGATGCGCGAGCAGGTGTGCAAGTACATGTGCCCGTACGCGCGCTTCCAGTCGGTGATGTTCGACCGCGACACGATGATCATCGCCTACGACACCGAGCGCGGCGAGCCGCGCGGCGCGCGCTCGCGCAAGGTCGACCCCAAGGAGAAGGGCCTCGGTGATTGCGTCGACTGCGGCATCTGCGTCCAGGTGTGCCCGACCGGCATCGACATCCGCCAGGGACTGCAATACGAGTGCATCGGCTGCGCCGCGTGCATCGACGGCTGCGACCAGGTGATGGACAGGATGGGCTACCCGAAGGGGCTGATCCGCTACGCGTCGCAGAACTCGCTCGCGAAGCACTACGGCGGACGCGAGATGTGGCGGCACGTGCTGCGTCCGCGCACGCTCGTCTACACCGGGCTCCTGCTCGCGATCGCGCTTGCCGCGGGCATCGCGCTGTCGATGCGCAACCCGCTCAAGGTCGACGTGCTGCGCGACCGGGGCGCACTCGCGCGCGAGTCCGCGCCGGGCCTGATCGAGAACGTCTACCGGCTGCAGATCATGAACACCGGCGAGGCGCGGCGCGACTTCAGGATCGAGGCGAAGGGACTCCATGGCCTCGAGGTCGTCGGGCTCGAGCAGCCGGTCACGGTCGACGGCGCCTCGGTGCGCACGGTGCCGATCCGCCTGCAGGTGCACGCCGACGCCGCCGCGCCGGGCACGCACAAGATCGAGATCAAGGTCGAGGCGGTCGGCGATCCCGAGCTCGAGCGCGAGGAGCACTCGACCTTCATCCTGCCCCGAACCTAGATGGATGCCTCGCTTCCGATGAACCACCGATCCCTCGCCGCGGCGCCCTGGTATCGCCAGCGCTGGCCGTGGCTCCTGATGCTCGGCCCGGCGATCGTCGTCGTCGCCGGGATCGCGACGCTGGTGATCGCCGTGCGCTCGGACGACGGGCTGGTCGCCGACGACTACTACAAGCGCGGCCTCGCCATCAACCAGGCGCTCGAGCGCAGCGCGCGCGCCGCGGCCCTCGGCGTCGGCGCGACGATCGACATCGCGGCCGACGGCAGCGTGTCGCTGAGGCTCGCCGCGGCGTCCGCGGATCCGGAAGCGCGTCCGCCGACGCTCCGCCTGCGCCTCGCCCATCCGACGCGCGCGGGCGACGACCGCGCGACGGTGCTCGTGGCGGAGGGCGAAGGACGCTATGCCGGGCGCCTCGCGCCCGTCGACGCCGGCCGCTGGCGCGTCATCGTCGAGACCGACCGCTGGCGCCTGCCGGGCGTCGAGGCGAGCGTTCCGGTGGCCGGCCTCACCCTCGCCGCGTCGGATACGACGCGGCGACCCTGACGATCGTCAGCGCCGACAGAACACGACGAAGGAGGCAGCGATGCGACTGGACAGCGATCTCGCGCACCGGGTCATGTGGGTGGTCTGGCCGGCCTTCCTCGTGGCCGGCGTCGCCGAAGCGGTGTTCTTCACGATCTTCGACCCGTTCGACCTGCATTTCTTCGGCGCGCCGCTCGAGTGGTCGCGCAGCGGCATCTACACGCTCGGCTTCTTCGGCTTCTGGGGGCTCGGCATCGCGTCGTCCGCGCTCACGGCGTTCCTCGAGCGCTCGCCGTTCGAGGTGAACCGTTGCACGCTCGCGCCCGCCGATCGCCCGCCCGGCTGTCCCAAGCGTGCGGACGGCACCTGCGCGCCGGCGCCTCGCCAAGGGTGATCCTGCCGGTCGACCTGCCCGGGGGATGCGGACGCCGCGCGGGCGAACCGGCGACGCCGCGAGCGTCAGTCGCGCCGGCCGGCGAGCTTGCGGAGCGCGGCGATGTCGTGGATCTTGATGCTTCGGCCGGCGACCGCGAGCAGCCCCTCGTCCTGGAAGCGCGAGAACAGGCGGCTCACCGTCTCGAGCTTGAGGCCGAGGTAGCTGCCGATCTCCTCGCGCGTCATGCGGAGCACGAACTCCGTCGACGAGTAGCCGCGCGAGCGATAACGCGCCGACAGGCTCAGCAGGAAACTCGCGAGGCGCTCCTCGGCGCGCATGCTGCCGAGCAGCAGCATCACGCCGTGGTCGCGCGAGATCTCGCGCGCGAGGAACTGGTGGAGGTTGCGCTGCAGCGGCGGCACGTTCCGCGCGACCTCCTCGAGGTCGGCGAACGGTATCGTGCAGACCTCGCTGTCCTCGAGCGCGACCGCGGCGCACCCGTGGCGCTCGGTGCCGAGGCCGTCGAGCCCGAGGATGTCGCCCTGCAGGTGGTAGCCCGCGATCTGCTCGCGCCCGTCCTCCGCCAGCACCGTCGTCTTGAACGTCCCGAGGCGCACCGCGTAGAGCGCGTTGAAGGCATCGCCGGCGCGATAGAGCGCCTCGCCCTTGCGCAGCCTGGCGCGCTGCCCCACGGCGGTGTCGAGCGCGGTCAGCTCGTCCGGCGAGAGGCCGACGGGCAGGCACAGCTCGCGCATCGAGCAGGTCGCGCAGCGCGTCTTGAGGTCGCGGATCGACACGACCGCGGCGCGCCGGGCGTCGTCGTGCGTCGAGGCGGGCGGGAATCGCTGAGGGGGCTGCGGCATCGCGGGATGGGGCGGCCTCGGGCCGCGAGAGGCGCCGAGTGTACCAAACGCGCCGCCCGGCCCGGCCTGGACGGCGGAGCGCGCTGACCATGCCGCATGCCGCGATGATCGCAGCGCTGGCCGCGGGGCTCCTGGGCGGCCTCCACTGCCTCGCGATGTGCGGCGCCTACGTTGCGCTCGCCCAGTCGCCGGGTGCCATCCCGCTCCGCCCCCGCCGGGCGATCCTCGCCGACCTCGCGGCCGCGCACGCCGCGCGCGTGGCCACCTACGCGACGCTGGGAGCGCTGCTCGGCGCCGCCGGCGGGACCGCGCTCGCCGCGAGCGTCTCGCCGCTCCAGCGCACGCTCTACGTGATCGCGAACCTGCTCCTCCTCGCGCTCGCGGTCGGGATCGTTCGCGGGCGCACCGCGCCGGCCGTGCTGGAGGCGGCCGGAGCGCGCGCGTATGCGGCGCTCGCCCCCGTCGCGGGCCGCGTGCTGCGGGGCCATGGCACGGGAGCCCGGCTGGGGCTCGGCGTGCTGTGGGGACTCACGCCGTGCGCGCTCGTCTACGGCGTGCTGCCGCTCGCGCTCCTGTCGGGCGGCGCATGGCAGGGCGCCGCGATCATGCTCGCGTTCGGCGTGGGAACGCTGCCGAACCTGCTCGCGGCCGGCTATGTCGTCGCGCGCGCTCGGCGCTGGCTCGCCGCCCGCTCGATCCGCTGGGCCGCCGGGGCGACGGTCGCCGCGTTCGCGCTCGCCGGCCTGTGGCGCGCGCTCACCGCGAGCGACACGTTGGGCGCGAGCCCGTTCTGCTTCGTGTAGCGCCGCGGGCGCGCGCGGCGGCCGTGCGAGAATGCCTCGCCGCGACGATTGCCCGCACGATGCTCGCCGATCCCCGCGTATTCCCGTCTCCCGGCGAGGCCGACGCCCAGTCGCGAGCGCTGCACGAGCTCGCGGCACGAAGCCTCGGCGCGGCGACCGGCGTGCGAGCGGAGTCCTGCGATGCGGACATCGCGGCGCGGCTTCACGCGATGGTCGACCGCCGCGACGGCGCGGCGCTGGAGCGTGCGCTGGCGTCGAGCCCGTCGGCCGCGATCCACCGCCACCTGTGGCGCGCGCTCGATGCGGCGCTCGATGTCGCGCAGTCGTCGGCGCTCGGGCCCGTGTTGTTCGCGCTGCCGGTGGTCATCGTGGCCGCCTCGGACGACGCCGACGAGCATGCGATCGACGCGATCGTCGAGAACCCCGCCGAGCTCGCCGCGATCCTGGCCGAGCACGGCGCGCTCGGAGGACACCGCCAGTTCGCGCTGTCCGGCGCGCTGTGCGCGGCGCAGGCGATCGACGTCCGCGCGTTGCCTGCGCTCCTGCACGCATCGACCCGTGCCGACGACGGCGCCGTGCGCGCGCCCCTCGACCTCGCGCCCTCGCCGCTGGTCGCGCTGCCCGGCGCCGAGCGCGTGCACCTGCGCTTCCTCGTGGGATCGGCGCTCGCGTCCCGTCCGTCGGCGCTCTGGCGCGAGGCGTCGGTCGGCGCCTGGGGCGTGCCGCTCACGCGCGCGCTCTCCCGCGCGCTCGCCGTGCGCGGTGCGTCGCTCGTCGCGATGCCGCGCTCGCCGCAGTCGCTCGTCGCGGCGGTCGCGAGCGGGCGCGCGGTCCAGCGCGAAGCGAGCGCGGCGCTGTTCGCGAGCGACGCGATCAGGCGCTTGCGCGGCACCGTCGGCGAGCCGGTGGCCGTGATCAGCGCGCATCGCGTCCCGGGCGTGCCGGCGGGCGGCGAGGTCCGCCTGTCGCTGTCCTCGGTGCTCGAGCCGCGCGACGCGCAGGGCTTCCGCTGCCCGCTGTCGCCCCTCGACACCGTGGCCGGCGTCGTCGCGATGCTGGAGCAGCTCGTGCGGGATTGCCGGGTCGCCGACGTGCGCTTCGTCGCGGGCGTGCATCCCGATCGCGACCCGGCGACCGGAGCGACGCTGCTGTTCAAGCCGGACACGGTGCCGCCGGGGGCCGCGATGCCGGTGCATTGACGATGGCGCACGATCCCGGCGACGGCGTGCCGGGTCACCTGACGCCGGCCGACGGCGCCGCGCGGCTGCCCGGACCGGGCGGCGAGCGGTTCGCCGCGCTGCTCTCGCACGGATCGCTCGTCGTCGAGTACTACGCGCCGCGCGGCCGGGATGCGCAATCGCCGCACACGCGCGACGAGCTCTACGTCGTGATCGCCGGCGAAGGATGGTTCGTCAACGGCCCGCGGCGACATCGGTTCTCGGCAGGCGACGTGCTGTTCGTCCCCGCCGGCGCGGTGCACCGCTTCGAGGAGTTCGGCGACGACTTCGCGACCTGGGTGATGTTCTACGGCCCCGAGGGCGGTGAACCGCGGCAGGACCTGCTCGAACGATGAGCAGGGTCCGGGGTCACGGCCCGCGGGGGGCGGGACGGAGGCTAGGCCACCTGGAGGCGCGTCCGGGCCGGGGCGGCGTCGCCTTCGCGGCGCTTGACGCGCCCGATCCCGCTCACGCTCTGCTTGATCTCCGGGTTGCCGAGGTACTCGACGCTTCCGGCGCCGGAGAGGCTGACCCGCAGCGTCTTCGCGGCGTTCACGACGACCTTGCCCGCCCCGGAGACGGTCACCTTCCCGGTCTCGCTCGCGAGGCGCGCCGCCTGGACGTCACCCGCGCCGGACAGGCTCACCGTCAGGTCGGTCGCCACGCCCGCGAGGTCCGCCTTCACCGCTCCCGAGCCCGCGAAGCGCAGCGTCTCGGTCTTCAGCGCCCCGATCGTCACGTGCGTCGCTCCCGAGGCCGCGATGCGCAGCGCCGGCACGTCGAGCGCCGCGGCCTTGAGACGCACGGCGCCGGCGGTCGCGACGACTTCGAGGGTCGGCGAAGTGATCACGATGCGCGGCGTCCGCGCCGAGCGGTGGAAGGCCCGCCAGCCGCCGTGCCCGTCGGTCGACACCATCAGCGTGTCGCCGTCGACACGGGTCCGCACACGGTCCTGCTGGCCGGGCGTGGCCTCCACGGTCACTTCGTGGCGCGGCCCCTGCACGAGCTCGACCTCGGCGCGTCCCGAAACGTTGACCTTGGTGAACTCCCCCGGCGTGCGAAGCTCGCTCGTGACCGGCCCGCTCGCCTCCGACTCGGCCGACGGCTGGAACATGCGTTGCACGACCAGCCACGCCAGGACGGCGGCGACGACCGTGCAGGCGACGATCAGGATCGGCAGGGCGGAGCGGCGCATGACGGGACCTCCGAAGGCGGGCACCCGTTGGATGCGGCGGGGGGGCAGCGTGGATTCAGGGGTGGCCGAATGGCGGCCACCGACGGGAATCGACGTCCTTCAGGGGTCGGAGTCGGAACCTGGTCCCGACAGTGCCGGCAGAACCCTTCAGGGGTCAGGTTCGCAACCTGACCCGAAGGCACACTTCAGGGGTCAGGTTCAGTACCCGACCCCGATGGTGCCGGGGTCAGATACCGAACCCGACCTCAAGCTCAGGTTGCGATCCCGACCCCGGAGGCCAGGCCGCGACGATAGCGCTCGCCGTGGGCGACGTAGACCTCCGCGGCGCGCCGCAGGCCAGCGACGTCGGCGTCGCTGAGCGTGCGCACGACCTTGCCGGGGCTCCCGATCACGAGCGAGCGATCGGGGATCGTCCTGCCTTCGGGGACGAGCGCGTTGGCGCCGATCAGGCATTCGCGTCCGATCGTGGCGCCGTTCAGCACGACGGCCTTGATGCCGACGAGCGTGCCGTCGCCGACGGTGCAGCCGTGCAACATCGCCTGGTGGCCGACGGTGACGTACGCGCCTATCGTCAGCGGGAAGCCGGGATCGGCGTGCAGCACCGCGCCGTCCTGGACGTTCGATGCGGTGCCGATGGCGATCGGCTCGTTGTCGCCCCGCACGATCGCGCCGAACCACACGCTAGCGCGGTCCTCGAGCACCACGCGACCGACGAGGATCGCCCCGGGCGCGACGAAGTGACCGCCTCCGCGGAACTCGACCTTCGCGTCGCCGAGCGAGTAGACCCCGCCACCCGGCGTCATTGTTCCGAGAACTGGAGGTCGCCGTACCAGGCCTCGACCTTGGTGCCCGTGTTGTCGGTGTCGGTCATCACGCCCACCGACTTGAGAAGCCCCGGCTCCTCGTTGAACGCGCGCTTGTAGTCGTCGCGGACGTTGCGCTTGAGCGTCTGCCACTTGTTGACGCCGGCCGCCCCGCTCGACGCGACGACCATCTGGATGCGCTTCGCGTGCGGATTCGGGATCACGGTGCCGACCGGCGCCGTGTTCGACCACACGTACATGAGCGTCGCGTACGGCAGCTCGCGGCCGGACAGGTTGCTCGCGAACTTCGACGCCGCGCGATCGCCGAACGACAGCTTCGACTTGTCGCCGTCGAACTCGAGCATGATGCGCGCGGGCGAGTCCTCCTTCGACGCGATCGAGTTGTCCGCGTCCTCGATCAGGCTCGACACGCGCCAGCGCCACGACAGCACGGGCGCCGACTTGATGTCGAAGCTGACCGGCACGCCGAGCGCGCTCGCCGCGCTGTCGGCGACCGCGTGCAGGACCGGCTGCTCGGTGTTCAGCACGATCTCGTACTCGGTGAGCTTCTTGCGTTCGTTGATCTTGACGGTGTCCCAGGGAGCGGGCGGCTTGCCCGGCTTGGCCGAGGAGAACGGCGGCACGAGCGGCGCGCCGCGCAGTTCGGCCTGCGCCAGGGCCACGGTGGGCGCGAGCATCGCGACGGCGAGGATCGGGACGAGGGCAGGGGCGTATCGACGCATGGCGGACCTCTACGGGCGCTCGCCCGGGCGGCTGCCGCGGGCAGGGACGGCAAGTATGCCGCGCCGGGCGGCCGTTGTCGCGCCGGCCCGATCCGGCGTCGCCGCTATAATCGGCGCGTTCGTCTCCCTCCGCGAGCTCCCCCCGGAATGAGCCTCGACCGCGTGCCCGCCGGCAAGGACGTCCCGCACGACTGCAACGTGATCGTCGAGATCCCGATGCGCGCGGACCCGATCAAGTACGAGGTCGACAAGGACACCGGCGCCGTGTTCGTCGACCGCTTCATGTCGACGGCGATGCACTACCCGTGCAACTACGGGTACATCCCGCAGACGCTCTCCGACGACGGCGATCCCTGCGACGTGCTCGTGCTCTCGCCCATGCCGCTCGTCACCGGCGTGGTGGTGCGCTGCCGGCCGATCGGCATGCTGAAGCTCGACGACGAGGCGGGCGGCGACGCGAAGATCCTCGCGGTGCCGATCGACCGGCTTTCGCCGCTCTACCGGGACGTCAAGTCGCCGCGCGACCTGCCCGAGATCACGACGCGCCAGATCGCGCATTTCTTCGAGCACTACAAGGACCTCGAGCCGGGCAAGTGGGTGCGCGTCGGCATCTGGGTCGAGGCCGAGGACGCGCGGCGCGAGATCGTCGACTCGATCGCGCGCTTCAGACGCGCGAAGCGCGCCGCGAAGCCGAAGGCGACGTCCTGAGCGCGGCCGGGCCGCCCAGAGGCGCCGCGTTCTTCCCGGCGCTGTTCGTCCTGCTCTGGAGCACCGGCTTCATCGCAGCGAAGCTCGGGCTCCCCGACGCGCCGCCGTTCCACTTCCTCGCGGTCCGCATGATCGCGGTCGCGGTGCTGATGGCCCTCGTGGCGTGGGCGACCGGCGCGCGGTGGCCGTCGGCGCGCGTCGCGATGCACGCGGGGTTCGTCGGGCTGCTCGTGCACGGGCTCTACCTCGGCGGCGTGTTCGTCGCGCTGTCCGGCGGCATGCCGGCCGGCACCGCGGCGATGCTCGTGGGGCTGCAGCCGATCGTCACCGTGTGGATCGCGCACACCTGGCTCGGCGAGCGCGTCGTGATGCGCCAGTGGATCGGCCTCGCGCTCGGGCTCGCCGGCGTCGCGCTGGTCGTGCGCCACAAGCTCGGGTTCTCGGGGGACCTGAGCGGCCTGTTGCCCGCGCTCGTCGCGCTGGCCGGCATCAGCATCGGGACGCTGTGGCAGAAGCGCCACGCGAGCCACGTCGACCTGCGCGCGGGTGCGGCGATCCAGTACGCGGTCTGCGCGGCGGCGTTCGCGCCGCTCGCGCTCCTCCTCGAGACGACGCCGATCCGCTGGACGCCGTCGTTCGCCTTCGCGCTCGCGTGGTCGGTGCTGGTGCTGTCGGTCGGCGCGATCAGCCTGCTGTGGGTGCTGCTGCGCCACGGTGCCGCCGCGAACGTCGCAGCGCTGTTCTACCTCGTGCCGCCGGTCACCGCGCTGATGGCGTGGCTGCTGTTCGGCGAGACGCTCGACGCGCTCGCGCTCGGCGGCATGGTGCTGATCGCGTTGGGGGTGGCGCTCGCGCGGGCGAGCGCGCCTGCGCAGCCCGAGTGATCCCGTCGCGGGCCGAGGCCGGGTCCAAGCATCGAGCGAGCGGGTTCCGCGCCTCCGACACGCCCGTCACGCTTCTCCCCGTCCCGAGCGGGAGAGAGTCTCGGAGAAGGGGACGGCTCCTCGGCATCGCGCGACATGTCCTTCCCGGCAAGCCGGAGGAGGGTGCCCGGGGGGCCGCTGAGGGACCCCGCTACGCGCGAACGTGCGGCGCATCGGTGACCAGGCGCGTCCCGGCGAGGCGGTCGTGCAGGAACCGGCGCTCGGGATCGACGAGCGCCCACGCATGGTTGAGCGCGAGCGCCGCCGCCGCGAGCGGTGAATGCGTCGCGGCATACGCGGCGATCGCGACCAGCGGCGCGATCCACGCCGCGGCGTAGCGCGCCAGCGCGCGCTTCGGCGTCACGGGCACGCCCTCGGCGTCGACCAGCAGGAGCCGCCAGGTCTTCATCGGGAGCGTCCGGCGGCCTCGGCTCCATCCGTACGCGCAATACGCGGCGAGCAGCGCCGCGAGCAGCGCGAATCCGGCGAGGCGAACGCCGGGCGGCGGCAGCAGGAGCGCATGGTTCGGATCGGCGAGCGGCGACATCAGCGGCGTCAGCGCGAAGCCTCCGACCAGCACGATCGCCGCGACGATCAGGAGCTCGTAGACGAGCGAGGCGAGGCGCCTCGCGAGCGAGGCCGGCGCCGGGCCGCCCGCGCCTTCGCCCACGGCGCCGCGGCGATCAGCGCTGGCCGGACGAGCCGCCCGGCTTCGCACCGGGGGGCGCGGCGGCGGGCGCGGGGATCTTGCCGTTCGACGGCCGCGCGGCGAGCTCGCGCTTCTGCTCGGGCGGCAGGCTCTGGTACTGCTCCCACTTCTGCTTCACGTCGCCCTTCTGCTCGGGCGGCAGCTTGGCGATCGACTTGTACTGCTCGCGCGCCTTGCGGCGCTCGTCGGGCGTGAGCTGCGCCCACGGCCGCATCTGCTCCTGCATGCGCGCCTGCTCGTCGGGCCTCATCGTCGGGTAGCGCTGCGCGAGGCCGCGCCATTTCGTCTTGCGCTGCGCGTCGAGCTGGTCCCAGTCCGACGCCAGCGGGGCGAGCACCTGCCGCTCCTGCGGCGAGAGCTCGCTCCACTTGGGGGACTTCAGCGTGATCTGCGCGAGGAGCGGTGCCGGGGCCGCCGCCCACAGGAGGCCCGCCAGGAGGAGCGCGGTCAGCGCTGCGCGGCGGTCTTGAGCCACACCTGGAATCCCCGGTCGAGGTAGGCATCGATGGGCAAGTCGGAGGTCAGGAGCTCGGCGTCGATCTCCTCGGCCTCCTTGACGGTCTGGAACGCCTGCCATTGCTGCCAGCCGAAGCCGGCGAGCGCGATCAGGAGCACGCCGGCCCAGAAGCGCAGCTGCGCATAGAACGGCCTGGGCCCGGCGATCGTCCCTCCGCCGCCGGTCACCGCAAGCTCGCCCACGCGACGCGGCTCGGCCAGGCGCGCGAGCGCCGCCGCACGCGCCTGCTGCAGCCGATAGACGGTGCCGCTCTTGAGGTCCCGCTGGGCGGCATCCAGGTAAGTCGTTATTTTTTTGGCGAAATCTTCGTCGTGGGTGGTCATGGTTTCACCCCCTGGGCCGCAAGCATCGCAGCCAGCGCGTGCACGGCCCGCGAGCAATGGGTCTTCACGCTGCCCTCGGAGCATCCCATCGCGGCCGCGGTCTCCGCCACGTCGAGCTCCTCCCAGTAACGCAGCAGAAAAGCCTCGCGTTGACGCGCCGGCAGCCTCGAAAGCGCCTGCTCGATGATGCCGACGATCTGCCGTTGCTCGAGCTGGGCGCCCGGCTCGGACGGGATGCTCGCGTCCGCTTTGGCCGGCAACGTCTCGAGCGGGTCGAAATCATCGTCCTTTTCGTCGCCTTTGCCGAGCGCCGAGAGCACGGTGGTCCACGTCGACCGCACCTTCTGACGGCGGAAATGGTCGTGGATCGTATTCTGGAGGATGCGCTGGAACAAGAGCGGCAGCTCGTTGGGAGGCCGCGCGCCGTAGTTCTCGGTCAGCTTGAGCATGGCGTCCTGGACGATGTCGAGCGCCGCGTCCTCGTCGCGCACGGCGAACATCGCGTGCTTGAACGCACGGCGCTCGACTTCGGCGAGGAACGCCGAGATTTCCTGCGGGGTCGCCAGGGGAGGGAGGGGAGCGCCATCGGGGCGGCTCGCGCCGGATTATAGGCAGAATCGAGGGCCGGGCATTGTGCATTGCGACAAGGCCTTGACCGCCGCAGGCCGACACGCTACTCTAAAAAGTTGCGGGGAAACCCGCTGCTGTGCTGCAAAAAACGGCCAACCGCCCTCCCTCCGGTCGCGTCACGAGCGCCGCCGGGGCCTCCCAGGAAGGCGGCGGAACCGGCGACACCCAAGCCCCGACCCCCGCGCCCACCCTCAGGCGCACTGCAGTCGTTGAAATCCCCGGCGCGCGTGCGTTCGCGCGCGGGCGTCACGGACTTTCCATCAGGGCGGTCACCATGCAGATGCAACTCACGGGTGCCGAGATCGTCATCCGCTGCCTCCAGGACGAGGGCGTCGACTACGTCTTCGGCTATCCGGGCGGGGCGGTCCTCAACATCTACGACGAGCTCTTCAAGCAGGACAAGGTCAAGCACGTGCTGGTGCGCCACGAGCAGGGCGCCGTGCACGCCGCCGACGGCTATTCGCGGTCGAGCCGCAAGATCGGCGTCGCGCTGGTGACCTCGGGGCCGGGCGTCACCAATGCCGTCACCGGCATCGCGACCGCCTACATGGATTCGGTGCCGATGGTCGTGCTGACCGGCCAGGTGCCGACGCACGCGATCGGGCAGGATGCGTTCCAGGAGTGCGACACCGTCGGGATCACGCGCCCCTGCGTCAAGCACAACTTCCTGGTCAAGGACGTCAAGGACCTGGCGACGACGATCAAGAAGGCGTTCTACCTCGCCGCGACCGGCCGGCCGGGACCGGTGCTGGTCGACATCCCGAAGGACGTCACGCAGGCCAAGGCCGACTACGCCTACCCGAAGACGATCTCGCTGCGCTCGTACAACCCGGTCACCAAGGGGCACAGCGGCCAGATCAAGAAGGCGGTGCAGCTCCTGCTCGACGCGAAGCGCCCGATGGTCTACTCGGGCGGCGGCGTCATCCTGAACGACGCCGGGCCGCAGCTCACGCGCCTGGTGCGCCTGCTGGGCTTCCCGTGCACGAACACGCTGATGGGGCTGGGCGCGTTCCCGGGCACCGATCCGCAGTTCACCGGCATGCCCGGGATGCACGGCACGTTCGAGACCAACATGGCGATGCAGAACTGCGACGTGCTGCTCGCCGTCGGGGCGCGGTTCGACGACCGCGTCATCGGCAACCCGCAGCACTTCTACCGCGCCGACCGCAAGATCATCCACATCGACATCGATCCCTCGTCGATCTCCAAGCGCGTCAGGGTCGACGTGCCGATCGTCGGCTACGTCGGCGACGTGCTCGACGAGATGCTGAAGCTGATCGAGGGCTCGCCGGCGCGACCGGACCCCGCCGCGCTCAAGGCCTGGTGGGGCGAGATCAAGGAGTGGCAGCGCAAGGACTGCCTGCGCTACGACAGGAAGTCGCCGCTGATCAAGCCGCAGGCGGTGATCGAGGCGCTCTACAAGGTGACCGGCGGCGACGCGTTCGTCACCTCCGACGTCGGCCAGCACCAGATGTGGGCGGCGCAGTACTACAAGTTCGACAAGCCGCGCCGCTGGATCAACTCGGGCGGGCTCGGCACGATGGGCTTCGGCCTGCCGGCGGCGATGGGCGTGCAGCTCGTCAACCCGGACGCGACGGTCGCCTGCGTCACCGGCGAGGCGTCGATCCAGATGTGCATCCAGGAGCTGTCGACCTGCAAGCAATACCACCTGCCGATCAAGATCGTGAACCTGAACAACCGCTACATGGGGATGGTGCGCCAGTGGCAGGAGTTCTTCTACGGCAACCGCTACGCCGAGTCGTACATGGACGCGCTGCCCGACTTCGTGAAACTCGCCGAGGCCTACGGCCACGTCGGCCTGAAGATCGATAAGCCCGGCGACATCGAGGGCGCCCTCAGGGAGGCGTTCGCGCAGAAGGAGCGTCTCGTGTTCCTCGACTTCATCACCGACCAGACCGAGAACGTCTTCCCGATGGTCCCCGGCGGCAAGGGCCTGACGGAGATGATCCTAGCCGAGGAGCTGTGATGCGCCATATCCTGTCGATCCTCGTCGAGAACGAGGCCGGCGCGCTGTCGCGCATCTCGGGGCTGTTCAGCGCGCGCGGCTACAACATCGAGTCGCTCACCGTCGCGCCGACCGAGGACCCGACGATGTCGCGCATGACCGTCGTCACCGTCGGCTCCGACGACGTCATCGAGCAGATCACCAAGCAGCTCAACAAGCTCGTCGAGGTCGTGAAGGTCGTCGACCTGACCGACGGCAACCACATCGAGCGCGAGCTGATGCTCGTGAAGGTCCGCGCCGCCGGCAAGGACCGCGAGGAGATGAAGCGCCTCGCCGACATCTTCCGCGGCCGCGTCCTCGACGTCACCGACAAGAGCTACACGATCGAGCTCACCGGCACCGGCGAGAAGCTCGACGCGTTCCTGACGGCGATGGAGCCGGGCGTGATCCTCGAGACGGTTCGCACCGGCGCGTCGGGGATCGGGCGGGGGGAGAGGATCCTGAAGATCTGAAGGGTGGCGATAGGCGATGGGCGATGGGCGATAGGAAAAGCAGCGCTCGGCCGCGCGTCACTCCTCCGTGACGATCAGGCACCGGTTTCCCCATCGCCTATCGCCCATCGCCCATCGCCGCCTTTGCTTCAAACGAAGTCACCACGCAGGGGATTCCCATGAAGGTCTACTACGAAAAAGACGCCGACCTCTCGCTCGTCAAGGGCAGGAAGGTGACGATCGTCGGCTACGGCTCGCAGGGCCATGCGCACGCGCAGAACCTGAACGACTCCGGCATCAAGGTGACGGTCGGCCTGCGCAAGGGCGGGGCGTCGTGGGACAAGGCGAAGAAGGCGGGCCTCAAGGTGGCCGAGGTGGCCGATGCGGTCTCCGGCGCGGACATCGTGATGATGCTGATGCCCGACGAGCACATCGCCGCTACCTACAAGAGCGAGGTCGAGCCGCACATCAAGAAGGGCGCCACGCTCGCGTTCGCGCACGGCTTCAACATCCACTACGGCCAGGTCGTGCCGCGCGCCGATCTCGACGTCATCATGATCGCCCCCAAGGCCCCCGGGCACACGGTTCGATCCACCTACGTGGCCGGCGGCGGCGTCCCGATGCTGATCGCGGTGCACCAGGACGCCTCGAAGAAGGCGCGCGATCTCGCGCTCTCGTACGCGGCCGCGATCGGCGGCGCGCGCGCCGGCGTGATCGAGACCAACTTCCGCGAGGAGACCGAGACCGACCTCTTCGGCGAGCAGACCGTCCTGTGCGGCGGGCTGGTCGAGCTGATCAAGGCGGGCTACGAGACGCTGACCGAGGCGGGCTACGCGCCGGAGATGGCGTACTTCGAGTGCCTGCACGAGGTCAAGCTGATCGTCGACCTGATCTACGAGGGCGGCATCGCGAACATGAACTACTCGATCTCCAACAACGCCGAGTACGGCGAGTACGTGACCGGGCCGAAGATCGTCACGCCGGAGACGAAGCAGGCGATGAAGGAGGTGCTCGCGCGCATCCAGAGCGGCGAGTACGCCAAGGACTTCATCCTCGAGAACCGCGCCGGCGCCCCGACGCTGCTGTCGCGCCGCCGCCTCACCGCCGAGCACTCGATCGAGGTGGTCGGCGAGAAGCTGCGCTCGATGATGCCGTGGATCCGCAAGAACAAGCTGGTCGACCAGACGCGGAACTGAGTGCCGGGATCGGGTTGCTTCCGGAACCAGGTTCGGAACCTGGTTCCTGAATGGACGCCATGACGAGTGCGCATCGCCAACGCGGCTGGATCGGCCTCGTCGCGCTGCTGATCGCGCTGGCGATCGTCGGCTGGCTCGCGATGAGCGCACTCAAGGGCTACGGCGTGGGCTCGAAGCCCGACGCGAGCGCGAAGGGCGCAGCGCCGACGGATCCGCGCGAGCGCGCCCGCGCCGTCGAGCAGACCGTGATCGAGCGCGCACGCGAAACGGCACGCCGGGTCGAGGACGCCGAGAGGCCCTGAGCGGAAGTAGGACGCGCCGCCGCGCCGAACGGCGCCGTGGACGACGGCGGCCGGCGGGGCCCGGCTGATAGAATCGACCGCGCTTCGCTTCCCGGCGCCCGCCGATGTCGACCTACCCGCATCCGATCATCGCCCGCGAGGGCTGGCCGTTCGTGGCGATCGCGCTCGCCGCGATGCTCGGCCTCGCCTGGCTCCTCGGCGTGCTGGGCGGCCTGGTCGGGCTCGCGATCCTCGCGTTCGTCGTGCAGTTCTTCCGCGACCCGCCGCGCGTGGTGCCCGCGGGCGCCGACCTCGTGCTGTCGCCGGCCGACGGACGCATCGTGAGCGTCGGCGCCGCGCGCGATCCGTGGCTCGAGCGCGATGCGCTGCGCATCAGCGTGTTCATGAACGTGTTCAACGTCCACAGCAACCGCAGCCCGGTGGACGGCGAGGTGCGCAACGCCTGGTACCACCGCGGCGCGTTCGTCAACGCCGCGATCGACAAGGCGTCGACCGACAACGAGCGCAACGCGATCCAGCTGCGCACGCCCGAGGGGCGCGACGTCACGTGCGTGCAGGTCGCCGGACTGATCGCGCGACGCATCCTGTGCTACGTGAGGCCCGGCGACACGCTCTCGCGCGGGCAGCGCTACGGCTTCATCCGGTTCGGCTCCCGCGTCGACGTGTACCTCCCTGCGGACGCGCAGCCGCGCGCCGCCGTCGGCGACGTCGTCTACGCGACCGAGTCGATCCTCGCCGAGTTCCGCTGATCGAAGGGGCACCCGATGGTCGACTTCGACAAGCAGCGCGCGCTGGCCAAGAACCGCGTCAGGCGGCGCGGCATCTACATCCTGCCCAACCTGTTCACGACCGCGGCGCTGTTCGCCGGCTTCTACGCGATCGTGCAGGCGATGAACCAGCGCTTCGACGCCGCGGCGATCGCGATCTACATCGCGATGGTGCTCGACGGCCTCGACGGGCGCGTCGCGCGGATGACGCGCACGCAGAGCGCGTTCGGCGCCGAGTTCGACAGCCTCGCCGACATGGTGAGCTTCGGCGCCGCGCCGGCGCTCGTGATCTACGAGTGGTCGCTGAAGGGCCTGGGCAAGCTCGGCTGGATCGCGGCGTTCGTCTACGTCGCCGGCGCCGCGCTGCGCCTCGCCCGGTTCAACACGATGCTCGAGGTCGCCGACAAGCGCTGGTTCCAGGGGTTGCCGAGCCCGTCGGCGGCGGCGCTGGTCGCGGGCTTCGTGTTCGTCGCCGACGACTACGGCGTCGCCCCGGCGAGCGCGCAATGGTGGGCGTGGGCGATCACGCTCGCGGCCGGCCTCGTCATGGTGTCGAACCTCAAGTACTACAGCTTCAAGGCGATCAACCTCAAGAAGAGCGTGCCGTTCGTCGCGGTGCTCGCGTTCGTCGTGTTCATCGCGCTCCTGTCCTACCAGCCCGCGGTCGTGCTGTTCGGGGGGTTCGTCGCCTATTTCGTGTCCGGCTTCGTCGTGTCGGCATGGTCGTTGTCGCGCCGGCGACGCACTCCCCCCGCCCCGTCCTGACCTTGGGGCATGAGGGTCTTGCGGCGGTGCGCAAAATCCGGTAGCGTTATCCGGATGAGCAGCCTCTCCACCGCCCGCGCCACCGCAGCCGATCGCCCGGCGATCGCGCTCGCGCTCGGCCTGCCGGGCCTGCTGCTCCTGCGCCCCGCGCGCAGATAACCCACACCCCCCTCTGCCGAGTTGTCCCCGCCGCCGTCCCGAAAGGACCGGCGGAACGACGTTCATGACGCGCCGCCGTCCGGCGCGAGCCAAGGAACCGCGATGAAGCCCATCCCGACCCGCAAGTACCGTCCGGTGGCCCCGGTCGACCTCCCCGACCGTCGCTGGCCCTCGGCCACGATCACCCGGTCGCCGATCTGGTGCAGCGTCGACCTGCGCGACGGCAACCAGGCGCTGATCGAGCCCATGGACGCCGAGCGCAAGCTCCGGATGTTCAACCTGCTCGTGAAGATGGGCTACAAGGAGATCGAGATCGGGTTTCCCGCCGCATCGCAGACCGACTTCGACTTCGTGCGGCTCCTGATCGAGGAGCGCCGCATTCCCGACGACGTCACCGTGCAGGTGCTGACGCAGGCGCGCGAGCCGCTGATCCGGCGCACCTACGAGGCGCTGCGCGGCGCGAAGCGCGCGATCATGCACCTCTACAACTCCACGTCGACGACGCAGCGCCGGGTCGTGTTCGGGCTGCCGCGCGAAGGGATCATCGAGATCGCCGTCACGGCCGCGAAGCAGGTGCGCGACTTCGCGCTCGCGCAGCCCGACACCGACTGGGTGTTCCAGTATTCGCCCGAGAGCTTCACCGGCACCGAGCTCGACTTCGCCAAGGCGATCTGCGACGAGGTCACCGCGGTGTGGGCGCCCGCGACGCGCAACAGGATCATCGTCAACCTGCCGGCGACGGTCGAGATGGCGACGCCCAACGTCTTCGCCGACCAGATCGAGTGGATGCATCGCCACCTCGAGCGCCGCGACCGCATCGTGCTGTCGGTCCATCCGCACAACGACCGCGGCTGCGGCGTCGCCGCCGCCGAGCTCGCGCAGATGGCAGGCGCCGAGCGCGTCGAGGGCTGCCTGTTCGGCAACGGCGAGCGCACCGGCAACGTGTGCCTGGTCACGCTCGGGCTCAACCTCTACACGCAGGGCGTCGACCCGGGGATCGACTTCTCGGACATCAACGAGGCGATCCGCACCGTCGAGCACTGCAACCAGCTGCCGGTGCACCCGCGCCACCCGTACGGCGGCGACCTGGTGTTCACGGCGTTCTCCGGCTCGCACCAGGACGCGATCAAGAAGGGGCTCGCGGCGCGCACGCAGGAGATCGCGCGCGGCAACCCGGTCTGGGACGTCCCTTACCTGCCGATCGACCCCGCCGACGTCGGCCGCACCTACGACGCGGTGATCCGCGTCAACAGCCAGTCGGGCAAGGGCGGCATCGCCTACCTTCTCGAGCGCGACCATGGGCTCGCGCTGCCGCGGCTTCTGCAGATCGAGTTCAGCCAGGTGATCCAGCGCATCGCGGACGCGACCGGCAAGGAGCTCTCGTCCGCCGAAATCCGCGCCGCGTTCGACCGCGAATACGTGGTGTCGCTGCCGGTGGGCTACCGCGACCATCGCGCGCAGCACAGCGCAGCGGACGGCCGCGTCGAGCACCTGGTGGCGCGCCTCACCCTCGACGGCCGCGAGATGCAGGCCGAGGGTGCCGGCAACGGTCCGGTCGATGCGTTCGTGCGCGCGCTGCGCGAGCGCCTCGGCCTCGATATCCACGTGCAGAACTACCACGAGCACGCGACGGGCGGCGGCGAGGACGCCACCGCGGTCGCGTACGTGCAGCTGCGCATCGGCCAGGAGGTCGCGGTCTACGGCGTAGGCCTCGACTCGAACATCGTGACGGCGACGCTGAAGGCGGTCGTGAGCGCTGTGAACCGCGGGGTCGCGCAGGGCGTGCTGGCGTTGCGCACGTCGAGCGCGACGGCGGCCTAGCCGCGGCGCCGACCGTGCCGGCGCGCAAGGGGGGCGGAAGGAACGCGCCGACCCTGTTCCTGCGGTTCGAGTTCGGCGGCGACGACCGGGTGGGCCCCGGGAAGATCGCGCTCCTCGAGGCGATCGAGCGCGAGCAATCGATCAGCGCGGCCGCGCGCGCGATGGGCATGTCCTATCGACGGGCGTGGCTGCTGATCGACACGATGAACCGGATGTTCCGCGACCCCGTCGTCGTCGCGCGGCCGGGGCGGGCGGTCGGCCGCTCCGCCGAGGTGACGCCGTTCGGCATGCGCGTCGTGGCCGCCTACCGCGACGCCGAGGTGAAGGCGGAGAAGGCGACGAGGGGGCTGGTGGACGAGCTCGTCGCGGCGCTGAAGCCCGGCTACCGTGCGCCGTCCGGCCGCAAGCGCAGCAAGGCCTGACGCGTCTCAGCTCAACACGAACTTGAGCGCCGCGACGACGAGGACGACCGCGAGGGCGCGCTGCAGGGCGCGAACGGAAAGCCACCGGATCCCCAGCTGCGTGCCGAGGACGCCCCCCAGCAGGGCCGCAACGACGAAGTAGGGAAGCTCGGCGGGCAGCCGCTGCAGCGACACCCAGTTGCCGGCAAGCCCCGCGATCGAGTTGACCAGGATGAAAGGCGCGGTGATCCCCGCCTGCTGGCGGGCGCCCGACCAGCCGAAGAAGATCAGCAGCGGCGACAGGAAGATGCCCCCGCCGGTCCCCGTGAGCCCCGAGAGCAGGCCGACCACGAGGCCGGTGAGGAGCGCCGGCCACCACGGGACGACCGACGCTTCCGGGTGGGCGGGCTTGCTCGCGTCCTTCGGGTCGACGAAGAGCTTCCATGCCGCCGCGATGAGGACGATGCCGACGAGCGTCCGGTACCAGTGGCCGGGAAGCTGGATCGTCCCGCCGACGAACGCCGCGGGGATCGAGGCGGAGCACAGCGGCAGGAGCGGGCGCCAGCCGACGAGACGGGCCTGGCGCAGCCGCACCGTCGCCAGGCACGCGACCAGAACGTTCAGCGTGAGCGCCGTCGGCCTCATCACCGCCGGCGGCAGGCCGAACAACGCCATCGCGGCGAGGTAGCCGGACGCACCGGCGTGCCCGACCGAGCTGTAGATCGTCGCCGCGACGAACACGAGCGCGGCGAGCGCGGCGACATCGGTTGCGGGCATGCGCCCGGCTCCTATATACAAACCGATATAATATACGAGTCGATACGGCTCGCGGCGAACCCGGCGCGAGCCGTTTTTGCTGCGCTGCTTCCGGTACAATTCGCCGCAACGCAGCATCGCCGCGCGGGCGGTCCGCGCCCGGCCGGCGCCCCCTTCCCAGACTCCCGCCATGAACGCTCCCGCCTTCGGCCCCGGCATCGAGATCGCCGGCCGCATCACGCCCGAATACGCGCAAATCCTGACGGCTGAGGCGGTCGCCTTCGCCGCGAAGCTTCAGCGCGCATTCGGCCCGCGGCGCGCCGATCTCCTCGCCCGTCGCGCGAAGCGACAGGCCGAGTTCGACGCCGGTGCGATGCCGGACTTCCTGCCCGAGACGAGGGGCGTGCGCGAGGGCCACTGGACCTGCGCGCCGGTGCCCGCCGACATCGCCGATCGCCGCGTCGAGATCACCGGCCCGGTCGACCGCAAGATGATCGTCAACGCGCTCAACTCGGGCGCGAGCGTCTTCATGGCGGACTTCGAGGACGCGAACACGCCGCGCTGGGACAACAACCTGCAGGGGCACCTGAACCTGCGCGATGCCATCCGCCGGCGAATCGACTTCACGTCGCCCGAGGGCAAGGCGTACCGGCTCAACGAGAAGACCGCGGTGCTGTTCGTGCGCCCGCGCGGCTGGCACCTGCCGGAGAAGCACGTCCGCGTCGACGGCCAGCCGATGTCCGGCGGCCTGTTCGACTTCGCGCTCTACACGTTCCACAACGCGAAGGAGCTCGTGGCGCGCGGCTCGGGGCCGTACTTCTACCTGCCCAAGCTCGAGAGCCACCTCGAAGCGCGCCTGTGGAACGACGTGTTCGTGATGGCGCAGGACACGCTCGGCCTTCCGCGCGGCACGATCAAGGCGACGGTGCTGATCGAGACGCTCCTCGCGGCGTTCGAGATGGACGAGATCCTGCACGAGCTGCGCGAGCACTCGGCCGGCCTCAACGCGGGCCGCTGGGACTACATCTTCTCGTGCATCAAGAAGCTGCGCAGCCACCGCGAGTTCTGCCTCGCCGACCGCGCGCTCGTCACGATGACGACGCATTTCATGAAGAGCTACGCCGAGCTCCTGATCAGGACCTGCCACCGCCGCAACATCCACGCGATGGGCGGAATGGCGGCCCAGATCCCGGTCAAGAACGACGAGCGCGCGAACGCCGAGGCGTTCGCGAAGGTCAAGGCCGACAAGGAGCGCGAGGCGAACTACGGCCACGACGGCACCTGGGTCGCCCATCCGGGGCTGGTCGGCGTCGCGAAGGAAGCGTTCGACCGGCTGATGCCCGCGCCCAACCAGATCGCGACCAGGAAGCGCGAGGACGTCAAGGTGACCGCGGCCGACCTGCTGCGCTTCGAGCCCGAGCAGCCGATCACCGAGAAGGGGCTGCGCCTCAACATCAACGTCGCGATCCAGTACATCGGCGCGTGGCTCGCGGGGCAGGGCGCGGTGCCGATCTTCAACCTGATGGAAGACGCCGCGACCGCCGAGATCTCGCGCTCGCAGGTGTGGCAGTGGATCCGCTCGCCCAAGGGCGTGCTCGACGACGGCCGCAAGGTGACCAAGGCGATGGTCGCGGCGATGATCCCCGAGGAGATGGCGAAGATCCGCGACCTGCTCGGCGACGCGTTCGGCGAGGGCCAGTACGACGACGCCGCGGCGATCTTCGAGGACCTCGTCGACAACGACACGTTCGTCGAATTCCTCACGCTGCCGGCGTACGAGCGGATCGACTAGGGCAAGGCACCGCCCCCCGGCACGTTCCGCGCGCCGGGGGTTGTCGTCTCCGGTCCCGCTCGGCCGCGGCGCTGAGCCGGGGAGGGTGCCCGGGGGCGGGAAGCACGCGACGCCGCTCGCGACCTTGTCCCGCGACCCGCCGCCGAGGGCCCCTTGGCGTTTCGGCACGGGAACGCCGCGCTCGACGTGGCCCGCAGTGCACGCCGAGCGCGCCACCACGTCACGATCGGTCCTGCGCGCCCGCGACGTAAGATTCGTCCGTGGCGCAGGCGGGCGGGAGGCTCACCAGCGGCAACGACCGCTTCCCGGCCATCCGAGGCCGGTCTCCGCCTTACCGCGCGATCCCACGGCGACGTCATGCAAGATCCCCACGACACCCTGGACTCCCCCCAAGCCCCGCCGGCGACCGACGTCGCCCCCGTCGCTCCCGCCGACGTCGCACCCGCCGCGGCCGCGCCGTCGATCGACGACGTTTCCCGGTTCCGCACCACGGTGCTGAACAAGCTCACGTACATGGTCGGCAAGGATCCGGGCCATGCGCAGGAGCACGACTGGTTCGTGGCGACGGCGCTGGCCGCCCGCGATTTCGTCGTCGACCGCTGGATGGACGCCACGCGGCGGACCTACCGCGACGGCCGGAAGCGGGTCTACTACTTCTCGCTCGAGTTCATGATCGGACGGCTGCTGTTCGACGCGCTGGGCAACCTCGGCATCACCGCGACGGCGCGCGAGGCGCTGCGCGATTTCAACGTCGACCTCGATCGGCTCCGCAAGCTCGAGCCGGACGCCGCGCTGGGCAACGGCGGCCTCGGCAGGCTCGCGGCCTGCTACATGGAGAGCATGGCCACGCTGGGGATCCCGGCTCACGGCTACGGCATCCGGTACGACCACGGGATCTTCCGGCAGGCGCTGAAGGACGGCTGGCAGCTCGAGCTTCCCGAGGACTGGCTTTCCGCCGGCAATCCCTGGGAGTTCGAGCGGCCGGAGGTCACGTACACGGTCAGCTTCGGCGGCACGGTCGACACCGTGCAGGAGCCCGACGGCGCGACGCGCGCCGTCTGGGATCCGGCCGAGAGCGTGAACGCCGTCGCGTTCGACACGCCGCTCACCGGCTGGCGCGGCCGCCACGTCAATACGCTGCGGCTGTGGTCGGCCCGGGCGACCGATCCGCTGCGCCTCGACGACTTCAATCGAGGCGACCATGTCGGCGCGCTGGCCGAACGCGTCCGGCTGGAGGCGATCTCCCGCGTCCTCTACCCCAGCGACGAGACCGCGGCCGGGCACGAGCTGCGGCTGCGGCAGGAATACTTCTTCGCCTCGGCGTCGCTGCAGGACCTGCTCCGCCGGCACAAGGGGCAGCACGGCGAGCTCGCCTCGCTCGCCGATCACGTGTCGATCCAGCTGAACGACACGCACCCGGCCATCGCGGTGCCCGAGCTGATGCGCCAGTTGATCGACGTGCACGGCATGCCGTGGGAGCTCGCGTGGAACATCACGACCTCGGTGTTCAACTACACCAACCACACGCTGCTGCCGGAAGCGCTGGAAACCTGGCCGGTGTCGCTCATGGAGAGCCTGCTCCCGCGGCACATGCAGATCATCTACCTCATCAACGAGCTGCACCTCGACGCCCAGCGTGTGGGCGGGCACGACGACGATGCGCTTCTGTCGTCGATCTCGCTGATCGCGGAGGACCACGGTCGCCGGGTGCGGATGGGACACCTGGCGTTCCTCGGGTCGCGCCGCGTCAACGGCGTGTCGGCGCTGCACACCGACATCATGCGGCGGACGGTGTTCCGCGACTTCAATGCGCTCTATCCGGAGCGCATCGTCAACGAGACCAACGGCATCTCGTTCCGCCGCTGGCTGTTCCAGGCGAACCCGGCGCTGACCGAGCTCATCGTCGATGCGGTCGGGCCGCAGTTCCTGGACGATGCGGGGCGGCTCGAGGCGCTGGCGCCGCTGGCCGACGACGCCGCGTTCCGCGAGCGCTTCCACGAAGTGCGCCGCGCGAACAAGGTGGTGCTCGCCCGGCTCGTGGCCGATCGCCTGGGCATCGGCGTCGATCCCGAGGCGCTGTTCGACGTGCACATCAAGCGCATCCACGAATACAAGCGGCAGCTCCTGAACGTCCTCGAGACGATCGCGTTCTACAACGCGGTGCGCGCGCACCCGACGCACGCCTGGATCCCGCGGGTCAAGATCTTCGCCGGCAAGGCGGCCGCGGGCTACCAGCAGGCGAAGCTCGTCATCAAGCTGATCAACGACATCGCGAGGATCGTCAATCGCGATCCGGTGGTGCGCGGGCGGCTGAAGGTCGTGTTCCTGCCGAACTACAACGTCAGCCTCGCCGAAGCGATCATCCCGGCCGCGGACCTGTCCGAGCAGATCTCGACGGCCGGCATGGAAGCCTCGGGCACGGGCAACATGAAGCTCGCGCTGAACGGCGCGCTCACGATCGCGACGCTCGACGGCGCCAACATCGAGATCCGCGATCGCGTCGGCGCGGAGAACCTGCTGATGTTCGGCCTCACCGCCGCCGAGGTCGACGAGCGGCGCCGCGCGGGGATCGACGCCACGGCGACGATCGCAGCGTCGCCGGTGCTCGCCGAGGTCCTCGCCACGCTGGAGTCCGGGGTGTTCTCGCCGGACGACCGCAACCGGTACCACGGGCTGACCGACAATCTGCGGCATCACGACTATTTCATGGTCGCCGCCGATTTCGACGCGTACTGGTCCGCGCAACGCGAGGTGGGCACGCTCTGGACGGACCGCGCTGCGTGGTACCGCAAGGCGATCCTCAACACCGCGCACATGGGCTGGTTCTCCGCGGATCGCGCCGTCTCCGAGTATGCGCGCGACATCTGGGGCGCGGAACCGGGCGCGCGCTGAGATGCGCCGCGCCCCGGCCTGCGCTTCCCGGGTTCCCGCGCAACGGCCGGTCGTGCCCTGAACGCCGATGACGGGAGCCCCGACCCCCGAGGCGATCGACGCGATCGTCGAAGGCCGCCACGAGGATCCTTTCGCCGTGCTCGGCCAGCACCCCGTGGACGGAGCCGTCGTCGTGCGGGCGTTCGTCCCGGGCGCCGACGCCGTCGAGGCCATCACGCGCGACGGCCGGCCGCTCGCCTCGCTTGCCTCGCGTCACGCCGCGGGTTTCTTCGAGGGCGTGGTGCCGCAGCGCGGCCCCTACCTCCTGCGCGCGGCCAATCGCGACGGGAGCTGGATCGTCGACGACGCTTACGCGTACGGGCCGGTGCTCGGCCCGGTCGACGACTGGCTCGTGGGCGAGGGGACGCACACGAAGCTCTACGATCGCCTCGGCGCGCATCCGATCGACCACGAGGGCGTTCCCGGCGTGCATTTCGCGGTGTGGGCGCCGAACGCGCGACGCGTTTCGGTGGTCGGCGACTTCAATGCCTGGGACGGCCGCCGCCACGTGATGCGCAAGCGCGTGGACACCGGCGTGCGCGAGATCTTCATCCCGCGGTTGAACGACGGGACGATCTACAAGTACGAGATCGTCGGCGCCGACGGCGCGCTCCTGCCGCTCAAGGCGGACCCGGTCGGCTTTCGCGCGGAGCTGCGACCGTCCACCGCGTCGATCGTCTGCGACACCGCCGGTTTCCCGTGGTCCGACGGCGAGTGGATGGCGGCCAGGGGCCGGATCGCTGCGTGGCGCGCGCCGATGTCCATCTACGAGGTGCACCTGGGGTCGTGGCGGCGCGGCGAGGGCAATCGCTGGCTCAGCTACGACGAGCTCGCCGACGTGCTGCTGCCGTACGTCGCCGACATGGGCTTCACCCACCTCGAGCTGATGCCCGTCAACGAGCATCCGCTCGACGCCTCCTGGGGCTACCAGCCGATCGGGCTCTTCGCGCCGACCAGCCGCTACGGCGAACCCGCCGCGTTCGCGCGGTTCGTCGATCGGTGCCATCGAACCGGGCTGGGGGTGATCCTGGACTGGGTCCCCGCGCATTTTCCGGTCGACGCGCACGGCCTCGCGCAGTTCGACGGCACCGCGCTCTACGAACACGCGGACCCGCGCCTCGGCTTCCATCCGGACTGGAACACCGCGGTCTTCGACTTCGGGCGCAAGGAGGTCGTCAACTACCTCGTCGCCAACGCGCTCTACTGGCTCGATCGGTACCACGTCGACGGCCTGCGCGTCGACGCCGTGGCTTCGATGCTCTACCTCGACTATTCGCGCAAGGCGGGCGAATGGGTGCCGAATCGCTTCGGCGGCAACGAGAACCTCGACGCCATCGATTTCCTCCGCAAGCTGAACGAGGCGGTGTACGGCCTCCACCCGGGCGCGATCACGATCGCGGAGGAATCGACCGCCTGGCCCGCCGTGTCGCGGCCGACGCATGCCGGCGGGCTCGGCTTCGGCTTCAAGTGGAACCTGGGATGGATGCACGACACGCTCGCCTACCTCGGCGAGGCGCCGATCCATCGACGGTGGCACCACGACAAGCTCACCTTCGGGATGATGTACGCGTTCACGGAGAACTTCGTGCTGCCGCTCTCGCACGACGAGGTGGTGCACGGCAAGGGCTCGCTCCTCGACCGGATCCCCGGCGACGCGTGGCAGAAGTTCGCCACGCTGCGCGCCTACTACGCCTTCATGTGGGCGTATCCGGGGAAGAAGCTCCTGTTCATGGGACAGGAATTCGCGCAGGGCGCGGAATGGAACGTCGCGACGGGGCTGGACTGGCCGCTGCTCGACGTCGGCTGGCATCGCGGGACGCAGGCGCTCGTGCGCGACTGCAACCGCCTCTACGTCGCGCAGCGGGCGCTGCACGAGCGGGACTGCGAGCCGGACGGCTTCCGCTGGATCGAGGCCGACGACCGCGAGAGCTCGGTGTACGCGTGGCTGCGCTTCGGCGGCGAAGGCGCGCGGCCCCTGGTGGCCGTCGCGAACTTCACGCCGGTGCCGCGCGACGGCTACCGGATCGGCCTGCCGCTGCCGGGACGCTGGCACGAGGTGCTCAACTCGGACGCCGCGCTGTACGGCGGATCGGACCGCGGCAATGCCGGCGGCGTGGACGCCCATCCGGGCGAGAGCCACGGCTATCCGTGCCATGCGACGCTCGCGCTTCCGCCGCTCGGCACGCTCTGGCTCGTGCACGGCGGGGCGGCGTGACGGCGCACGCCCCTCCCCGCTGCGCGGGCCGACCGGAGATCACGCCATGGACCAGGTGACCTATTCGACCCCGCTGGCACGCTCGTCGATGGCCTACGTCCTCGCCGGCGGGCGGGGCAGCAGGCTGATGGAGCTGACCGAGAGGCGCGCGAAACCCGCGGTCTTCTTCGGCGGCAAGTCGCGCATCATCGACTTCGCCCTGTCGAACGCCCTCAACTCGGGCATCCGCCGCATCGCGGTCGCCACGCAGTACAAGGCGCACAGCCTGATCCGGCACCTGCAGCGCGGCTGGAACTTCCTGCAGCCGGTGCGCAACGAGAGCTTCGACATCCTGCCGGCGAGCCAGCGCGTCGCGGAGGACCAGTGGTACGCCGGCACGACCGACGCGGTGTTCCAGAACATCGACATCGTCGACAGCTACGCGCCCGAATACCTGGTCATCCTCGCCGGCGACCACGTCTACAAGATGGACTACGAGCGCATGCTCGTCCAGCACGTCAACACCGGCGCGGACGTCACGGTCGGCTGCGTCGAGTTGCCGGTCGCCGAAGCGACGGGGTTCGGCATCATGCACATCGACGGCACCGATCGCATCGTGTCGTTCGTCGAGAAGCCGGAGCATCCTCCCGAGATGCCGGACCGTCCCGGCTACGCGCTGGCGAGCATGGGCATCTACGTCTTCCGGCGCGAGTTCCTGAACGAGGAGCTGAGACGCGACGCCGCCGATCCGCAGTCCAGCCGGGATTTCGGCCGCGACCTGATCCCCTACCTGGTGAGGCATGCGAAGGCGTTCGCCCATCGCTTCGCGGGCTCGTGCATCCGGTCGCAGGACGAAGCCGAGGCTTACTGGCGCGACGTGGGGACGCTCGATGCGTACTGGACGGCCAACATCGACCTGACCGACGTGGTCCCGGCGCTCGATCTCTACGATCGCGACTGGCCGATCTGGAGCTACGCGGAAATCACGCCGCCGGCGAAATTCGTGCACGACGTCGAGGGCCGGCGCGGCATCGGCGTCTCGTCGCTCGTGTCCGGCGGCTGCATCGTCTCGGGCTCCGAGCTGCGCCGCTCGCTGCTGTTCACCGGCGTCCACCTCCATTCCTACGGCCGCGTCGAGAACGCCGTCATCCTGCCGAGCGTGGAGATCGGGCGGGGCGTGCGGCTGACCAACGTGATCGTCGATCGCGGTGTCCGGATTCCCGACGGGCTGGTCGTCGGCGAGGACCCCGAGGCCGATGCCGCGCGCTTCCGTCGCACCTCGCAGGGCGTGTGCCTGATCACGCAGTCGATGATCGACCGGCTGGGCCGGTGACGCGCGTGCAGGTCCTGGCCGTCGCCTCGGAGGCCTACCCTCTCGTCAAGACCGGCGGCCTCGGCGACGTCGTCGCCGCGCTGCCGGCGGCGCTGGCGCGCGAGGGCATCGCAACGCGCACGCTGGTGCCCGGGTACCCCGCGGTGATCGGCGCGCTGCGCGCTGCCGAGACCGCCCACACCTACGCGCAGCTGCACGGCGGCGCGGCGCGGCTGCTCGCGGCCCGGCACGCCGGCCTCGACCTCTTCGTGCTGGACGCGCCGCATCTCTACGGGCGGCCCGGCAATCCCTATCTCGGCCCCGACGGCGAGCCGTGGCCCGACAACGCGCTGCGGTTCGCAGCGCTCGGCCAGTGCGCCGCGTCGATCGCGCGCGGGGCGGTGCAAGGCTACGCGCCCGACATCGTCCACGCCCACGACTGGCAGGCGGGCCTCGCCCCCGCGCTGCTCCACTACGCCGGCACGCCGCGGCCCGGCACCGTGATGACCGTCCACAATCTCGCGTTCCAGGGACTGTTCCCGCGCGAGCTGCTCGCGACGATCGGATTGCCTCCGCACGCCTACGCCATCGACGGGGTCGAGTACTACGGGCAGATCGGCTACCTCAAGGCCGGCCTCGCGCTCGCCGACCGGATCACCACGGTGTCGCCGACCTATGCCGCGGAGATCCGTACGCCGGAAGGGGGCATGGGGCTGGACGGGCTCCTGCGCCACCGCGCGGACGTGCTGACGGGGATCCTGAACGGCATCGACGACGCGGAGTGGAATCCCCGGACCGATGCGTGTCTCGTCTCGACCTTCGACGCGCAGCACCTGGACGGGCGCGTGGCGAACAAGGCCGCGCTGCAGGCGCGACTCGGCCTCGATGTCGAGCCGACGACGTTCCTCTTCGGCGTCGTGAGCCGATTGACGCTGCAAAAGGGCATCGACCTGCTTCTCGAGGCGCTCCCCGCGTTGACGGGCCGCGGCGCGCAGCTCGCGCTGCTGGGC
The DNA here is from genome assembly GCA_035711225.1 of Casimicrobiaceae bacterium. Taxonomy (GTDB): domain Bacteria; phylum Pseudomonadota; class Gammaproteobacteria; order Burkholderiales; family Casimicrobiaceae; genus VBCG01. The sequence goes on from DASTCK010000207.1 coordinate 29,661, forward strand.
GCCGGCGACCCGTCGCTCGAGCACGCCTTCGCCGCCGCAGCGAGGCGGCATCCGGGTCGGGTCGCGGCGGTGATCGGCTTCGACGAGGCGCTCGCGCACCTCGTGCACGGATCGGTCGACGCGCTGCTCGTGCCGTCGCGCTTCGAGCCCTGCGGGCTCACGCAGCTGTGTGCGCTGCGCTACGGCGCGATTCCCGTGGTGGCGCGGGTCGGCGGCCTGGCCGATACGGTCGTCGACGCGAGCGAGCCCGCGCTGGCCGCGGGTTCCGCCACCGGGATCCAGTTCGCGCCGGTGTCGCGCGACATGCTCGAGCTCGCGATGGGCCGCGCGATGGCGTTGCGACGCGATGCCCCGCGGTGGCGCCAGCTGCAATCGCAGGCGATGGCGACCGACGTCGGGTGGGGCCGTCCGGCATCGCGCTACGCCGCACTCTTCCGCGACCTGGCGGCGCGCCGCGCCCCCTGACCGATGCGCCGCGCCGGCCCCGGAAGGCCCGAGCCGCTGGGCGTCACGCCGGAGCGCGGCGGCGCGAACGTCGCCGTGTTCTCGGCGCACGCGACCGCGATCGACGTGTGCCTGTTCGACCCGGAAGGCCGGCACGAGCGGGAGCGCATCGCGCTGCCCGAGCGTACCGGCGACGTCTTCCACGGCTTCATCGACGGCATGGCCGCAGGCGATCGCTACGGATTGCGCGCGCACGGCCCCTACGATCCGCGCGCCGGCCACCGCTTCAATCCGGCCAAGCTCCTGGTCGATCCCTACGCACGGGCGCTCGACCGGCCCTTCGCGCTGCACCCGGCAATGGCCGGCGCGAGCGCGGACGACGCGATCCGCGACGACACCGACAGCGCGCCGTTCGTCCCGAAAGGGATCGCGGTGCCGATGCCGGTACGCGCCCCTGCGCGCCGTCCTCGCGTGCCGTGGGGGCAGACGATCGTGTACGAGCTGCACGTGCGCGGTTACACGCAGTTGCACCCCGGCGTGCCCGACGCCCTGCGCGGCACCTGCGCCGGCCTGGCCCACCCCGCGGCCATCGCGCACCTGACGCGGCTCGGCGTCACGACCGTCGAGCTGATGCCGATCGCGGCGGCCATCGACGAGCGCCATCTCGCGCAGCTCGGGCTCGTCAACTACTGGGGCTACAACCCCGCCGCGCTGTTCGTTCCCGACCCGCGGCTCGCCCCCGGGGGCATCGAAGAGCTGCGCCACTGCGTCGCCGCCCTGCAGTCGGCCGGCATCGAGGTGATCCTCGACGTCGTCCTCAACCACACGGGCGAAGGCGATGCGCGCGGACCCACGCTGTCGCTGCGCGGCCTCGACAATGCGACCTACTACCGGACGCACGCCGACGATCGCGCGCGCTACGTCGACGACGCGGGGTGCGGCAACGTGCTGGCCCTCGACCGCGCGCCCGTGCTCCGCCTCGCGATGGACGTGCTGCGCTACTACGCGCTCGCCGCAGGCATCGACGGCTTCCGCTTCGACCTCGCGACCACGCTCGGCCGCCGCGACGACGGATTCGATCCCGCGGCGCCGCTGCTGCAGGCGATTGCGCACGACCCGGTCTTGAGCGATCTCAAGCTGATCGCCGAGCCGTGGGACGTCGGTCCCGGCGGTCACCGCCTCGGGGCGTTTCCGGCGCCGTGGGGCGAGTGGAACGACCGCTATCGCGACACCGTGCGGCGATTCTGGCGCGGTGACGGCGGCGTCGCGGGCGACCTGGCGACGCGGCTCGCCGGATCCGCCGACGTCTTCGCCACGGGCGCGCGGGTGCCGTCGCGCTCGGTCAATTTCGTCACCGCGCACGACGGCTTCACGCTCGCCGATCTCGTCGCGTACGCGGCGAAGCACAACGAGGCCAACGGCGAGGGCAACCGCGACGGCAGCGACGCCAACCTCTCGTGGAACCACGGCGTCGAGGGCCCGACGACCGATGCCGCGATCCTGGCGCAGCGCGCGCGCGACGTGCGCAACCTCCTCGCGACGCTCCTGCTCTCGCGGGGCACGCCGATGCTCGCGATGGGCGACGAGCTCGGACGCACGCAGCGCGGCAACAACAACGCCTATGCGCAGGACAATGCGCTGACATGGATCGATTGGGCGCACGGCGAGCCCGCACTCGCCGATTTCGTCGCCGCGTTGATCGACCTTCGCAAGCGGCATCCCGCGCTGCACGCCGATCGCTGGCTCACCGGAGCGCCCGCGGACGGGAGCGGACTCGCGGACGTCGAGTGGCGGCATCCGGAGGGCCGCCCGATGAGCGGGAGCGACTGGGCGAACCCGGAGAATCGCGTCGTCGTCGCGGTCTTCTGCGCGGAGGCCGGCGATGCCGGAGCGGAGCGCGTGGCCGTCGCGCTCAATGCCGGGGCCGATTCCGTCGCCGTGCGCTGGCCCGATGCCCGCGAGGGACATGCGTGGCGCCGAGCCATCGACACCTCGCTCGGCGCGGAGCTAGCCGGCTCGCCGCCGGCGTTGGCGGGCGCCGCCGCGGAGATCGCGGCGCGGTCGGTGGTCGTCCTCGTGGAAGAAGCGTGTCCGGCACGGCCGCACCCGAGACAGGGCATCGATGGGCAGGTGCTGGAGCGACTCGCCGCGGCCGCGCGAATCGCCCTCGACTGGTGGGACCTTGCGGGCCATCGCCACGTCGTCGGTGCCGACACCCGGCGCGCCTTGCTGGAGGCGATGGGCCTCGGGGCGAGCTCGACCGGCGAGGCGCGCGACCGCCTCGCCGAGCTCGGCGACGCGCGCGAGCGGCGCCCGCTGCCTCCGATGGTGGTGGCACGCGAAGGATCCCGGGCGAACGTGGCCCTCGCGGAGGTCGACGGACGCTCGCGGTCGCGCGCGGCGCTCACGCTGCGAC
>DASTCK010000208.1:0-5593 GCA_035711225.1 Casimicrobiaceae bacterium
TCGACCTCGACTTCGGGCATCGCTCGGCGCACGAGACGCGGCTCGCCGAGCTCTACATCGTGGTCTCCGCCGTGCGGCAGGCGATGCGCGAGCTGCGGCACTGGATGGCGGCGCGCCGCGTGCCCACGCCGCTCAAGCTCAGGCCCGGGCGCGCGCTGGTGGTCCCGCAGCCGCTCGGCGTCGCCGGCATCGTGAGCCCGTGGAACTACCCGGTGCAGCTCGCGCTGGCGCCCGCCGTGGCGGCGCTCGCCGCGGGCAACCGCGTGATGCTGAAGCCCTCCGAGCTCACCCCCGCGACGAGCGCGCTGCTCGCGGAGGCGATCGCCGAGCGGTTCGATCCCGGCGAGTTCACCGTCGTGACGGGCGGCGCAACGACCGGCGCGGCATTCGCGAAGCTGCCGTTCGACCACCTGTTCTTCACCGGGTCGACGGCCGTGGGGCGGCTCGTGGCGAAGGCCGCCGCGGACAACCTGACGCCGGTGACGCTAGAGCTCGGCGGCAAGAGCCCCGTGATCGTGGCGCCGGGGGCCGACCTCGCGCAGGTTGCGCCGCGGCTCGCCGTCGGCAAGCTCCTGAACGCAGGCCAGACCTGCATCGCGCCCGATTACGCGCTGGTGCCCGCCGGCGACGTCGACGCGTTCGTCGACGCCGTGCGCGACGCGGTGCGCGCCCTCTACCCGGATCCGATGCACGGCGACGACTACACGACGATCGTCGACGCGCGCCACTTCGAGCGGCTCGTCGGCCTGACCGAGGACGCGCGCGCGAAGGGCGCGCGCGTCGTCACCGTCCCCGACGGCGCGGCGCCCGACCCGCGCACGCGCAGGATTCCGCCGACGCTGGTCGTCGGGGCGGACGACTCGATGCGCATCATGCACGAGGAGATCTTCGGGCCGCTCCTGCCGGTCGAGACCTACGCGTCGCTCGACGACGCGATCGCGAAGGTGACGCACCGCCCGCGCCCGCTTGCGTTCTACCTGTTCGGGGCGGACCGCGACGCTCGCGCGCGGCTCCTGCGCGAGACGGTCGCCGGCGGCGTGACGATCGACGATACGCTATGGCACTTCGCGCACGAGGGGTTGCCGTTCGGCGGCGTCGGCGCGTCCGGCTGGGGCGCCTACCACGGGGAGGCGGGCTTCCTCACCTTCAGCCACCGCAAGAGCGTCTTCGTGCAGCCGCGCTTCGCGGCCACGAAGCTGTTCTACCCGCCCTACGGCGCGCGCTTCGAGACGATGCTCTCGCTCCTCAAGCGCCTGTGACGCCCCCCGGTGTCAGGCACGTGCCTGACACCGGGGGGTTCAATTCGGCCGCGCGTGGACCTCGCGTGCGGCCCGGAGGCCCGATTCGATCGCGCCCTGGATCCACGCGTGCGCGAGCGACGCGTGCTCGCCGGCGAAATGGATGCGGCCCTCCGGCGCGACGATGTGCTCGTGGAGGAGCCCCTGCTGCGAGGGTTCGAACAGCGCGAACGCGCCGCCGGCGTAAGGGTCGTCGTGCCACATCCACGACGCCCCGACCTCGAACGCGTCGATCACCTGCGGATGGAGCTGCGCGACGTTCTCGAGCGCCTGCGCGATGCGGTCGTCCGGGTGCAGCGAGCCCCAGCGCTGCGCGTCCTCCGACCAGGTGTAGCTCGCGAGCAGCACGCCGCGGCCGGTCGCGCGGCCCGCCTCGGGATAGTAGACGTTGCGGATCGGCAGGTCGGTGACGCTGCCGCCGCCGACGATGCCGTCGTCCTCCTCCCAGAAGCGGCGCCGGCACTGGAAGAAGATCTTGGCCGACGCGTCGTACCGAAGCTGGCGGATCGCGCGTCGCTTCGCGTGCGAGAACGGCTTCAGCACCTCGACGTGGCGCAGCACCGGGTAGGGGACGGTGACGATCGCGTAGTCGGCGCGCTCCTGCATGCGGCCCGCCGCCGTCTGGAAATGCACGGTGACGCCGGCCTCCGACTGGTCGAGCGCGACCATCCGCGCGCCGAAACGGATGCGCTGGCGCAGCGCCGGCAGGTACGCGTTGGGCAGCTGGTCGGAGCCGCCGTCGATGCGCACCATGTCGGTGTAGTAGCGGCCCACCTCCTCGCGCAGGAGCTCGAGGAAGCAGGCGTTCATCAGCGCTTCCTGGTTCCACACGAGCCCGAACAGCTCGATCGCGGACTCCGACCAGCCGCGCTCCTCGAGGAACTCGCGCGTCGAGTAGCCGTCGTACTGCGCGACGATCGCCGCCCACCCCTCGTCCCCTTCCTTCTCGATGCGTTGCGCGAACGGCTGCAGCAGCGCCTGCCAGCGCGCGCCCGACGTGAGCCCGCGGTCGTGCTCGGCGAGCTCGCTGCCGAGCAGGTCGGGCTTCTCCTCGAACTCGGCGAGGCGCAGCTTGCGGCCGAACAGGTGGCAGAACGCGTTGGGGTTGTGCGACGTGAACGGCTTGACGGCGAGGCCGAAGCGCTCGATGCACGCCAGCGTGAGCTTGTGGGCGATCGGGATGCGCATCGCGCCGGCCTCGCCGTAGAGGCCGGGCGCGAAGGGCTCGCGCATCGTGTAGACCCGGCCGCCGACGCGTTGGCGCGCCTCGAGGACGACCGGATCGTGCCCGGCGCGGGCGAGCTCGTAGGCCGCCACGAGCCCCGCCATGCCGGCGCCGACGACCACGACGCGGTGGCGCTTGCCGTCGCGCGAAGGCAGGCCGTTGCGGATCGTGGCGAGATCGTCGGGCACGATGGCTCTCGGATGAAATGAGGGCGGATTGCGGCGGTTCGGAGACTACGGCGACGCGGCGAACGGGGCGGCTCGACCCCGCGAGGCGACCGGGATAGGCGGCGGACAGGTTCCCGCTACAGGATCCGGTGGAACCAGAGCACCGACAGCGCGGCGGCGAGGATGGTGACGAGCGCGGCCGCGCCGGCGAACAGCGCGGTCAGCTCGATCGCCTTCTTCTCGAACACGAAGCGCGTGTTGAGCGCCTCGTAGACCTTCCTGAGGTCGGACGCGGTGCCGGCGTAGAAGTACTCGCCGCGCGTGATGTTCGAGATGTTCTTGAGCGCGTCCTCGTCGAGCCGCACGCGCATCGACCAGCCTTCGGCGCCGATGATCTCGCCCTTCGGCGTGCCGATGCCGACCGTGTAGACGCGCACGCCGCGCTCGGCGGCCATCTTCGCGGATTCGAGGGGGTCGGGACCGGTGGTGGTCTGGCCGTCGGTGAGCAGGATGATGACCGCCGTGCCGAACGAGCCCGGCTCGACCGGCTTCGGCGGCGCCTTGGGCGCCTCCCTCGGCGCGTCCCCGCCGATGAGCGGGCGCGGGCCGTCGCGCGGCGTCGGCCGCGGGTTCTGGCTGCGCAGGTCGAACTCGACGTCGGGCAGGATCGTCTTGAGCGACACGAGGATGCCGCTGCCCACCGCCGTGCCGCGCTGCAGTTGGAAGCGGTCGATCGCGGCGAGCAGGTCCTCGCGCGAGTGGGTCGGCGGCTGCACCAGCGCCGCGGTCCCCGCGAACGTCACGATGCCGATCCGAGTGGTCTTCGGCTGGTCGCCGACGAACGCGCGCGCCGCCTCCTGCGCTGCGGCGATGCGCGACGGCTGCACGTCGGTCGCGCGCATGCTGCCCGACACGTCCATCGCGAGGATGATCGTCTCCTGCTTGGTCGGCAGCAGCACCTCGCCCTCGGGACGCGCGGTCGCGACGACCATGAGCGCGAGCGCGACGAGCAGCAGCACGGGCGGCACGTGGCGGCGCCAGCCCGCCCCGCGCGCGAGCGCGTCGCGCACGAGCGACAGGTTGGCGTACTTGAGCGCGAGGCGCTTGCGGCGGCGCTGCAGCCACGCGTAGAACAGCGCGAGCAGCGGCAGGAGCGCGAGGCCCCAGAGGAGCTCAGGCCACTGGAACGACACGGCGGGCCTCGAGGTGGCGCGGCAGGCCGCCCCCGACGGCGAGCTGCGAGCGGCGCTTGCGAAGGTCGGCGAAGCGCATGATCGCCCCGGTGATGTCGTCGTCGGTGGCGAGCTCCAGCGCGTCGACGCCTGCGGCGACGAAGCCGTCGCGCACCTCGGCCTCGCGGCGCTCCGCGGCGGCGGCGAAGCGCTTGCGGAAGCCGCGGTCGTGCGTGTCGACGAAGAGCTGCTCGCCGGTCTCCGAGTCCTCGACGACCACCATGCCGAGGTCGGGCAGCATGCGCTCGAGCGGGTCGTAGAGCCGCACGGCGATCACCTCATGGCGCCGCGCGAGATGCCCGAGCGGCTTGCCCCAGCCCGGCTCGCTGATGAAGTCGGACACGACGAACATCAGCGATCGCCGCGGCACGATCTGCATCGCCGCGACCAGCAGGTCGGCGAGCCGCGTCCCCTTCGACCGAGGCACGGCCGGCCGCGACGCCAGCCGGTGCAGCAGGTGCAGCACCTGGCGGCGGCCGCCGCGCGCCGGGATCACCGTGTCGACGCGGTCGCCGTACAGGATCGCGCCGATCCGGTTGCCGTGGCGCGTGAGCAGCCGCGCGAGCACGGTGACGAAGTCCTGCGAAACCGCGCGCTTGCGGACCGTCGAGCTGCCGAAGTCCACCGACGCCGACAGGTCGAGCAGGAACCACGCGTTGACCTCGCGATCCTCGACGTACTCGCGCACGTAGGGCGTCTGCAGCCGCGCGGTGACGTTCCAGTCGATGTGCCGGACGTCGTCGTGGTATTGGTACTCGCGCAGGTCCGCGAGGTCGAGCCCGAACCCCCGGAACAGCGTCCTGTAGTCGCCCTGCAGGAGCCCGTCGAGGCGGCGCAGGACCGTCCACTCGAGCTTGCGGAGCAGCGTCTCAGGATCGTTCGAGCGCGACATGGGTCTCGAGCGGCTTGTCGGGCGCGGCGACGCCGCGCAGGATCTCGAGGATCAGCCGGTCGGCCGAGATGCCGTCGGCAAGCGCCTCGTACGACAGCGACAGGCGGTGCCGCAGCACGTCGGGCGCGATGTCGATCATGTCCTCGGGCAGCGCGTAGGTCCGGCCGCGCATGAACGCGAGCGCGCGCGCGCCCTCGACCAGCGCGATCGTCGCGCGCGGGCTCGCCCCGAACGTGATGTAGCGCCCGACGTCCTTGACGCCGTAGCGCTCCGGCTCGCGCGTCGCGGCGACGAGCTTCACCGCGTACTGCATCAGCGCCGGGTCGACGTAGCCGGAGCGGCACTCCCGGTACAGCGCGGCGAGCTGCTCGGTGGTCGCGACGGGCAGCACGTCCTGCGCGCTGCCGGTCACGCGCTCGACGATCACGAACTCCTCGGTCTCGGAGGGATAGCCGACGAGCACCTTCATCATGAAGCGGTCGACCTGCGCCTCGGGCAGCGGGTAGGTGCCCTCGGTCTCGATCGGGTTCTGCGTCGCCATCACGAGGAACGGCTCCGGCACCTTGTGCGTCTCGCCGGCGATCGTCACCTGGTATTCCTGCATCACCTCGAGCAGCGCGCTCTGCACCTTCGCGGGGGCACGGTTGATCTCGTCGGCGAGCAGCAGGTTCGCGAACACGGGCCCGAGCGACGTGTTGAATTCGCCGGTCTTCTGGTTGTAGATGCGCGTGCCGACGAGGTCCGCCGGCACGAGATCGGGCGTGAACTGGATGCGCTTG
>DASTCK010000209.1:0-6457 GCA_035711225.1 Casimicrobiaceae bacterium
GGGGACTCCGCGAAGGCGGGAATCCAGCGTCGCGGAGTGTGCGGGAGGTGACGGGAACGACGCCGGGTCTCCGCCTTCGCGGGGACGACGGCGGGCGTTTCGCAACCAGGGTGCGAAGACGGGTTCCGCAACGGGCGCGGAGAACGCGCGATGCGCGTCGCGCGACGCGGAGATCAGTACGGCGGATTGTCCGGCGACCAGCCGCGCGGATAGTCGAGCGGGTGCGGCTGCTTCGGCGACACCCAGTCGGTGGAGACGAGCGGACGAAGCGTCGGCACCTCGCGCCGCGGCCAGTCGAGTTGCATCTCCGACGGCGCGCCGCCGAGGAACCAGATGACCGGGTCGGTGCGCACCTGGCCGTAACGGTCGTTCCAGCTCGCGCAGCCGGCGAGCGCGAGCATCGCGAGGGCGGCGAGGACGAGCGGGGCACGGCGCATGGTCGATCTCCTGTCGGGGCCGGAGCGCTCGCGAGCGTGTCGCGCCAGGCGGCGGCCATGAGGGAAGTTTCCCACAAGCGGTCGCAGGAACCATGCCTTCGCGTACCCCTGCGTGCCTCCGGCCGGTCCGTTGTGGCTGAAATGTGACGTTTTCCCCGCCCGGCCCACGCCACCTCCCCTCTGCGTCACCTCGCGCGGGATTGCGTGGCCGATCCGCGCGGCAGCGCCACCTTCCCCATGGCGCCCCTCATGCCGGCGGCATGAAGCGACGTTTCGCTGGCGCGGTAACGGCGTCACGGCTCCCGCGACGCGTCGATTCCGACCTTTCGTCGGCTGGAAGGCGCGCGGTCGAACATTCGTTCGGCGAGGTGGGAGCCGAACACGCCGTCTCTTCGCGCATTACCTCCGGTATTGGACGTAATCCATTGTTTTTGCTTGATTATGACGAATGTGGCAAAAACGCCGCTAAGTGATTGTTCGGCCAGCGGAAATGCGTTGACCGGCGCCGAAATCGCTGCGTATAGTGGCGGGAAGTGGGAAATTGTGGGTTTTGGTGGGTTCCCGGCCCGGTCCGATGATCGCGGCTGGCGACGGTGCCGATCCACGCGTCCGGGGAGGAGGCGTTGGCGACAGGGGCGAAGGGCGACGAGCGAGCGATGCCGGTGTTCCGCGGCGTCACCGAGCTCGCGCTCGATGCGAAGGGGCGCTTCGCCGTCCCCACGCGCCACCGCGACGCGATCGTCGCGGAGAACGGCCCGCACCTCGTCCTCACCGCGGATCCGTCGCGCTGCCTGCTGCTCTATCCGCTCGCCGCGTGGGAGCCCATCCAGGCGCGGCTGATGGCGCTGTCGTCGTTCGACGAGCGGCTGCGCGGACTGCAGCGCCTGCTCGTGGGACACGCCGACGACGTCGAGATCGACGCGGCCGGCCGCATCCTCGTGCCGCCGGCGCTGCGCCGCTACGCGTCGCTCGACAAGCGCATCGTGCTCGTCGGCCAGGGTCGCAAGTTCGAGCTGTGGAACGACGCCGCGTGGGCAGCGCGCACCGCGCAGGCGATCGCGTTCGACGGCGGCGCGATGCCGCCGGGGCTCGACGGCTTCTCGCTCTGATGCCCGGGGCGACCCATGCCAGCGTCCTGCTCGAAGAGTCGGTCGCAGCGCTGGCGCTCAAGCCGGAAGGCACCTACGTCGACGCGACGTTCGGCCGCGGCGGGCACGCGCGCGCGATCCTCGCGCGGCTCGCGCCGCGCGGCCGCCTCGTCGCGATCGACCGCGATCCCGACGCCGCGCGCGCCGCGCTCGCGATCGCGGATGCGCGCCTGCTTTTCCAGCGCGAGCGCTTCTCCGCCCTCGACCGCGTGCTCGATGCGCTCGGCATCGCGCTGGTCGACGGCGTGCTCCTCGACCTCGGCGTCAGCTCGCCGCAGATCGACACGCCGTCGCGCGGCTTCTCGTTCCGGCACGAGGGGCCGCTCGACATGCGAATGGATCCGGACGCCGGCGAGCCCGCCGCCGCGTTCATCGCCCGCGCGAGCCTGCGCGAACTGACGGAGGTCATCCGCGACCATGGTGAAGAACGGCTTGCTCAACCGATTGCAAGAGCGATTGTTGCGGCTCGCGCGGTCCGCCCCATCGTCACGACCCGGGAGCTGGCGGCGATCGTGGCCCAAGCCGTCGGCGCGCGCACGCGGGGTGATTGGCGTCAGGATCCGGCCACGCGCACGTTCCAGGCCCTCCGGATCGCGGTGAACGACGAACTCGCCGAGCTCGAGCGTGTGCTTCCCCGCGCGGTGGCGCGCCTGCGCGAGCGCGGCCGCCTCGCGGTGATCAGCTTCCACTCGCTCGAGGACCGGATCGTCAAGCGCTTCGTCGCTCGCGCGTCGACACCGTTCGGCGGCGAGCCGAGGCTCGCCCGGGCACCGCTCACCGACGCGGAGCTCCCCGTGCCGCCGCTCGCCGCGGTCGGGCGCGCGATCAAGCCGTCCGCCGCCGAGTGCGACGCGAACCCGCGCGCGCGGAGCGCGGTGCTGCGCGTCGCCGAGCGCACCGCGGCGCCGCTGCCGGGCGACTGGCCTCTCGCCTCCGCGCCATGAGGCCGATGCCGTGACGCGCCTGAACCTCGTGCTGCTCGCCGTGCTGGTCGCCTGCGCGGTCTCGCTCGTCGCGTCGCGGCACCAGTCGCGGAAGCTCTTCGTCGACCTCGAGCGCGAGCAGGCGCGCGCCCGAGCCTACGAGGTCGAGTACGGGCAGCTGCAGCTCGAGCAGTCGACCTGGTCGATGCCGGCGCGCGTCGAGAAGGTGGCGCGCGAGCAGTTGCGCATGCAGGTGCCGCCGGCGGGCCGCGTCGACGTGGTCGAGATCCCGGGGCTCGGGGGCAAGCCGTGACCGCGGCGGCGCTCGCCTCGCGACGCGGCGCGCGCAAGGGCGCGGGACCGGCCATCCCGGGCGGCCGCGCCGCACTGCTGTTCGGCGGCCTCGCGCTTCTCTTCGCGATGCTCGCGGGCCGCTCGCTGTACCTGCAATGGGTCGACAACGCGTTCCTCCAGGAGCGCGGCGCGGCGCGCTACTCGCGCGAGCTCGAGGTTCCGGCGCACCGCGGGCGCATCGTCGACCGCCACGGCGAGCCGCTCGCCGTGTCGACACCGGTCAAGTCGCTCTGGGCGTTCCCCGGTCAGCTCGACATGGGGCCCGAGGACCTCGCGCGGCTCGCGCGCGTGCTCGACGTGAAGCCCGCAGCCCTGAAGGCGCGCATCGAGGCCTCCGAGGATTTCGTCTACCTCGCGAAGCTGGTGTCGCCCGAGGTCGCCGAGCGCGCACTCGCGCTGCGCATCAGGGGGCTCAACGAGGAGACCGCGTTCCGCCGCTACTACCCGGGCGGCGAGGTGACGAGCCACGTGCTCGGCTTCACCGGCGACCACGACGCCGGGCAGGAGGGGATCGAGCTCGCGCAGCAGCCCTGGCTCGCGGGCGCGCCCGGGAGCCGGCGCGTGATCATCAACCGGCGCGGCGAAGCGGTCGAGGACGTCGCGTCGATCCGCGCGCCGCAGGAAGGGCGCGACCTCGCGCTCTCGCTCGACTCGCGGCTCCAGTACCTCGCGTTCCGCGAGCTCAAGGCCGCGGTCGAGGCCAACAAGGCGAAGGCCGGGGGGCTCGTCATCGTCGACGTGCGCACCGGCGAGATCCTCGCGCTCGCGAACTGGCCCGCCTACAACCCCAACGCCCGCGACCGCACGGCTCGCGAGCGCATGCGCAACCGCGCGCTCACCGACGTGTTCGAGCCGGGATCGACGCTCAAGCCGTTCACGATCGCGGCGGCCCTCGACGCCGGCGCGGTGCGCCCCGACACGCTCGTCGCGACCGGCAACGGGACGCTCGCGATCGGCCCGAACACGGTCCACGACGCGCACCCGGCGGGAACGCTCACCGTCGCGCAGGTGATCCAGAAGTCGTCGAACGTCGGCGCCGCGAAGATCGCCCTCGGGCTGCCGGCGCAGACGATGTGGCAGAAGCTCGCCGACGCGGGCTTCGGCACCGCGCCGAAGACCGGCTTCCCCGGCGAGGTGAGCGGACGGCTGCGGCCGGCGAAGTCGTGGAAGCCGATCGAGCAGGCCACGATCAGCTACGGGCACGGCATCTCGGTCAACCTCGTCCAGCTCGCGCGCGCCTACACGGTGTTCGCGACCAACGGCGAGCTGATGCCGGTGACGCTGATGAAGACCGGCGCGCCGGTCGCCGGGCGTCCCGCGGTCTCGCGCGAGACCGCGCTCGCCGTGCGCCGCATGCTCGAGATGGCGGTGCAGCCCGGCGGCACCGCGCCGCGCGCGCAGGTGCCGGGCTACCGCGTCGCCGGCAAGACCGGCACCGCGCACAAGCTCGAGGGCCACGGCTACGCGCAGAACAAGTACGTGAGCTCGTTCGTCGGCTTCGCGCCCGCGTCGGATCCGCGCATCGTCGTCGCGGTGATGATCGACGAGCCCACGGCCGGCCAGTACTACGGCGGCATCGTCGCCGCGCCGGTGTTCTCGACGGTCACCGGCGCCGCGTTGCGCACGCTCGGCGTGCCTACCGACGCGCCGGTCGACAACGTGATCCTGCCGCCGGACGGCGTCGAGATCGGCGAGGAGACCTAGATGGCGGAGCCGGCCTTCGATCCGGTGGCGCTCCTCGCGCGCATGGGGCATGCGCCGCGCCGCATCACCTCCGACAGCCGGCAGGTGGGCAGCGGCGACGCCTTCGCCGCGTGGCCCGGCACGCGCGTCGACGGTCGCGCGTTCATCCCGGACGCCCTCGCCCGCGGTGCCGGCTCGGTGCTCTGGGAGTCGCGCGGCTTCCGCTGGGACGCGGCGTGGCTGGTGCCCAACGCCGGCATCGAGCGGCTGGCGGCGAAGCTCGGATACGTCGCCAACGTCGTCTACGGCAACCCGTCGCGCGACCTGTGGATGGTCGGGGTCACCGGCACCAACGGGAAGACGACGACGTCGCAGTGGATCGCGCAGGCGCTCGACGACGCGGGGCGCCGCTGCGGCGTGATCGGCACGCTGGGCATCGGGCTCCATGGCCACCTCGAGCCGGCGCCCAACACGACGCCCGACGCCGCCGTGTTCCACGAGACGCTCGCGCGCTTCCGCGACGCCGGCGCGAAGGCCGTGGCGATGGAGGTGAGCTCGATCGGGCTCGACCAGGGACGCGTCAACGGCGCCACCTTCGACGTCGCGGTGTTCACGAACCTCACGCGCGACCACCTCGACTACCACGGGACGATGGCCGACTACGGCGCCGCGAAGTCGCGGCTGTTCTCGTGGCCGGGCCTCGCGTGCTCGGTGATCAACGCCGACGATCCCTACGGCCAGCGGCTCATCGACGAGGTGCGCGGTCGCGGCGGCCGCGCGCTGTCCTACGGCCTCGCCAACGCGGAGGTCGCCGCGACGGGCGTCGCGATGGGGCCGCGCGGCTACTCGCTCGACGTGTCGACGCCGTGGGGCCGCGGCTCGGTCGAGACCGCCGTGGTCGGGGCGTTCAACCTGTCTAACCTGCTCGCCACGCTCGGCGCGCTGCTCGCGAGCGACGTCGAGCTCGACGCCGCGCTCGAAGCGCTGGCGCGGCTGCGCCCGCCCCCCGGCCGCATGGAGCGCCACGGCGGCGACGGCCGGCCGCTGGTCGTGGTCGACTACGCGCACACCCCCGACGCGCTCGAGAAGGTGCTCGCCGCGCTCCGGCCGATCGTCGCGCCGGGCCGCGAGCTCGTCTGCGTGTTCGGCTGCGGCGGCGACCGCGACGCCGGCAAGCGCGCGCTGATGGGGCGCATCGCCGGCGAGAGCGCCGACCGCGTCATCGTCACCAGCGACAACCCGCGTTTCGAGGATCCCGCCGCGATCGCGAACGAGGTCGCGCGCGGCGTCGTCGAGTCGGGCCAGCGCCGGTGGCGCATCGAACTCGACCGCGCCGCCGCGATCCAAGCGGCCGTGCAGGCGGCGAAGGTCGGGGACGTCGTGCTGGTGGCCGGCAAGGGCCACGAGGCCTACCAGGAGGTGGCGGGCGAGCGTCTTCCGTACACCGATGCGCGCGCCACCTCGGACGCGCTGGCTGCGTGGAGCGGTGCATGATGGACCTCGCGGCCGCCGCGCATGCCGTGCAGGGCCGCGTCGAGGGCGCCAACGTGCGCTTCGCGCGCGTGACGACCGATTCGCGCTCGGTCGAGCCGGGCGACCTCTTCGTCGCGCTCGCCGGCGAGCGGCACGACGGGCACGCGTTCGTCTCGAGCGCGTTCGGGCGCGGCGCGGCGGCGGCGATCGTTGCCGAGGGCCGCGGCGCCTTCCCCGGGCCGGTCGTCGCGGTCGCCGACCCGCTGGCGGCGCTGGGGCGGCTCGCGGCCGACTGGCGCGCGCGCTTCGCGATCCCGCTCGCCGTCGTGGTCGGCTCCAACGGCAAGACGACGGTCAAGGAGATGTGCGCATCGATCCTTCGCGCGGCGTTCGGGATCGACGCGACGCTCGCGACGTCCGGCAACTTCAACAACGCGAT
>DASTCK010000210.1:0-3992 GCA_035711225.1 Casimicrobiaceae bacterium
CCGGCGCTCGAGGCGCCGGACCGGGTGACGCGACGCCGCTGACGCCTGTCGATCGACCCTGGATCCCTGAATGCCCGTCAATTACTCGCCGCCGACGCCCGACGCGCTGCTGCCCGTCCCGGGCATCGCGCTCGGCGCCGCCGCCGGGCGCATCAAGAACTGGGATCGCAACGACGTCGTGCTGGCGGTGTGCGAGCCCGGCACCGTGGCGGCCGGCGTGTTCACGCAGAACCGCTTCTGCGCCGCGCCGGTGACGGTGTGCCGCGAGCACCTCGCGGCGAGCGGCGCGCTGCGCGCGCTGGTGGTGAACGCGGGCAACGCCAACGCCGGCACGGGCGAGCGCGGCCTCGCCGACGCTCGCGCCACCTGCGCGGCGGTCGCGAAGCTGCTGGGTTGCCCGGCCGACCAGGTGCTGCCGTTCTCGACCGGCGTCATCATGGAGCCGCTGCCGGTCGACCGGCTCCTCGCCGCGCTGCCCGCCGCGCGCGCCGCCGCGCGGGCCGACGGCTGGTTCGACGCCGCGCGATCGATCATGACGACGGACACCGTGCCGAAGGGCGCGTCGCGCCGCGTCACGATCGACGGGCACGCGGTCACGGTGACCGGCATCGCCCAGGGCGCCGGGATGATCCACCCCGACATGGCGACGATGCTCGCGTTCGTCGCGACCGACGCGGCGATCGACCGCGGGCTGCTCGCCCGGCTCGTGCTCGAGGTCGCCGACGTCTCGTTCAACGGCGCCACCGTCGACGGCGACACCTCGACCAACGACAGCTTCGTGATCGCGGCGACCGGCCGCGCGGGCATGGCGACGATCACCCGCGCCGACGACCCGCGCGTGCCCGGGCTGCGCGCGGCGATCGAGGACGTCGCGATCGATCTCGCGCAGGCCATCGTGCGCGACGGCGAGGGCGCGACCAAGTTCATCGCGATCCGCGTCGAAGGCGGGCGGTCCGCGGCCGAGTGCCGCGCGGTCGCGCTCGGCATCGCGCACTCGCCGCTCGTCAAGACCGCGTTCTTCGCGTCGGACCCCAACCTCGGCCGCATCGTCTGCGCGATCGGCAACGCCGGCCCCCCCGACCTCGATCCGGGCCGCGTGTCGTTCTGGCTCGACGACGTGCTCGTGGTCGATCGCGGCGGACGCGCGGCGAGCTACCGCGAGGAGGACGGGCAGCGCATCATGAAGCAGGACGAGATCGACGTGCGCGTCGACCTCGGGCGCGCGACCGGGCGGCACGCCGCGCAGGCGACCGTCTGGACCTGCGACTTCTCGCACGACTACGTGTCGATCAACGCGGACTACCGCTCGTGACGCGCGTCGCCAAGCCGGCCGGGGGCGATGCGCTCGCGGCGCTCGTCGAGCGCGCGGAAGGCGTCCTCGCGCGCGTCGAGGCGCTGCTCCCGCCGCCGGCGCCGGATCCCGATTGGCGGGCCGTGCACGCCGCGCGCTGGCGCAAGCGCGGCGGCCGGGGCTTCCTGCAGGCGGTCGCGCATCCGCACGCCGTCGCGCTCGACGCGCTCGTCGCGATCGACGCGCAGAAGGAGACCGTCGAGCGCAACACGCGCCAGTTCGTCGCCGGCCTGCCCGCCAACAACGTGCTGCTCACCGGCTCGCGGGGCACGGGCAAGTCGTCGCTGGTGAAGGCGATGCTCGCGAAATACGCGCCGCGCGGGCTGCGGCTCATCGAGGTCGACAAGGGCGACCTGGTCGACCTGCCGGACATCGTCGAGCGCATCGAGGGACGGCGGGAGCGCTTCATCGTGTTCTGCGACGACCTGACGTTCGACGCGGGAGAGGCCGGCTACAAGGCGCTCAAGGTCGCGCTCGACGGGTCGATCGCGGGCCCGTCGGGCAACGTCGCCATCTACGCGACGTCGAACCGCCGCCACCTGCTGCCCGAGTACATGAGCGAGAACCTGGAGACGAAGCACCTCGGCGACGAGGTGCATCCCGGCGAGTCGGTCGAGGAGAAGATCTCGCTGTCCGAGCGGTTCGGGCTGTGGGTGTCGTTCTATCCGTTCGCGCAGGACGACTACCTCGCCGCCGTCGCGGGCTGGCTCGCGCAGATGGGCGTCGGCGCGCCGGCGAGCGCGAAGGAGGCGGCCGAGCGCGCGCGCGAGGCGCTGCAGTTCGCGCTGCAGCGCGGCTCGCGCTCGGGACGCGTCGCGTGGCAGTTCGCCAAGCACTGGGCGGGCGCGCACGCCCTCAAGCGGCCGAAGGCGCCAGGCTGAACCCTGACCCGCAGGAAGCGCTCGCGCATCCGGCTTCGACCGGACGGGTCACCCGCGTCGCGGCAGCCGTCGTGCTGCGCGCCGACGGCGCGGTGCTGCTCGCGCAACGGCCGGCCGGCAAGCCCTACGCGGGCTACTGGGAGTTCCCGGGCGGCAAGCTCGAGGCCGGCGAGACGCCGCGCCACGCGCTCGACCGCGAGCTCGCCGAGGAACTCGGCCTCGCGGTGCGCCGCGCCGCGCCCTGGCTCGTGGCGGAGTTCGTCTACCCGCATGCGCACGTCGAGCTCCATTTCTTCCGCGTGTTCGCGTTCGACGGCGAGCCGGTCGGCCACGACGGCCAGGCGTTCGCGTGGCAGCGGCCCGGGGCGTTCGACGTCGCACCGCTGCTGCCGGCGAACACGCGCGTGCTCGCCGCGCTCGCGCTGCCGGCGGTGATGGGCATCAGCTGCGCGGAGGACCTGGGCGAGGTCGCGTTCCTCGCCCGCGCCGCGCGCGCGCTCGACGGCGGGCTCGCGCTCGTGCAGCTGCGCGAGAAGGGATGGGACGCGGCGAGGCGCGAGGCGCTCGCGCGGCGGCTCGTTCCGCTCGTGCACGAGCATCGCGCGACGATCGTCGTCAACGGCAGCGAGGCCGAGGCTCGTCGCTGGGGCGCCGATGGCGTGCACTGGACGTCGGACGCGCTCGCGCGCGCGTCGTCGCGGCCCGGCGGGCTCGTCGTCGGCGCGTCCTGCCACACGCGCGAGGAGCTCGCGCGCGCCGGAGCGCTCGGACTCGACTACGCACTGGTCGGGCCCGTGTTCGCGACGCCGACGCACCCCGACGCCGTGCCGCTCGGATGGGACGGCTTCGCGCGCACGATCGCCGGGACGCGCGTCCCGGTGTTCGCGCTCGGCGGTCTCGCGCCGGCGGACCTCGAGGTCGCGCGCGACCACGGCGCGCACGGGATCGCGATGCGGCGCGGCGCGTGGTGATGCCGCCGGATCAGGCTAGGCGGGTGCCGCCGGACGGCGGCTCGTCGCCATCTCGGCCAGCTCCCGGCGCAGCACCTTCCCGGTGTCGGTTCGCGGCAGCCGCGCCATGCGCAGCACGATGGCAGGCATCGGGAGCTGGGAGCCGCGGAAGGGCGCCTCGAGCGCCTGCACGCTGACGTCGCGGCTCGCGACGATCGCGGCGCCGACCGCGCTGGCGCCGTCCGCGGCGTGGATCGGGAACGCCGCCGCATCGAGGACGCCGGGCACGCCGAGCAGGATTTCCTCGAAGATCTCCGGGGCGAACTTGCTGCCGCCCAGGTTGATCAGGTCGTCGTTGCGGCCTTCGACGCAGAGCACGCCGTCGTCGTGCACGGTGCCGATGTCGCCGGGCACGAACCAGCCGTCGTGGAAGCGTTGCGCGCTCGCCTCCGGGTGTTCGACGTACGCGTGGCACATCCCCGGGCCGCGCATGCGCAGCAGCCCCGGCCTGCCCGGCGGCAACGCGCGGCCCGCCTCGTCGACGGCCTGCACTTCGATGCGCGGAACGACGTAGCCCGTGGCGCCGGGGCGATCGCCCATCGACGCGAGCGGGCCGAAGGCGACCGGCCCGATCTCGGTCGCGCCGTACGAGCACCACAGGTTCGGGCACACGCGCTCGCGGATCGCGCGCGCGAGCGCGCCGGGGAGGCGGGCGCCGGTGATCTGGACGGCTCGAAGCGACGCGAGCGACCCCGCGCCCGCGGGGCGGTCGCGCATCAGCCGCGTGACCGACGATGGCGATCCGACGAA
>DASTCK010000211.1:0-9881 GCA_035711225.1 Casimicrobiaceae bacterium
GGCGGGCGGCAACGGCGACGGCACGTACACGCCGGACCTCGAGTACGACAACACGGCGGGCGACCTGCTGATCAAGCTCATCTTCGAGAACCAGGCCGACGGGGTCGAGGGCGTGCAGGCGGCGATCGACCGCGCCCGCGCCTGCGTCGAGGCCGGCGCCGACATGGTCTTCCCCGAGGCGGTCACCGACCTCGCCATGTACCGCGCGTTCGTCGACGCGGTCGGCGTGCCGGTGCTCGCGAACATCACCGAATTCGGCTCGACGCCGCTCTACACGGTCGACGAGCTGCGCAGCGCCGGCGTCGCGATCGCGCTCTACCCGCTCTCCGCGTTCCGCGCGATGAACAAGGCCGCGCTCAATGTCTATCGCCACCTGCGCGCGGATGGCACGCAGCGGGCGGTCGTCGACACGATGCAGACGCGCGCGGAGCTCTACGAATTCCTGGGCTACCACGCCTACGAGCACAAGCTCGACGAGCTGTTCGCCGCGAAGGCCGGGCGATGAGCGGCGCCGCGGGGCTCGCCTGCGGGTCCGGCGTCGGCCCGACGCCAGTCGACCGCTCGCCCGCTGGCGGGTCCGGCGTCTGCCGGACGCCTTTCGCCCGCCTCCCGTTCCCCCTCCACCGTCCCGCCACCTCCCGATGACCGACACCGCCGTCGCCCCGAAGCCCAAGAAATCCGTCGCGCTGTCGGGCGTCGCCGCCGGCAACACGGCGCTCTGCACGGTCGGCCGCACCGGCAACGACCTCGCCTACCGCGGCTACGACATCCTCGACATCGCCGACACCTGCGAGTTCGAGGAGATCGCCTACCTGCTGGTGCACGGCAAGCTTCCCAACGTCGCCGAGCTCGCGAGCTACAAGACGAAGCTCGCGTCGCTGCGCGGCTTGCCGACGCCGCTCCGCTCGGCGCTCGAGTCGCTCCCCGCCGGCGCGCACCCGATGGACGTGATGCGCACCGGCTGCTCCGCGCTCGGCTGCACGCTGCCGGAGAAGGACGATCACAACGACCCCGGCGCGCGCGACATCGCCGACCGCCTGATCGCCTCGTTCGGCTCGATGCTGCTGTACTGGTACCACTGGACGCACAACGGCCGCCGCATCGACGTCGAGACCGACGACGACTCGGTCGGCGGGCACTTCCTGCACCTGCTGCACGGCCGGCGCCCGCCCGACCTGTGGGTGAAGGCGATGCACACGTCGCTCAACCTGTACGCCGAGCACGAGTTCAACGCGTCGACGTTCGCCGCGCGCGTCATCGCCGGCACGGGCTCCGATCTCTACTCGTCGATCACCGGCGCGATCGGCGCGCTGCGCGGCCCCAAGCACGGCGGCGCGAACGAGGTCGCGTTCGACGTGCAGAACCGCTACGTCACGCCCGAGGAGGCGGAGGCCGACGTGCGCGCGCGCGTCGAGGCGAAGCAGGTGATCATCGGCTTCGGGCACCCCGTCTACACGATCGGCGACCCGCGCAACAAGGTGATCAAGGACGTCGCGCGACGGCTCTCCGAGGCGTCGCGCAACATGAAGCTGTTCCGCATCGCCGAGCGGCTCGAGACCGTGATGTGGGACGCCAAGAAGATGTTCCCCAACCTCGACTGGTACTCGGCGGTCAGCTACCACATGATGGGCGTGCCGACCGCGATGTTCACGCCGCTGTTCGTCATCTCGCGCACCACCGGCTGGTCGGCGCACGTGATCGAGCAGCGCCAGGACGGCAAGATCATCCGCCCGTCGGCGAACTACGTCGGCCCGGAGAACCGCGCGTTCGTCGCGCTCCGGGACCGGACGTGACGCTCGCGCCGCGTCGCGCTTCCGCAGACCGGACACCGGAGGAGACCATGACCTCGCTCGCCGCCCGTCGCCTCGCCGTCGCCGTCCTTGCCGCCTCTGCCGTGTCGTCCCCGGCGCTCGCCCTGAACGACAACCCGCACGCGAGCGCGTTCGTCGTGCTCTACCAGTGCGGGCCGAACCTTTGGGTTCCCGTCGGCTATCCGGCGCCTTTCGCGCGCGGCACCGAGCCTCCCGCGCGGGTCGGCTGGAACGGCGAGACGCTGCTGATGGCGCAGGCGGCGTCCGGGTCCGGCGGCCGGTACGTGAACAAGGCCGCCGACCTCGAATGGCGCATCAAGGGCCGCGAAGCCTCGATGTTCCGCGGTTCCGACGGCACGCTGCTCGCGACCTGCCGCGAGGGTTGAGCGCTTCCTGCTCCCCGCTTCCTGCTCCCCGCTTCCTGCCCCCCGATCCCTGAAGCATGTCCGCCGCCATCAGCAACGTCCGCCCCAAGCCCGACAAGGTCCTCGTCGACATCGTCGACTACGTCACGACCAAGAAGATCACCAGCGCGCTGGCCTACGAGACGGCGCGCAACTGCCTGATCGACACGCTGGGCTGCGGCTTCGAGGCGCTCGGGTATCCCGCGTGCACGAAGCTCCTCGGGCCGATCGTGCCGGGCACCGTCGTTCCGAACGGCGCGAAGGTCCCGGGAACGCCGCACCAGCTCGACCCGGTGCAGGCCGCGTTCAACCTGGGCGCGATGATCCGCTGGCTCGACTTCAACGACACCTGGCTCGCGGCCGAGTGGGGACATCCCTCCGACAACCTCGGCGGCATCCTGATGGCCGCCGACTGGCTGTCGCGCAACGCGGTCGCCGCCGGACGCACGCCGCTGGTCATGCGCGACGTGCTGACCGCGATGATCAAGGCGCACGAGATCCAGGGTTGCATCGCGCTCGAGAACTCGTTCAACAAGGTCGGGCTCGACCACGTCGTGCTCGTGAAGGTCGCGTCGACGGCGGTGGTCGCGCAGATGATGGGCCTCGCGCGCGACGAGATCGTGAACGCCGTGTCGCTCGCGTGGGTCGACGGGCAGTCGCTGCGAACCTACCGCCACGCCCCCAACACCGGGTCGCGCAAGAGCTGGGCGGCGGGCGACGCGACCTCGCGCGCCGTGCGCCTCGCGCTCATCGCGAAGACCGGCGAGATGGGCTATCCGTCGGTGCTGACGGCGAAGACCTGGGGCTTCTACGACGTGCTTTTCAAGGGCAAGCCGTTCGAATTCCAGCGGCCCTACGGCAGCTACGTGATGGAGAACGTGCTGTTCAAGATCAGCTTCCCGGCGGAGTTCCACTCGCAGACCGCGGTCGAGGCGGCGATGACGCTCCACGGCCAGCTCGCGAAGCTCGGCGCCTCCGCCGCCCACGTGAAGAAAATCACGATCCGCACGCACGAGGCGTGCATCAGGATCATCGACAAGAAGGGGCCGCTCGACAACCCCGCCGACCGCGACCACTGCATCCAGTACATGGTCGCGGTGCCGCTGATCTTCGGTCGCCTGACCGCAGCCGACTACGAGGACGCGGTTGCCAGGGATCCGCGCATCGACGCGCTGCGCGACAAGATCGTCTGCGTCGAGGATCCGCAGTTCACGAAGGACTACCACGACCCGGACAAGCGGTCGATCGCCAACGCGCTCACCGTCGAGCTCGAGGACGGCCGCAAGCTCAAGGAAGTGGTCGTCGAGTATCCGATCGGGCACAAGCGGCGGCGCGCGGAAGGCATTCCCCTGCTCGTCGAGAAGTTCAAGGTCAACCTTGCCCGCGTGTTCCCGGCGAAGCAGATCGCCGCGATCCTCGAGCCCTCGCTCGACCAGAGGAAGCTCGAGGCGATGCCCGTGCACGAGTACGTCGACCTGATGGTGCGACCCTGATCCGGCGCGCGTCGATGCGATGAAGGCCGGCCCGCTCGTTTGCGTCCTCGCCGTCGCGGCATCGCTGCCGGCGGCCGCGCAGGAGTTCCCGAAGCTCAAGCCCGGGCTGTGGGAGGTGTCGTCGCGTACGTCGACGCAGGCGAAGGACGATCCGCCGTTGAAGAGCTCGATGTGCCTGGACGAGGCGTCGGCGCGCGAGATGTACCAGGCCTCGCAGGGGATGATGGCCGGCATGTGTGCGAAGTTCGAGGTGAAGCGGGCGGGCGCCCGCTACACGAGCGAGGCCGAGTGCAAGCTGGGCGAGTCCACGATGGTCGCGCGCTCGACGATGACGCTGCAGGGCGACACGTCGTATCGCATCGAGGGCACCTCGACCTTCGACCCGCCGTTCATGGGGATGAAAGCGGCCTCGACGAGCGTCGAGGCGAGGCACGCGGGCGCCTGCAAGCCCGGACAGAAGCCCGGCGACATCACGACCGCCGCGGGCCAGACGATCAACATCAGGCAACTGCAACCGCCGGCGAAGTGAGGCCGGCGGCGATTCCAAGGACGACGACCCCCATGGCACACGACCCGTTCCACGCCCGCAAGCCCTACCCGCTCGCGTCGGGAGGCAGCGGCACGCTCTATTCGCTCCACGCCCTCGAGGCGGCGGGCATCGGGAAGGTCTCGCGCCTGCCGGTGTCGATCCGCATCGTGCTCGAGAGCGTGCTGCGCAACTGCGACGGCAGGAAGGTCACCGAGGAGCACGTGCGGCAGCTCGCGAACTGGTCGCCCGCCGGTGAGCGCGTCGACGAGATCCCCTTCGTCGTCGCGCGCGTCGTGCTGCAGGACTTCACGGGCGTGCCGCTCCTCGCCGACCTCGCGGCCATGCGCAACGTCGCGCACGACCTCGGCCGCAATCCCAAGACGATCGAGCCGCTGGTGCCGGTCGACCTCGTCGTCGACCACTCGGTGATGATCGACCACTACGGCAGCCCTGGCGCGCTCGACCTCAACATGAAGCTCGAGTTCCAGCGCAACGCCGAGCGCTACCAGTTCATGAAGTGGGGAATGCAGGCGTTCGACACGTTCAAGGTCGTGCCGCCGGGCATCGGCATCGTCCACCAGGTGTACCTCGAGTACCTCGCGCGCGGCGTCCACGTGAAGGACGGCGTCACCTACCCGGACACGCTCGTCGGCACCGACAGCCACACGACGATGATCAACGGCATCGGCGTCGTGGGCTGGGGCGTGGGCGGCATCGAGGCCGAGGCCGGCATGCTCGGCCAGCCCGTGTACTTCCTGACGCCCGACGTCGTCGGCGTCGAGCTCAAGGGTCGCCTCAACGAAGGCATCACCGCGACCGACCTCGTGCTGACGGTCACCGAGATGCTCCGCAAGGAGAAGGTCGTCGGCAAGTTCGTCGAGTTCTTCGGCGAGGGCACGGCGTCGCTCGCCGTGCCCGACCGCGCGACGCTCGGCAACATGGCGCCCGAGTACGGCGCGACGATGGGCTTCTTCCCGGTCGACGAGGCGACGGTCGACTACCTGCGCGCGACCGGGCGCACGGAGGCCGAGATCGACCGCTTCGCGTCGTACTTCAAGGCGCAGGGGCTGTGGGGCGTGCCGAAGGCCGGCGAGATCGACTACACGAAGGTCGTGACGCTCGACCTCGCGACGGTCAGGACGTCGCTGGCCGGTCCGAAGCGGCCCCAGGATCGCATCGAGATGCCGGCGATGAAGTCCACGTTCATCAGCCTCTTCTCGAAGCCCGTCGCCGAGAACGGCTTCGCGAAGAAGCCCGCCGACCTCGCGACCAGCGTCACCACCCCCGACGGCTTGCACATCGCCAGCGGCGACGTGCTGATCGCCGCGATCACGTCGTGCACCAACACGTCCAACCCCGGCGTGCTGCTGGCCGCGGGCCTCCTCGCGAAGAAGGCCGTCGAGCACGGCCTCACCGTGATGCCGCACATCAAGACCTCGCTCGCGCCGGGCTCGCGCGTCGTGACGGACTACCTGACCAAGGCGGGGCTCCTTCCCTACCTCGCGAAGCTCGGGTTCGACGTCGCGGCGTACGGTTGCACGACCTGCATCGGCAACGCGGGCGACCTCCGGCCCTCGATCAACGACGCTATCACCGCGAACGACCTCGTGTGCGCGGCGGTGCTGTCCGGCAACCGCAACTTCGAGGCGCGCATCCACCCGAATCTCAAGGCCAACTTCCTGGCGTCGCCGCCGCTCGTGGTCGCCTACGCGATCGCGGGCACCGTGCTCAAGGACTTCACGACCGACCCGGTCGGCATGGGGCGCGACGGCAAGCCGGTGATGCTGAAGGACCTGTGGCCGACGTCGCACGAGATCGCCGCGGTGATGCCGTACGCGCGCGAGCCCGAGGCGTTCCGCCGGCTCTACGGCGACCTCGCCAACGCGAACCCGATGTGGAAGGGCGTCCACGGCGCCACCGGGCAGGTCTACGACTGGCCCGGCTCCACCTACATCGCGCGCCCGCCGTTCTTCGACGGCTTCACCGTGAAGCCGCCCGCGCACGGCGCGGACGCGATCCGCGGCGCGCGCGTGCTCGGCATCTTCGGCGACTCGGTGACGACCGACCACATCTCGCCGGCCGGCTCGATCAAGCCCACCTCGCCCGCCGGTCTCTACCTGCAGGAGCACGACGTGTCGGTCGCCGACTTCAACAGCTACGGCGCGCGGCGCGGCAACCACGAGGTGATGATGCGCGGCACGTTCGCGAACGTGCGCATCAAGAACCTGATGATGCCCGTGCGCGCCGACGGCTCGCGCGAGGAAGGCGGCGTCACGCTCTACGAGCCCGGCGGCGTCCGGATGCCGATCTACGACGCCGCGATGAAGTACATCGCCTCCGGCGTGCCGACGATCGTCTTCGGCGGCGAGGAGTACGGCACCGGCAGCTCGCGCGACTGGGCGGCCAAGGGCACGCAGCTCCTCGGCGTGAAGGCGGTGATCGCGAAGAGCTTCGAGCGCATCCACCGGAGCAACCTGGTCGGCATGGGCGTGCTGCCGCTGCAGTTCATGCCCGGCGACGATGCCGCGAAGCTGGGCGTCACGGGCGCCGAGACCTTCGACGTCACCGGCCTTGCGCACATCCGGCCCCAGCAGGAAGTGACGCTCGTGATCCACCGGAAGGACGGCACGACGCGCGAGGTGAAGCTCCTCTGCCGGATCGACACCGCGATCGAGGTCGACTACTACCAGCACGGCGGCATCCTCCCGTTCGTTCTCCGCGAGCTCGTCGGGCAAGCGGCATGAGGTACGGCCCTTCGTGAAGCTGCCGCGGGGAATCGACGGGCTCCGCCCGCGATCTTCCCGGGGGCTTCGCCGGCCGAGAGCACGGTAGCCCTTTCGGCCGATGACCGACCATCCGCTGCGGCGGGCGTTGCCGCTGTTCCTCGGCGCGGGGCTCTGCTTCACCGCGCTCGACTCGACGGCGAAGCTGCTGCTGGTCCGCGACCACGCGCTGCTCGTCGTCGTGTGGGCGCGCTACGCCGGGCAGATGGTCGCGGTGACGCCGTTCGCCCGGCATCGCGTCGGCCCGTCGTTCTGGCACACCGCGCACTGGCGCGTGCAGCTCCTGCGCTCGGCGATGCTCGTCGTCGCGACGCTGTCGTTCTTCGGCGCGCTGCGCTTCCTGCCGCTCGCCGAGGCCTCGGCGATCTCGGCGCTCGCGCCGGTGTTCATCGTGCTCCTCTCGCCGTGGATGCTCGGCGAGCGCCCCGGGCGCGCGCGGCTCGCGGCCGCCCTCGCCGGCTTCGCCGGCGTGCTGATCCTGCTGCGCCCCGGCTCGGCGGTGTTCCACCCGGCGACGCTGCTTCTGTTCGTCACCGCGCTCACCAACGCGCTGTACGGGATGCTCACGCGCAAGCTCGCGGGCGACAGCGCGTACACGACGCTCTTCTACAGCGCGCTCGTCGGCACCGTCGTCCTCACGCCGTTGGTGCCGTTCGCGATCGAGCCCTCCGCGTGGAGCTGGCGCAGCGGCGGTCTGTTCGTCCTGCTGGGGCTCCTCGCGGGGCTCGGCCACGGGCTGGTCACGCGCGCGTTCCTGCGCGCGCCGGCCTCGATGCTCGCGCCGTTCTCGTACGTGCAGATCCTGTGGGCCACCGCGTTCGGCTACGCGGTGTTCGACCAGTTGCCGGATGGCTGGTCGTTCGCAGGGATGGCGGTGATCGTCGCGAGCGGCATCGCGCTCGCCTGGCAGGAACGCCGCCGCGCACGCGCGGCCGTGCGCATCCCGTGAGCGCGCCGACCGCGGGCCGCGGCGCTCCCCCTTCGCGCATCGTCCCGAGCGAGCGCGCGCTCACTGTGCTGGTCGGCCTGTTCCTGATGCTGCAACCGATCTCCACCGACCTGTACCTCGCGTCGCTGCCGGGGCTCGCGACGCGCTTCGACGTGCCGGCCTCGACCGTCCAGCTCACGCTGTCGGTGTTCATGGCGGGGTTCGGCGTGATGCAGCTCGTCGGCGGCCCGATGTCGGACCGGTACGGTCGCCGCCCGGTGCTCCTGGGCGCGCTCGCGCTCTACGTCGTCGCGAGCCTCGCCTGCGCGCTCGCGCCGACCATCGGCGTCCTGATCGCCGCCCGGTTCGCGCAGGCGGTGGGCTGCTGCACCGTGGTCGTGATCGCGCGCGCGGTCGTGCGCGACGCGTTCGAGCCCGCCGCGGGGGCGCGGGCGCTGGCGCTCGCCTCGACGCTGCTAGCGATCGGCCCGATGGCGGGTCCCATCGTCGGCAGCATCCTCGAGGTGCGCTACGGGTTCCGGGCGGCGTTCCTGCTGATCGCCGCGCTGGGCGCCCTGCTGCTCGCCGTCGCGGCGCGATCGCTTCCCGAGACGCTCGCAAGGCCCGATCCCGCAGCGCTGAATCCGCGCAGCCTCGTTGCCGGCTACGGAAAGGTGCTGCGTTCGCCGGTGTTCCTCGCGTACACGACGGTCGGCGCGGCGATGTACGGCGGGCTGTTCGCGTTCATCTCCGGCTCGTCGTTCGTGCTGATCCGGGTGCTGGACGTGCCGACCGTGTGGTTCGGCGCGTGCTTCGCGTTCGTCGTGATCGGCTACCTGCTCGGCACGATCGCCTGCCGCCGCTTGCTGCGGCGCCTCCACCTCGCGCGGACCGTGCTCGCGGGGGCCCTGCTCGCGGCGCTCGCCGGCTGCGCCGGCGCCGCGCTCGCGCTCGCCGGCGTCAGGCACGCGGCGGCGCTGCTCGTGCCCGCGTTCGGCTTCTTCCTCGCGCACGGCATCGTGTTCCCGTGCGCGCAGTCCGGCGCGACCGCCTCGTTCGGCGATCGCGCGGGCGCGGCGGCGGGATTGTTCGGCGCGCTGATCATGGCGATCGCGGTCGCGATCGGCACCTGGATCGGCGTGTCGCACGACGGGACGCCTCGTCCGCTGACGGCGACGCTGGCCGCCGCGGGGCTCGTCGCCCTCGCCGTCGCCTGGCGAGGCGTGCTGCGCCATCCCGGTGCGCATTGAGGGCGACGCGCGAGCGTCGGCCGCTCATGTTGCAGTACAATATCGGCCCTTGCCGGCGCTTGGCACCGGCATGTCACCGACCGACCGATAACAGGAGAGACCCATGAAATTTCGCACCATGGCCACGCTGACCGCGCTGGCACTCGCCGCGTCGCTGGCCGCGTGCGGCCAGAGCTCGCAAGAGGCTGCCGACAAGGCGAAAGCCGAAGCCTCGAAGGCGGCCGAATCGGCCGCTGCCGCGACCAAGGCTGCTGCGGATGCCGCGGCCGCCGCCACGAAGGAAGCCGCCGACAAGGCCTCCGCCGCCGCGACCCAGGCGGCCGACGCGACGAAGGACGCGGCCGCGAAGGCGAGCGCCGACGCGAAGGAAGCCGCCGACAAGGCGGTCGCCGCCGCGAAGGAAGCCGCGAAGAAGTAAGCTGCGCGCATCAGGACGCCACGGCCGCTCGCGGGAATGCGAGCGGCCGTTGCGTTTGTGGGACCGAAAAGCGGCGATGGGCGATAGGCGATAGGCGATGGGGAACGGCAGCCGCGTCGCGCCTCTGCCCGCTGGCCCACTCGAACGGCGCGACGACGCTTTTCCTATCGCCTATCGCCTATCGCCTATCGCCTATCGCCTATCGCCTATCGCCTATCGCCTATCGCCGGCGCATGCCTCGCGATCCACCGCGTGAGCGTGCGCC
>DASTCK010000212.1:0-2959 GCA_035711225.1 Casimicrobiaceae bacterium
CGCGACCATCGAGGGACGGAGCCCGCGCCGCTCTCCTCCCCGGGACGAGCGATGATGCGATCGTGGTGCGGGGCCCTACTGCCGGCCGCGCTGACAACGCTGGCGCACGCCGGGGCGCCCATCGGCGACGACGGCGCGCGACACCTGCTCGCACGCACGGGCTTTTCGCCGACGGCCGCCGAGATCGCAGCCTACGCGCCTCTCGACCGACGGGAAGCGGTGGCTCGCCTGCTCGCTACCGCCCGCACGACGGCGGTCACGACGCCGCCCGCGGCGCTCACCGACGCCGCCCCGATCCGTCCGCCGCGCGACGGCGCCACCGTCGAGGAGCGCAAGGCGTTCGTGCAGGAGCAGATCCGGGCAGGCATCGCGCTGCGCGGCTGGTGGATGCGCGAGATGCTCGTCACCGATGCGCCGCTGGTCGAGCGGATGACGCTGTTCTGGCACAACCACTTCGTCTCGAGCCAGCAGAAGGTCCGCGTCGCGAAGCTGATGTACCGGCAGAACGTGACGCTGCGCGCGAACGCGCTCGGCGATTTCGGCGCGCTGCTGCACGCCGCGTCGAAGGACGCCGCGATGCTGGTCTACCTCGACGGCGTGCGTAACCGGCGCGGCGCGCCCAACGAGAACTTCGCCCGCGAGGTGATGGAGCTGTTCACGCTCGGCGAAGGGCGCTACACCGAGAGCGACGTCAGGGAGGCCGCGCGCGCCTTCTCCGGCTGGAGCCTCGAGCGCGAGTCCGGCGCGTTCGTGTTCCGGCGCCTCCTCCACGACGCCGGCGAGAAGACGATCCTCGGCCGCACCGGGCGCTTCGACGGCGACGCGGTGCTCGACCTGCTGCTCGAACGGCCCGAGACCGCCGGGCACATCGTCGCCAAGCTGTGGCGCGAGTTCGTCTCGCCCGATCCCGACGCCGTCGAGGTCGGCCGCATCGCCGAGGCGTTCCGCCGCTCCGGCTACCGGATCCCGGTCGCACTCGCCGGCCTGTTCGAAAGCGATGCCTTCTGGTCCCCCGAGCACCGCGGCGTGCTGGTGAAGAGCCCGGTGGAGCTCGTCGTCGGCACGCTGCGCTCGCTCGAGGTCGCGCCGGACGACGCGACGCCGTTCGCCTTCGCGGCGGCGGGCATGGGCCAGAACCTGTTCGCGCCGCCGAACGTCAAGGGCTGGCGCGGCGGCGACGCGTGGATCGACGCCTCGACGCTGCTCGCGCGCAAGCAGTTCGTCGAGACGCTGGCGCGCTACGAGGAAGCGCGGCCCGGCATGCGCCTGTCGCCGACGCCGGCCGCCGATGCGATGGGCGCACGTTCCACCAACGCGGTGCTCCCGCCCCCGCCGACGATCGCCCGCGACCTCGACGACGATCCGCGCGCGCGGCGGCTGCGAATCGCGCGCGCACTCGACCGGGCGTTCCGCGACCTGTCGTTCTCCGCGACGCGCTGGCTCGCCTCGCTGCCGGGCGATACGCCCGCGGCGAAGCGGCGCGCCGCGCAGTCGATCCTGCTGCCGCTGCCGCCGGCGGGGAGCGGTGCCGCGATCGGCCCCGACGCCGACGCCCTCGCGTTCGTGCGGGCGACGCTGCTCGATCCCGCCTACCAGCTCAAGTGAGGACCTCGTGAAGCGGCGCGATCTCGTGAAGGCAGGCGCCGCTGCGCTGGCGTTCGGCACGCTCGGCCACCGGGCGAGCGTCGCGTTCGCCGCCGTGCCGGAGGGCTCGGCCTATCGCAACCTGCTGGTGCTGGTCGAGCTCAAGGGCGGCAACGACGGTCTCAACACGCTCGTCCCGATCGACGATCCGGCCTACGCGCGACTGCGTCCGAAGCTCGCGATCGCGCGCGACGAGGCCGTGCGGCTGACCGACCGCGCCGCGCTGCATCCCGCGCTCGCCCCGCTCGTGCCGACCTGGGAACGGCGCCAGCTCGCCATCCTGCAGGGCGTGGGCTACCCCGATCCCAACCTGTCGCACTTCCGCTCGATCGAGATCTGGGAGACCGGGTCGCGCAGCGACCAGGTGCTCGCCGACGGCTGGCTGGCGCGAGCGTTCGCGCGCCGGCCGGTGCCGCCGGGCTTCGCGGCCGATGGCGTCGTGATCGGCGGCCACGACCTCGGTCCGCTCGCAGGCGGCACGCGAACGATCGCGCTCGCCAATCCCGAGCAGTTCCTGCGCCGGGCGAAGCTCGCGTCGCCCGCGGGCGAGCGGCGCAACGCCGCGCTCGCGCACATCCTGAAGACCGAGGCCGACATCGTGCAGGCGGCCGCGCACCTGGACGGCAACCACGCGTACGACACCGCGTTCCCGTCGAGCCCGTTCGGCAACGCGGTGAAGACCGCCGCGCGGGTCGTGGCGAACGACGCGGGCGTGGCCGTCGTGCACCTGTCGCTCGGCAGCTTCGACACCCATGCCAACCAGGCGCCTGTGCAGGCGCGACTGCTCGGCGACCTCGCCGCGGGCCTGGTCGCGCTCGAATCCGCGCTGCGCGAAATCGGCCGCTGGGAGCAGGCGCTCGTCGTCACCTACGCCGAGTTCGGCCGCCGCCCGAAGGAGAACCAATCGGGCGGCACCGACCACGGGACCGCGAGCGTGCATTTCGCGCTCGGCGGCAAGGTCGTCGGAGGGTTGTTCGGGGCGCCGCCCTCGCTCGACCGCATCGGCGACGGCAATCTCGCGCACGCCATCGACTTCCGCAGTGTGTACGCGACGGTGCTCGAGCGCTGGTGGTCCGCCGACGCGGCGAGCGTGCTGGGTGGGCGCTTCGAGACGCTGCCGCTGCTTCGCGCGTGATCGGGACCGGGGCCGGACACCGCTTCGGCCCTGCGGTCCGAGCGAAGTCCGACCCCGATCCCACGCCGTCAGGAACTCGCGCCAGTGCGGCGCGCCGTTCGCGGCGATCTTCTCGCGCACGAGCGAGATCTCCTGCGAGTAGGCCCCGGCGGTGTGCTCGCCGCGCATCAGCCGGAAGCG
>DASTCK010000213.1:0-3758 GCA_035711225.1 Casimicrobiaceae bacterium
ATGCGCCTCGACGACGAGGAATTCTGGCGCACCGCCACCGAGGCGAACTACCTGTTCTGGTACGCGCCCGACGTCGGCAACACGGTGGCCGAGGAGAAGGAAGCGCAGTACTACGACAAGGGCGACCCGCTGTCGCGGGCGACCTACCGCAGCCAGCACGGGATCCTGGAGCTGGTGTCGTTCCGCCGCGGCGCAGGCTAGCGCTTCGTTCGTGCTTTCCGCGGCGCACCGCGCGAGCGTCGCGTGGCCGCGCCAGCTTCCTTGGCGGTCGCCGCCCGCAGCGCCGCGCCGAGTGCGAGCCGCACCCACTGCGCCATCGCGTCGGGCCGCTCGAGCGCCTCGTCGGGCGCACGCAGGTAGCTCATCGCCTGGTGCTTGCCGTCGCGCGTCGCGTACTCGAACGGCGCCGCGTCGTGCGCCTCGAACGCGGCGCGGCTTTCCGCGTCGACGCGAAGGTAGAGCACGTCGTCGTCGACGATGCCGACGAACAGCCCGTCGGCGTAGAGGCCGTGGCCGCCGAACATCGCGCGGGACGTCACCGGGCGTCCGCCGTCGCGCATGAGCTCGACGAGGTAGGCGAGGAAGGCGGCCGTGTTGGCCACGAGCGGAGAGGATGCCGGCTAGAGCCCGAGCCGATGCCAGATCGTCGACGTGAGCGCCGCCTGGTTCAGCGTGTAGAAGTGGAGGCCGGGCGCGCCGCGCGAGACGAGCTTCGCGCACAGGTCGGTCACGACGTCGAGGCCGAAGGCGCGGATCGACGCGACGTCGTCGCCGTAGCCTTCCAGCCGCCGGCGGATCCAGCGCGGGATCTCGGCGCCGCAGGCGTCGGAGAAGCGCGCGAGCTTCGCGGCGCTCGCGATCGGCATGATGCCCGGCACGATCGGCACCCGCACGCCGATCGCGTCGCAGTCGTCGACGAAGCGGAAATAGGCGTCCGGGTTGAAGAAGTATTGCGTGATCGCCGAGTTCGCGCCGGCGTCGATCTTGCGCTTGAAGTTGGCGAGGTCGTGCTCGGGCGTGCCCGCCTGCGGATGCATCTCCGGGTAGGCGGCGACGTCGACGTGGAACCAGTCACCCGTGCGCTCGCGGATGAACGCGACGAGCTCGCTCGCGTAACGGAAGTCGCCCGCGTCGACCGAGCCCGACGGCAGGTCGCCGCGCAGCGCGACGAGGTGACGGATGCCATGGCCGCGGTATTGCGCCAGCACGTCCTCGACGCCTTCGCGCGTCGAGCCGATGCACGAGATGTGAGGCGCCGCCGGCACCCCTTCGCCGCGGATCTCGAGGACGGTCTCCAGCGTGCCCTCGCGCGTCGAGCCTCCCGCGCCGAACGTCACCGAGCAGAACGCCGGCTTGAGCTGGGCGAGCTGGCGCCGCGCGGCGCGCAGCTTCTCGACGCCTTCGGGCGTTCGCGGCGGAAAGAACTCCAGGCTGTAGGTGCGCGGGGTCATCGGCGCCGACAGGTCAGGACGCGGCGCCGGCGGCGTACGGCTTCAGCGCGGCGAAGATGGTCGCGTGCACCGGTGTCGGCACGCCGTGCTCGCGGCCGAGCCGCACCACCGCGCCCGACAGCCACGGCAGCTCGAGGCGGCGGCCCGCCGCGAGGTCGTTCGCCATCGAGGCCTTCATCGCGGCAGGCAGCCCGTCGGCGAACGCGAGCTGCTTCGCGACGTAGTCGCCGGCGAGCGCGACGCCGCTCGCCCGGGCGACGTCCACCGCCTCGCGCACGGCAGCCTCGTAGAACGCGCGCAGGTCGGGATCGGCGCGGATCACGCCGATGGACTGCCGCGCGAGCGCAGTGCAGCCCGACATCGCCGAGAACATCGCGAATTTCTCCCACAGCGCCAGCCGGATGTCGGGAACCACCTCGATGTCGACGCCCGCTCCCTTGCCCGCGTCGGCGAACGCGCGCACGCGGTCCGCCCCGGCGCCGTCGAACGCGCCGACGCGCATCCGGCCCATCGCTCCGAGGACCTTGACCACGCCCGGCGCGGCGATCAGGGCAGCGACGTACGCGATGCCCCCCGCCACGGCCTCGCGCCCGAGCGCGCCTTTCAGCATCTCGGGCGCGTCGATGCCGTTCTGGAACGGGATCACGATGCCGCCGCCGGCAACGAGCGGCGCGAGCTTCGGCGCGGTCGCCTCGACGTCCCACAGCTTCACGCAGCACATCGTCACGTCGGCCGGGCCGATCGACGCGGGATCGTCCGTCGCCTTCGCGCGCGGCAGGTGGAGCGGTTGCGAATCGTGGTCGATCCGCAGGCCGTCGCGGCGCATCGCGTCGAGGTGCGCGCCGCGTGCGACGAACGTGACGTCGTTGCCGGCCAGCGCGAGCCTGGCCCCGAAGTAGCCCCCGACGCCGCCGGCGCCGATCACCGCGATGCGCATGACGTCCTCATCATTCGACGTGCTCCCCGACCGGGAGCGATGTCCCGGCACGTGAGCGGCGCGTGCAGCGCGTCCGCTCGACCCCGCTGCTCGCCGCCTCCTTCATCGAGGGCGATGTCCTCGCGCGATGCGAGCGGCGCATGTCGCGCGTCCGCTCGCCATCGCCGCCGGTCGCCATCCGACATCAGTACCGGTAATGGTCGGACTTGAAGGGGCCGTCGCGCTCCACCCCGATGTACCTCGCCTGCTTGTCGGACAGCTCGGTCAAGGTCGCGCCCAGCTTCGAGAGCTGCAGCCGCGCCACCTTCTCGTCGAGATGCTTCGGCAGCACGTAGACGCCGACCGGGTAGCGGTCGCTGCGCTCGCGCGCGGCGGTCCAGAGCTCGATCTGCGCCATCACCTGGTTCGCGAACGAGCTCGACATCACGTACGACGGGTGCCCCGTCCCGCAGCCGAGGTTCACGAGGCGCCCCTCGGCGAGCAGGATGATCCGCTTGCCGTCCGGGAAGATCACGTGGTCGACCTGGGGCTTGATGTTCTCCCACGCGAGGCCCTTGAGACCCGCGACGTCGATCTCGTTGTCGAAGTGCCCGATGTTGCACACGATCGCGTTGTTCTTCATGCGCCGCATGTGGTCGAGCGTGATCACGTCGATGTTGCCGGTCGCGGTGACGAAGATGTCCGCCTTGTCGCACGCGTCGTCCATCGTCACGACCCGGTAGCCCTCCATCGCCGCCTGCAGCGCGCAGATCGGGTCGATCTCGGTGATCCACACCTGCGCGGAGAGCGCGCGGAGCGCCTGCGCGCTGCCCTTGCCCACGTCGCCGTAGCCGGCCACGACGGCGACCTTGCCCGCGACCATCACGTCGGTGGCGCGCTTGATGCCGTCGACCAGCGACTCGCGGCAGCCGTACAGGTTGTCGAACTTCGACTTGGTGACCGAGTCGTTGACGTTGATCGCCGGAAAGCCGAGGCGCCGCTCCTTCGCCATCTGGTAGAGGCGCTTGACGCCGGTCGTCGTCTCCTCGGTGACGCCCCTGATCGACGCCTTGCAGCGCGAGTAGAACGTCGGGTCGGCCGCGAGCTTCGCCCTGATCGACGCGAACAGCGCGCGCTCCTCGTCGCTGCCCGGATGCGTGAGGCACGACGGATCGGCCTCGGCCTGCGCGCCGAGGTGCACGAGCAGCGTCGCGTCGCCGCCGTCGTCGAGGATCATGTTCGGGACGCCCCCGTCGGCCCACTCGAAGATGCGGTGCGTGTAGGCCCAGTACTCGTCGAGCGTCTCGCCCTTGACGGCGAACACCGGCGTGCCGCGGGCCGCGATCGCGGCGGCGGCGTGGTCCTGCGTCGAGTAGATGTTGCACGACGCC
>DASTCK010000214.1:0-3273 GCA_035711225.1 Casimicrobiaceae bacterium
GCTTCGCGCACACCGACGCCGGGCCGTAGGTCTCGGTCAATCCGTAGACGTGCGTGATGTCGAAGCCGATGCGCTCCATCCCCTCGATCATCGCGGCCGGCGGCGCCGCGGCGGCGACCAGGCCGGCGACGCGGTGGTCGATGCCGCGACGCAACTCGTCGGGCGCGTTGATCAGCATCGAGTGCACGATCGGCGCGCCGCAGTAGTGCGTCACGCGGTGCGCGCGAATCGCGTCGAGCATCGCCTTCGCCTCGACGCGGCGCAGGCACACGTTGGTGCCGGCGTTGGCCGCCATCGTCCACGGGAAGCACCAGCCGTTGCAGTGGAACATCGGCAGCGTCCACAGGTACACCGAGTGGCGCGGCATCCCCCAGTCGACGATGTTCGAGATCGCGTTGAGGAGCGCCCCGCGGTGGTGGTAGACGACGCCCTTCGGATTGCCGGTGGTGCCGGACGTGTAGTTGAGCGAGATCGCGTCCCACTCGTCCGTCGGCGGCTGCCACGCGTAGCCGGGGTCGCCCTCGGCGAGCAGCGCCTCGTAATCGAGCGCGCCGAGCCGCGCGCTGCGGTCGTCCGCGTTGGGTCCCTCGGGGTCCGCCACGTCGACGACGAGCGGCGCGACCGGGGCGCCGGCGAGCGCCTTGCGCATCGCCGGCGCGAACTCGGTGTCGGTGATCAGCACCTTCGCCTCGCCGTGGCCCAGCATGAAGGCGAGCGCCTCCGCATCGAGCCTCGTGTTGAGCGTATTGAGGACCGCGCCGCACATCGGCACGCCGAAATGAGCCTCGACCATCTCGGGCGTGTTGGCGAGCATCACGGCGACGGTGTCGCCGCGCCGGACGCCGCGCGCGGCGAGCGCCGAGGCGAGCCGCCGGGCGCGCGCATAGGTCTCGCCCCAGCGGTAGCGGCGTGCGCCGTGCACGACCGACGGGTGGTCGGGCCAGACGTCGGCGGTCCGCGCGATCAGCGAGATCGGAGTCAGCGGCGCGTAGTTGGCCGCGTTGCGGTCGAGATCGCGGCCGTAGGCGAGGGTCATGGCTGCATCCGGGAGGCGCGTCGCCACGTATGCTAGCAGGCCGGCCGCCGGGCGGGCGCCGCAGCGGGCGGCGTCGTGCCCGCTCGCTTGCCCGCGGCAGCGGCTTTCGTTACTGTCGTCCCGACCGTTCCCGGATTCCCCATGGGCCATCGCCTCAGCAAGATCGTCACGCGCACCGGCGATGCCGGCACCACCGGCCTCGGCGACGGGGCGCGCGTCGCGAAGGACGCGGCGCGCATCGAGGCGATCGGGGCGGTCGACGAGCTCAACTCGACGCTCGGCGTGCTGCTCGCCGAGGCCTTGCCCGGCGAGATCGCGAGCTGCCTCGTCGACGTGCAGCACGACCTGTTCGACCTCGGCGGCGAGCTCTCGATCCCCGGCTACGCGGCGGTGACCCCCGAGCACGTCGCTCGCCTCGAGGAGCGCGTCGAGCGGTTCAACGCGGACCTCGCGCCGCTCAAGGAGTTCGTGCTTCCCGGCGGCACGCGCGCGGCGGCGCTCGCGCACGTCTCGCGCACCGTGTGCCGACGCGCCGAGCGGGCGCTCGTGCACCTCGGCCACGCCGAGGCGGTGAGCGACCCGGCGCGGCGCTACCTGAACCGGCTCTCGGATCTGCTGTTCGTCCTGGCCCGCGCGCTCAACGTCGCATCGGGCCGCACCGACGTCCTGTGGGAAAAAGGACGGTTCCAGCCCTCCGGCGGCGGGTGACGCCGAGTGGCCGAGCCTTCCGACCGGCGCAACGCCCGGCTGGCCGAGCTGATCGCGCGCGTGGCGCTCGCCGACCAGCGCGCGTTCGCCGAGCTCTATCGGCTCACGTCGTCGCGCCTCTTCTCGGTCGCGCTGCGCATCGTCCGCGAGCGCGGCGTCGCCGAGGAGCTGCTGCAGGAGGCGTACGTCAACGTGTGGCACCACGCCGGCAGCTACGCGGCCGACCGCGCGCAGCCGTCCACCTGGCTCGCCGCGATCGTGCGCAACCGCTGCCTCGACCACGTCCGCAAGCGCGACCTCGACACCGTGTCGATGACGCGCGACGCCGGCGAGGATGCGCCCGAGCTCGCGTTGCCCGACGCGAGCCCCGGCCCCGCCGAGATGCTGCTCGCGGGCGCCGAGGCGCACGCGATCCGCGACTGCGTCGAGCGGCTCGAAGGCGCGGCCCGCCAGGCGATCGCCCTCGCGTTCTTCCAGGGCCTGTCGCACAGCGAGCTCGCGCGGCACCTCGCCCAGCCGCTCGGCACCGTCAAGTCGTGGATCCGGCGCGGCCTCGAGCGGCTCAAGGGCTGCCTCGAGCGCGCGAACCTGGCGCCCTGAGCCGATGGACCTGTCGCGCCCCGATCGTGCCGCGCGCCTCGATGCCCTCGCCGCCGAGTACGCGCTCGGCACGCTGCCTGCGCGCACCCGGGCGCGCCTCGATCGCGTCGCGCGCGACGACGCGACGGTGGCGCGCGCGCTCCGCGACTGGGAGCAGCGCATCGCCGCGCTCGCCGACGGCGCGCCGCCGATCCAGCCCGCGCCGCGCGTGTGGACGTCGCTCGCGCGACGCCTGGGCCTCGACGATGGCGCGACCGACGCGCCGTGGTGGCGCCGCCTCGGCTTCTGGCGGCCTTTCGCGCTCGCGAGCTTCGTCGCCGCGTTCGCGCTCGCCGTCACGCTGGTCGCGCCGCGCAGCGAGCGGCCGGTCGAGTCGATCGTCGTCGTACTCGCGGGGCCCGATGCGCGCCCCGCACTCGTCGCGAGCGTGCCGCGCGGCGACCGCTTCCTCGCCGTCAAGGCACTCGCGCCGGTGGCCGTTCCCGCCGATCGCGCGCTCGAGCTGTGGATGCTGCCCGGGCAAGGGCCGCCGCGCTCGCTCGGCCTGATCCCCGCGGAGGGCGTCGCGCAGCTTCGCCTCGCGGCGCCTCCGGACATGATGTTCCGCGGCATCGACGCGCTCGCGGTCAGCCTCGAGCCCGCCGGCGGCTCGCCGACCGGGCTGCCGACGGGGCCGGTGCTTTATACGGGGCGGGTCGAAAGGCTCTGAGAAGCGGCGATGGGCGATGGGCGATAGGCGATAGGGAAACCGCGCCTATCTGAAGGGCGGCGATGGGCGATAGGCGATAGGGAAACCGCGCCTATCCGAAGGGCGGCGATGGGCGATGGGCGATAGGCGATTGGGAACCCGCGCCCATCCCATCGCTATCGCTTTTCGCTTTTGCCTTTCGCCTTTCGCTTTCGCCTTTCGCTTTCGCCTTTCGCCTTTC
>DASTCK010000215.1:0-5647 GCA_035711225.1 Casimicrobiaceae bacterium
TGCCTGGCAAGTTCCTTGTCGATGCCCAGATCGGAGAGCGCCTGCATCGTGTCGCCGAAGCTCTTGCCGGTCGTGACGATGCCGAGCTTCGGCTTCGGGCTGTCGAAGATGATCCGGTCCAGCCCGTTCGCGCGCACGTAGGCGAGCGCCGCATAGACCTTCCAGTCGAGGATGCGCGCTTCCTGCTCGAGGATCCCGTCGGGCCAGCGGATGTTGAGGCCACCTGGGGGCAGGGTGAAATCGGTCGGCAGCTGGATCTTCACGCGCTCTGGATCCACTTCGACGGAGGCGCCCGATTCGACCACGTCGGTGACGCACTTGAAGGCGATCCAGCAGCCCGAGTAGCGGCTCATCGCGATGCCGTGCAAGCCGAGGTCGAGGTAGTCCTGCACGTTCGAGGGATTGAGCACCGGAATGCAGCAGGCCTTGAAGATGTGCTCGGACTGGTGCGGCAGCGTCGAGGACTTCGCCGCGTGGTCGTCGCCGGCGAGCACCAGCACGCCGCCGTGCCTGCTCGTGCCGGCGAAGTTGGCGTGCTTGAACACGTCGCCGCAGCGGTCGACGCCGGGGCCCTTGCCGTACCACATCGCGTAGACGCCATCGACCGTCGCGCCCGGGTGCAGGTTGACCTGCTGCGTGCCCCAGATCGACGTCGCCGCGAGGTCCTCGTTCAGCCCCGGCTGGAACGTGACGTTGGCGCGCTCGAGGAACGGCTTCGCCGACCACAGCGCCTGGTCGAGGCCGCCGAGCGGACTGCCGCGGTAACCGGAGACGAAGCCGCCGGTGTTGAGGCCCGCGAGCTTGTCGCGCTGCTGCTGCAGGATCAACAGGCGCACGAACGCCTGGATGCCGGTCAGGTAGACGCGGCCGGTGGCGAGCGCGTACTTGTCGTCGAGCGAGACGTCGCGCAGCGCGGCGACGGGAAGGGCGGGTGACATCCGGGAGGCTCCGAAGATCGTGTCTTGGGTGTACCGCGCAGCCGGTGGGGTCGCGCGTGCCATCGGGCGTCGGCGGCTCGTGGCCGCTCGCCCGCGCGAAATGATACGCCTATCCCGGCGCTCCCCGCCGGCTCGGCACGGACGAAAAATGGGGTCGCCGCGCCGCGCGGGCAAGCACTTTCGCGCCGCGCCGGGCGCGCCGCCGCGCGTCAGACGAGCGTCGGCCGCCTGTAGAATCGCGGCTCCGCGATCCGAGCCGCCCGTCATGAGCGCCACACTGCTGCCCGCCGTCGTCGTCGACACCGGTGCTTCGCCGGACGCGTCAGTCATCTGGCTTCATGGTCTTGGCGACACCGGCCACGGCTGGTCGCAGGCGGTGCCGGAGCTCGCGCTCCCGTCCACGCTCGCGGTGCGGTTTCTCTTTCCGCATGCGCCGTCGATGCCGGTGACGATCAACCAGGGCTACGTGATGCCCGCGTGGTACGACCTGCGCGCGGCCGACGTCACCACGCGCGCCGACCTCGCCGGCGTGCGCGCGTCGCGCGAGCGCATCGAGGCGCTGATCGCGGCCGAGCGCGCGCGCGGCGTGGCCGCATCGCGCATCGTGCTGGCGGGGTTCTCGCAGGGCGGCGTGATCGCGCTCTACACGGGGTTGCGCCACGCCGACCGTCTCGCGGGCATCGTGGGATTGTCGACCTACGTCGTCGATCCCGGCGCGCTCGCGAGCGACGCGTCGCCGGCCAACCGCGACGTGCCGATCCTGATGGCGCACGGCACGCTCGACCCGGTCATCCGCTACGAATGGGCCGAGGCGTCGCGGCGCGCGCTCGAGGCGGCCGGCTGGAAGGTCGAGTGGCACGCCTACCGGATGGAGCATTCGGCGGCGCAGGACGAGATGAGGAAGGTGGGGGCGTTCGTGGCCAGGGTGCTGGGTTAGAAGCAGGGAGTGGAGAGTAGGGAGTAGGGAGTGGCGGGCGTTCGGGCTTGCACGGAGCATCGACACCTGGAGGGGTTGCCACCACCCACTCCCCACTCCCGCCCTTCAGCAGGGAGTGAGGAGTAGGGAGTGGGGAGTAGGGAGTGGCGGGCGTTCGGGCTTGCACTGAGCATCGACACCTGGAGCGGTTACCACCAGCCACTCCCCACTCCCGCTTTCCACTATTCATCCTCTCCCCCCTCATCCTCGAGCGGCGTCGCCGCCTTCGGCACCACGCCCCGCTTCGCCAGCGCCTCCCGCAGCAGGAACTCGATCTGCGCGTTGACGCTTCGCAGCTCCTTCTGCGCGAGGCGCTCGAGCTCGGTCCACACCGCCGGGTCGAGGCGCAGCAGGAACGCCTTGCGCGGGGTCATCGACGCGGGGCCTTGGGGACGCGGAAGCGCACGGCCGTCGCGATGACGGTCGCCGCAATCGCGAGTGCGAACGCCACGGTCACCCACGCCATGCCCGCGCTGGCGGAGGGCGGCACTCGGTGGTTCGCCTCGACGATCTCGACGTGCAGCACGCCGATCAGCGCGGCCGCGAGCAACGCCACCGTCGCGCCCAGGCGCGCGAGGCGCACGCACGTCGCTTCGCGGCGCCCGGGCGCGAGCCAGTAGTCGCGAAACGGGACGCTCACCAGGCGCGGCCATCGGCGCGGCACGAAGGCGAGGGCGCTCCACGAGGCAAGCGGCAGGACGAGCGCGAGGGTGCCCATCGTCACCCCGTAGGCGTCGCGCGTCATCCAGCCGTTCGCGCGCCCGTCGATCGCGAAGTGCGTGGCGACGCGATCCGGCAGCGCGGCCGAGGTCGCGGCGACGATTGCCGCCGACGCGACGACCAGCGCCACCAGCGCCGCGCTCGCGAGCCGCCCCACGGCGTCAGCCCGTGTAGAGCGTGCCCGCGTTGATCACCGGCTGCACGTCGCTCTCGGCGCACAGCACCGTCATCAGGTTCTGGACCATCGCGGCCTTGCGCTCGTCGTCGAGGTCGACCACGCGCTTCGCCGAAAGCTCCGCGAGCGCCATCTCGACCATCGACACCGCGCCGTGCACGATCTTCTGGCGCGCGGCGATGATGGCTTCCGCCTGCTGGCGGCGAAGCATCACCTGCGCGATCTCGGCGGCGTAGGCGAGGTGCGACAGCCGCGATTCGGTGACCGCGACGCCCGCCTGGTCGAGTCGCGCCTGGAGCTCGCGCACCAGCGCCTGCGCGACGACGTCGCCGGAGCCGAGAAGCGTCGGGCCGGTCGGCTGGCCGGTGGTCTCGTCCTCGTCGTAGGCGAACGACGAGGCGAGGTGACGCACCGCCGCCTCGCTTTGCACCTTGACGTAGTTCTCGTAGTCGTCGACGTCGAATGCCGCCTTCGCGGTGTCGTCGACGCGCCAGACGACGACCGCTGCGATCTCGATCGGGTTGCCGCGCCGGTCGTTCACCTTGAGGCGATCGCCGTTGAGGTTGCGTGCCCGCAGCGAGAGCTTGCGGCGCGTGTAGAACGGGTTGGTGAAGCGCAGCCCCGGCACGCGGCTCGTGCCGCGGTAGTCGCCGAAGAGTTGCAGGATCGCCGCCTCGTTGGGCTGCAGCGTGTAGAGCCCGGCGAGCGTCAGCACGCCGAGGAAGACGAGCAGCACGACGAGCGCAATGGCGCCGAGCGTCGGGCGCCCGGCGCCGATCAGGGCGAAGAGCTGCCATCCCGCGAGGACCAGGAAGCCCACGCCGACGGCCAGCATCGCGAAGCCGTTCCACGTTGCGATGGGCCGCTCGTCGTGCGGCGCACGAGCGACGGGACGGGTGGGGAGGGTGGACATGGGGAGCTCCTGGCCGGGTGGTATCGATACGATATCATGATGGTATCGCGTGTCAAGGGGAAGGCGGGAGTGGGGAGTTGGTGGTACGCGGCGGACTTTGGGAGGCTGCCGCGCGCTACGCCGCGGTCGATGCCCGGTTTGAGGCCGAGGGTGGAAGGTAGGCGGCGGAGAGAAGGCTTCGCTCCGGTACAAGCTGCGGCCGCTGCGTCGGTGTCGACGTCCCCGCTCCCTGCCAGCGCCCGTAGCCCTGAAAAGAAAACGGGCCCGTCGGATGACGGGCCCGTTCGTGGACCGCGAAGCCCTTCGACGCCTACCCCAATGGGACCGGCACGAAGATCCTCGCGTCGTCGCGCTGGATCAACAGCGCCACGGCCTTGCCGGACTTCTCGACGAGGCCGCGGAACTGCGCGGCGCTCTCGACCGGCGTACGGTTCACCGACAGGATGACGTCGCCGGGCTGCACGCCAGCCTTCGCCGCCGGGCCGTCGACGTCCTCGACGACCAGGCCGCCGGCGAGCTTCGACTCCTTCTTCTCGTCCGGCGTCATCGGGCGCACCACCAGGCCGAGCTTGCCCTGGCTCGCCTCCGAGCGCTTCGACTCGGCGACCTTCGCCGCATCGCGCTCGCCGATCGTCGCGGCGATCTCGCGCGGCTTGCCGTCGCGCCACACCTGCAGCTTGACCGTCTTGCCCGGCACGACCGAGGCCACCAGCGGGGGCAGGTCGCCCGAGCGCACGATGTCCTGGCCGTCGAAGCGAACGATGACGTCGCCCGGCTCCAGGCCCGCCTTCGCGCCGGGCCCGTCCTTCTGCACCGAGCCGACCAGCGCGCCGCCCGGCTGCTTCATGCCGAAGCTCTCGGCGAGCGCCTGGTTCACTTCCTGCACGGTGATGCCGAGCTTGCCGTGGCTCACCTTGCCGTGCGCGACGATCTGGTCCTTGACGTTCAGCGCGGTGTTGATCGGGATCGCGAACGCGAGGCCCTGGAACCCGCCCGAGCGGCTGAAGATCTGCGAGTTGATGCCGATCACCTCGCCGTCGAGGTTGAACAGCGGGCCGCCGGAGTTGCCGGGGTTCACGGCCGCGTCGGTCTGGATGAAGCCGACCACCGAGTCGCCGGGCAGCGAGCGCGACTTGGCGCTGATGATGCCGGAGGTGACCGTGTGCTCGAGGCCATAGGGAGCACCGATCGCGACGACCCATTCGCCGACGCGCGCCTTGCTGGCGTCGCCGAGGCGCACCGACGGAAGGTTCGACGCGTCGATCTTGAGGACCGCGACGTCGGTCGCCTTGTCGGTGCCGAGCACCTTCGCGCGGAACTCGCGACGGTCGCTGGTGCGCACGGTCACCTCGTCCGCCCCGTCGACGACGTGCGCGTTGGTCAGCACGATGCCGGACGGGTCGACGATGAAGCCCGAGCCCATGCCTTGCGAGGGGCCGCGGTCCTCGCCGTCGGGCATGTCGGGCATGCCGCGGAAGAACGGGGCGAGCTCGGGCGGAATGCCGCGCGGCAGGCGGTTCTCGCGGCCTCCGCGCTGCGCGGTCTTCGAGTAGCCGCGGCTCATGCTGACCTCGACGACGGCAGGGCTTTCTCGCGCGACGAGATCGGCGAAGTTGGGAACCGCGGCGCGCTGCGAGTAGGGCGCGGCGGCCGGGGCGACGGCGGCCGGCGACGCGGCGAGCGCCTCGGGCGTCGCGACGTGGCGGTCGGCGGCGAGCGCCCCGAGGCCGAAGGCGCCGGCGATCGCGACCGCGAGGGCGGTGCGCTTGAAGACGAGCGTGGTCATGAGGTTCTCCTTGCCTGGGGCGGGCGCAGGGGCCCGCATGGCGACGAAGGTAGTCCCCGTTCCTTAAGGTGGACTTAAGCGGGCCGGCGTGGCGGTTGGGTGCCTTGCGTCGGCCGCGGGCGCACCCGGCCAGAAGGCG
>DASTCK010000216.1:0-7619 GCA_035711225.1 Casimicrobiaceae bacterium
CCGTGAGCACCGCGATGATCGGCGGGCGCTTCCTCGTGCGCGGCGCCCGCTACAACCCGACCGAGGATTTCGTGTGGCTCGCGATCCTCGGCGCCTATCCCAACGCGATGGTGATCCCCGCCCGCGACGGCGCGCGCACGCTGGAGCAATGGCTGGTGGCGAAGCGCGGCTCGGCGCGACCCATCGTCGGCGGAGCGTTCGGCCCCGGCAGCGCGGGGCACCTCGCGATCAGCTTCCTGCGCGTCGAGCAGGGGATCAACGTCGTCCCGCGCTTCATCGACACGCTTGCGGACGGCTATGCGTTGCTGGGCTCCGGCGAGATCGACCTGCTG
Organism: Casimicrobiaceae bacterium; assembly: GCA_035711225.1. Taxonomy (GTDB): domain Bacteria; phylum Pseudomonadota; class Gammaproteobacteria; order Burkholderiales; family Casimicrobiaceae; genus VBCG01. Next base: position 333 of record DASTCK010000216.1, read on the forward strand.
TTCGACGGGCTGCCCAACGCGGTGACCGAGTTGCCGAGGTCCGGGCATCGGGCGATCGCCGTCACGTCCGCCGAGGCGGTTGCGGCTTTTCCCGACCTGCCGGCGTTCGGCAAGGTCTTCGGCGTGTCGTTCGACGTGTGGCTCGGCCTGGTCGCGCCGAAGGGACTGCCGGAGCCGGTGCGCGCGCGCCTCGCTTCCGCCGTCGGTGTGCTGCTCCTCGAGCCCCGCCACGCGGAAAGTCTTCGCGCGGCCGGCCTGCGCTACCTGGGCCTGGGGGGGGCGCAGGCGCTGGCGTATGTGGAGGACGACGTGCTGCGCACCGCGCGCCTGATCTCGCGGCTGGGGGAGACGTCGGCGCCGGCGCGCTAGCGGCGGCGACGGCGCATCGCGTCAGGCGCCGGCGGTGCGACCGCCGAGGATCTGCAGCACCGAGCCGGTGATGTACGACGAGTCGGCATTCGAGGCGAGGAACACGTACGCCGGCGCGATCTCCTCCGGCTGCGCGGGCCGCTTCATCGGCACGTCGGCGCCGAACGTCGCGATCTCCTTCGGCGACCGGCCCTTGTCGGCGGCGTTGAGCGGCGTCCACACGGGACCGGGCGCGACCGCGTTGACGCGGATGCCGCGCTCGACCAGGTTCTGCGCGAGCGTGCGCGTGAACGCGTTGATCGCGCCCTTCGTGGCCGAGTAGTCGGGAAGCTCGGAGGAGCCGAGCAGACCGGTGACCGAGCTCGTCGCGATGATCGCGCCACCGGCCTCCATGTGCCGGAGGGCCGCGCGCGCGAGACGGAAATACGCATAGACGTTGACCTTGAACGTGCGGTCGAACTCCGCGTCCTGCACGTCCGCCAGGTCGTCCTTGTGGTTCTGGTGGGCGGCGTTCGACACCAGGATGTCGAGCTTGCCCAGCGTGCGCACGGTCCGCTCGACGATGCGGTCGCAGACGCGGTCGCGTCCGAGATCGCCGGGCACGAGCAGGCAGCGGCGGCCGCAGGCGCGCACCGCCGCGGCGGTCACGTGCGCGTCGACCGCCTCGGTCGACAGGAAGTTGATCGCGACGTCCGCGCCTTCGCGCGCGAACAGCACCGCGACCGCGCGACCGATGCCCGAGTCGCCGCCGGTGACGAGCGCGACCTTGCCGTCGAGCTTTCCCGCGGCCTTGTAGTCCGGCGCCTGCCATTGCGGCGGGGGCGTGAGCTTCGCCTCGAGCCCGGGCTTCGGCAGCCGCCGCGCCGGGAACGGCGGCTTCGGGTGCCGGCGCGTGTCGGCGGGCTGGCGAACCGGCATGGCGCGAGCCCCTCAGCGCGGCCGGTGGCGCGACGGGAAAGCGCGGGCCAGCGCGCGCAGTTGCGGCATCACCCGCGCGACCGCCACGGCGACGCCGGCCGCCTTGGTCGCGCGCTCGGTCCAGACGGCCGACGACGGGCGCGTCGCCCGGTGGATGTACCGCCTCGCCGCCTCGGGCGCCTCGCGCGCGCGGTCGATGAACCGCCTCGCCGGCGTGCGCTGGCGCGCCAGCGCGTAGCCCAGCGCGGCCACCGCGATCACGGTGCCGACGGCGACGTACGGCCACGCGCTGGTGCCGCGGGTCACGCTGTCGCGGGCGCCGGCCAGGTGCTGCCGGAACGACTCGCGGCGTGCTTCCATGCGGCGCTCGATGCGCGCGATGTCGTCGTCGCTGTCGTGCTGCCGCGGCTCGCCCTCGTCCTGCGCCTTCTCGACGATCTTGTCGCGCGCCTCCGCCAGGCGCTTCTCGACCGGCTCGGCGTGCGAGCTGTCGAGCGACCTGGCCTGGTCGCGGAGTTCCTCGTACGCGCGGCCCATCGCCTTCTGCTGCTCGCGGCTGTCGGCGTTCATGGCTCTTCCCCCGCATCGGCGCGAAGCTGGCGCACCGTGGCCGAGAACACGACCTCCGGCACGCGCGACTTCATCCAGAACACGACGCCCGCCGCCGCGGCGACGTGCAGCGCCGCCGCCCCGACCAGCGCGACGGTCCAGCCGATGTCGTTGTCGACGGCGAGGAGCACGAGCGCGGCGACGATGGCGTTCCAGGCCGTGAAGGCGAGGACGGCGACGACGATCGCCGCGCACACGATCGCGACGAACGCGCGAGCAGCGCGCTGCGCCTCCGCGGTGGCGAGCTCGAGGTGGTCGAGCCCGAGGCGTTTCAGGTCGTTGATCGCGCCGAGGATGTGGTGAACCGCACCCGCGGGCCGCTCGCGTCCGGCCGCGCGCGGGCCGGGGTCGAGGATGGTGGCCATGGCATTTCCTCTCGAGTATCCGAAAGGACGTCGCAACTCGCGTGCCAACGGCCGCGGGACGGCCCGCTCATGGGGAAAACGGACCACGCGGGCCGCGCGGACGACGCTTGCCGGTGCAATCCGCGCCGGGAGCGGGTGTCGTTTCGGGAGCGCGTGTCGGCTGTGTCCGACGCGACGCCGGTCATCCGCCGTCGCGTCCCTTGTCGACCAGCCGGCGGCGCGCCTGCGACAGGTGGAAGACCATCGCGGCGCGCGCGAGCTCGCCGTCGCCGTCGCGGATCGCCTCGAGGATCGCGCGGTGCTCGTCGAGCACGCGCTCGCCGCGCTCCTTCGAGGCCGTACGGGTGAGCGACAGCGTGAGGCGCATGAAGCCCAGCAGCGTCTCGTGGATCGTCGCGAGGACCTGGGGATAAAAGTCGTTGCCGGCGGCCTCGACGATCCGTGCGTGGAACGCGAGGTCCTCCTCGGCGACCATGCGGCCCGCGCGCACGCTCGTCGCGAAGGTCTCGTGCGCGGCGACGATCGCGGCGAGCTCCTCGTCGGTGCGCCGCAGCGCGGCAAGCCGCGCGGCGTCGCTCTCGAGCGCGATGCGCACTTCCTGGCAGCGCAGGTAGGACGCGACGTCCTGCGCGCGGGCGTAGGTGCGGATGCGCGGGGCGGGCTGCGTGCTGACGAACGTGCCGAGTCCCTGGTGCGAGACGACGAGGCCGTCGGCGCGCAGCCGCAGCAGCGCTTCGCGCACCACGGGCCGCGACACGCCCCAGGCCTCGCTGATCTCCATCTCGGTCGGCAGGCGGTCGCCGACCGCGTAGCGGCCCGAGACGATCTCGTCGAACACGCGACCGTAGATCTGGTCGGAGAGCCTCGTCCGCTCGCCGGCGGCGGGCGCCTGCGGAGCGCGACCGGGTGAAGCGGGGCCCACGAGCCGCGGGCGCGAGGGTTCCGGCGTCCGCCGGGCGGGACGTCGCGGGTCCGGCTTCAGCCGGACGTCCTTGCTAGGCACCGACGTAGGACGTCTTCACCGTCGTGTAGAACTCGGCGGCGTAGCGGCCCTGCTCGCGCGGGCCGAACGACGACGCCTTGCGCCCGCCGAACGGCACGTGGTAGTCGACGCCCGCGGTCGGCACGTTGACCATCACCATGCCCGCCTGCGCGTGCCGCTTGAAGTGCGCGGCGGACTTGAGCGACGTCGTCACCACGCCCGACGACAGCCCCATCGGCGAGTCGTTCGCGAGCGCGAGCGCCTCGTCGTAGTCGCGGGCGCGGATCACGCTCGCGACCGGGCCGAAGATCTCCTCGCGGCTCGACCGCATCGCGTTGGTCGCATGCGTCAGCACCGCGGGAGTCAGGTAGAAGCCCGGCGACGCGCGCTCGACGCGCTCGCCGCCCGCGGCGACCGTGGCGCCTTCCTTCCTCGCGATGTCGAGGTACTCGAGGTCCTGCTCGAGCTGGCGCTCGTCGACCACCGGGCCGATGTCGGTCCCGGACTTGCGGGCGTCGTCGATGACGAGCGATGTCGTCTTCGCCACGAGCGCCTCGACGAAGCGATCGTGGATCTTCCCCGTGACGATCAGTCGTGAGCTGGCGGTGCAGCGCTGGCCGGTCGAGTAGAACGCACCCTGCACCGCGCAGTTGACCGCGGTCGCCAGGTCGGCGTCGTCGAGCACGACGAGCGGGTTCTTGCCGCCCATCTCGAGCTGGAACTTCGCCATCCCGCCTTCCTTGCGCGAAACGCAGGCCTGCGCGATGCGCTGGCCCGTCGCCACCGACCCGGTGAAGCTCACGCCGGCGACGCGCGGGTCGCCGACGAGCGTGTCGCCGATCTGCGAGCCGCGGCCCATCGCGAGATTGAGCGCGCCCGGCGGCAGGCCGCTGCGGCTCGCGATCTCCACGATCGCCCACGCGCAGCCGGGCACGAGCTCCGCCGGCTTGAACACGACGCAGTTCCCGTACGCCAGCGCCGGCGCGATCTTCCACGCCGGGATCGCGATCGGGAAATTCCACGGCGTGATGATCGACACGACGCCGAGCGGCTCGCGCGTGATCTCGACGCTGATGCCCTGACGCACCGAGGGCAGCAGCTCGCCGCCGGTGCGCAGCGCCTCGCCGGCGAAGAACTTGAAGATGTGGCCGGCGCGCGTGACCTCGCCCACGCCCTCGGGCAGCGTCTTGCCTTCCTCGCGCGCGAGGAGGTCGCCGAGCTCGGCCCTGCGCGCGAGGATCTCGGTCCCGATGAAGTCGAGCGCGTCGGCCCGCTGCTGCGGCGTCGCGACCGACCACGCCGGGAACGCCGCGTGCGCCGCCTCGATCGCCAGGCGCGCCTGCGCGGCGTCGGCGAGCGCGTACTCGCCGACGACGTCGCGCGTGTCCGAGGGATTGACGTTCGCGTGCGTCCGGGCGCCGGCGACCCATTCGCCGGCGATGAAGTTGCGGTGTTCGTTCACGGGTACTCCTGGAAGGACGGTGGAACGGGAATGGAGGAAGGAGGCGAAGCCCCGGCGACGACGGGCGCCGACCGGCGCAACGCTTGCGCGGTGCTTCCTCCTCCTCTCGACGCCTTGCCCGTCTAGTCGATCTTGATGTTCGCCGCCTTGATCACCTTCGCCCACTTGTCGATCTCGGCCTTCTGGAACGCGGCCAGCTCGGCGGGCGCCATGCCCGACGGGTCGAGGCCGAGCTTGGCGAGGCGCTCCTGCACGTCCGGCTCCTTCAGGATCTTCGCGATCTCGGCGTGCAGCCGGTCGACGATCGGCTTCGGCGTGCCTGCCGGCGCGAACACCGCCTGCCACGACACGACGTCGTAGCCCGGCACGCCCGACTCGGCCATCGTCGGCACGTTGGGAAACACGGCCGCGCGCTTCGACGACGTGACGGCCAGCGCACGAAGCCGGCCGCTCTCGATGTGCGGACCCGCGACGACCGAGGTGTCGAACATCATCGGCACCTGCCCGCCGATGACGTCCTGGATCGCCGGGCCGCTGCCCTTGTACGGGATGTGCACCATGTCGACGCCGGCCATGTACTTGTACAGCTCGGCCGACAGGTGCTGCGACGTTCCGTTGCCCGCCGACGCGTACGAGAGCGAGCCGGGCTTCGCCTTGAGCGCAGCGGTGACGTCCTGCACCGACCTGTACGGCGACGCGGCGTTGACGACGAGGATGTTCGGGTTGGTGCCGATCAGCGTGATCGGCTGGAACGACGTGACCGGGTCGTACGGGAGCTTCGGGTACAGCGACACGTTGATCGCGTGCGAGCTGATCGTGCCGCCGAGGATCGTGTAGCCGTCCGGCGCGGCCTTCGCGACGAACTCGGAGCCCACGTTGCCGCCCGCCCCGGGCTTGTTCTCGACGACGATCGTCGTGCCGAGCGCGGCGCCCAGCTTCTGGCCGAGGATGCGCGCGAGCACGTCGGTCGTGCCGCCCGGCGGGAACGGCACGACATAGGTGATCGGCTTCGACGGCCACGCTTGCGCGAGGGCCGGCGTGGCGTGCGGGAGCGCGGCGGCAACGAGTGCCAGCGCGCCGGCCTGGAGCAGGGTGCGGCGAGGGTTCATGAGGGGTCTCCGTGTCGGACGTCGGATGCTGGATGGGGGTCGGCTGGCGATGCGGGCTGCCACTGACATCTGGCATCCCGCATCGGACAACCGCTCAGTGGATCTCGGGCTCGTGCCGGTCCCCGCTGCCGGGATTCACCGGCTCGAGGAAATCGAAGTCGCATCCGTCGTTGGCCTGGCGGATGTGCTGCTGGTAGAGCGCGCCGAAGCCCCGGTCGAAGCGCGGCGCGGGCGCCTTCCAGCGGCTGCGCCGGCGCGCGAGCTCGGCGTCGTCGACGTGCAGGTGCAGCCTGCGGCCCGGCACGTCGAGCGTGATGCGGTCGCCGTCGCGCACGAACGCGAGCGGCCCGCCGACGTACGATTCGGGCGCGACGTGCAGCACGCACGCGCCGTAGCTCGTGCCGCTCATGCGCGCGTCGGAGATGCGGACCATGTCTCGCACGCCCTGCGCTAGCAGCTTCTTCGGGATCGGGAGCTGCCCCCACTCGGGCATGCCGGGCGCGCCCTGCGGGCCGGCGTTGCGCAGCACGATCACCGAGTCCTTGTCGACGTCGAGCGCCTCGCCGTCGATCCGCGCGGCGAGATCGTTGTAGTCGTCGAACACGACGGCGCGGCCGGTGTGCACGTGCAGGTGGCTCTCGGCGGCCGCGGGCTTGATGACCGCGCCGTCGGGCGCGAGGTTGCCGCGCAGCACCGCGAGCCCGGTGTCGGGCACGAGCGCGTGCGCGCGATCGCGGATCACGTCGTCGTTCCACGTGCGGGCGCCGGCGATCGCCTCGCCGATCGTCGTCGCCTCGACGGTGCGCTGCTTCGTGTCCAGCAGGTCGCCGAGGTTCGCCATCAGCGCGCGCAGGCCCCCGGCGTAGTAGAAGTCCTCCATCAGGTACTTGCCGGACGGCCGGATGTTGGCCAGGACCGGCGTGCGGCGCGACAGCGCGTCGAACCGGTCGAGCGTGAGCGGAATGCCGAGCCTGCGCGCCATCGCGACGAGGTGCACGACGGCGTTGGTCGAGCCCGAGAGCGCGAGCACCGTCGTGATCGCGTTGTCGAACGAGGCGGCGGTGAGGAAGTCGGAAGGCTTCAGGTCCTCCCACACCATGCCGACGATCCGCCTGCCAGTGTTGTCGGCCATCTGCGCGTGACGCGAATCCGCCGCCGGGATCGACGCGGCCCCGGCGAGCGTGAGGCCGAGCGCCTCCGCCGCGCTCGTCATCGTCGACGCCGTGCCCATCGTCATGCAATGGCCCGGCGTGCGCGCGATGCCGCCTTCGATCTCGCGCCAGTCGGCCTCGGTGATCGTCCCGGCGCGAAGCTCGGCCCAGTACTTCCAGACGTCGCTGCCGCTGCCGAGCGGCCCGCCGCGGAAGTCGCCGCGCAGCATCGGTCCCGCCGGCAGGAAGATCGAAGGCAGGTCCATCGCGAACGCGCCCATCAGCAGCGCCGGCGTCGTCTTGTCGCAACCGCCCATCAGCA
>DASTCK010000217.1:0-3125 GCA_035711225.1 Casimicrobiaceae bacterium
GGCACGAAGATGCCGAGCCAGCCCGTCGCGTCGAAGCCGGCGAAGCCGGACTCCGCCACCGTCGGCACGTCGGGTAGCGCCGCGCTGCGCGTCGGCGAGGTCACCGCGAGGCCGCGGACCTTGCCGCCCTTGATGTGCGGGATCCCGGACGCGACCGACAGCGCGGCGAGCTGCACGTGGCCGCCGAGCAGGTCGGTGATGGCCGGCGACGCGCCCTTGTACGGCACCTCGACCCACTTGAAGTTGCCGTTCTGCATCAGGAGGTCCACGGCGAGCTGCGGAAACGTGCCGTGGCCCGCGGTGCCGTAGTTGATGGGCGTCGAGCCCGACTTCGCCGCGGCGATGGCGTCGGCAAGCGTCCTGAACGGCGAGTCGGCGCGCGTCATGATCAGCGACGGCGAGCTCGCGATCTGGATCACCGGCGTCAAATCCTTGAGCGGATCGAGCGGCGGCGACTTCATCGTGGGCGCCGCGATGATCACGTTGTCGGCCTGCCCCATCACGATGTCGTAGCCTTCGGGCGACGCTTTCGCCGCCTCGGCCAGGCCGATCATTCCGGACGCCCCCGCCTTGTTCTCGACGACGACCGTCCAGCCGGTCGACTTCGAGAGCTCGGCCGCGACCAGCCGCGACGAGATGTCTGTGCCGCCGCCGGGCGGGAACGGCACGATCAGGCGGATCGGCTTGCTCGGATAGGTCTGCGCCTGGAGCGGCGCGATGAAACCGAGAAGCGCCAGGGCGGCGCAGACGACGCGGAACATGTGACTCCTCCTTCGGGTGGTCCCGTGATTATCCGACGGCGCGACGCGCGCCCTCGAGCGAATACCTGCGCAGGCGCGGCCCGGCCTTCATGACCTGGCCGGGCAGCGGCCGGCCGATGAGCGCCTCGACCTTCTTCGCGACCTCGATCAGCGCCTCGAGGTCGACGCCGGTGTCGTAGCCCGATTCCTCGAGCAGGTAGACGAGGTCTTCGGTGCAGATGTTGCCGGTCGCGCCGGGCGCGAACGGGCACCCGCCGAGTCCCGCGATCGACGATTCGAACTCGCGGACGCCGAGCTCGAGGCCGACGACGACGTTGGCGAGGCCGACGCCGCGCGTGTTGTGGAAGTGCAGCGCGACCTGCATCTGCGGTAACCGCTCGCCGAGCGCGCGTACGAGCCGGGTGACCGTCGGCGGCGTCGCCATGCCGGTGGTGTCGCCGAGCGTCAGGTTCACGATGCCGAGCTTTGCGTAGGCGTCGGCGAGGCGCATCGCGGCGTCGACCGGCACCTCGCCTTCGAACGGGCAGCCGAACGCGCACGCGATCGCGCCGCGCAGCGGCGTGCGGCCGCGCGCGATCGCCGCGATCTCGGCGACGTTGGCGAGCGAGCCGTCGATCGACGCGTTGAGGTTCGCGCGGTTGTGCGTCTCGCTCGCCGAGACGAAGCACACCATCTCGTCGACACCCGCGGCGAGCGCGCGCTCGGCGCCGCGCGCGTTGGGCACCAAAGCGGCGAGATGCGCCTCGGCGCGGCGCTCGACGCGCGCGAGCATGTCGTAGGCGTCGGCGAGCTGCGGCACCGCCTTCGGGCTCACGAACGACGTCGCCTCGATGTGGCGGATGCCCGCCGCGATCAGCGCGTCGATGACGCCCGCCTTCGCGTCCGTGGGGATGAACGCGGGCTCGGCCTGGAAACCGTCGCGGGTGCCGACTTCGGTGACGCGCACCTCGGGTCGAGCGGAAGGGGAAGGAGGAGGGGTCGTCATGCGTTCATGCTCGAGGATCGCGGGACGCGCAGAGGCTCCGGCCGATGCCCTCCGGCCCCGGCCGGGCGCCTTTCCAGGTCATCGCCCGAGCGGTCATGCTACCCGCTTCGCGTGCATCTCCGCGATCCGGTCCTTCCCGTACCCCAGCTCGGCGAGGATGGCGTCGGTGTCGGCCCCCAGGTCCGGCGGCGGCCGGTGCACGCGGCAGGGATCGTCGGTGAACTTGATCGGGAAGCCGAGCACGTCGAGCGGGCCGTGCTTCGGATGGTCGATCGTGATGCGCATCTGCTGGTGGCGGACCTGCGGGTCGGCGAACACCTCGGGCAGCCTCATCACGCGTCCGCACGGGACGCCCGCGGCGTTCAGCACGTCGAGCCAGTGCGCGATCGGACGCTTGCGGGTCTCGGCCTCGATCAGCGCGTTGATCGCGGGGCGGCGCTCGAAGCGGTCGCGGTTGGTCCGGAATGCCGGATGCTCGCGCAGGTGCGAGAGCCCCAGCGCGTCGAGCAGCTTGAAATAGACCTGGTCGTTCGACGGCGCGATCGCGACCTGGCCGTCCGCGGCTTCGAACAGGCCGTAGGGTGCGACCAGCGCGTGGTCGTTGCCGGTGCGCAGCGGCTGCTCGCCGGTCTCGAAGTAGTGCGTCGCGAGGAAGGCGAGGTTGGCGATCATCGCGTCCGTCAGCGCGGCCGCCACCTCCTCGCCCTGCCCGGTGCGCTCGCGGCGGACCAGCGCCGCGCAGATGCCCATCGCCGCGTACGCGCCGGCGATCAGGTCGGAGAGCGGCGGCGCCGCGCGCGCCGGCGCCTCGCCCTCGGCGCCGTTGACGCTCATGAAGCCGCTCATCGCCTGCGCGATGAAGTCGAACGACGGCCGGTCGCGGTACGGGCCGTCGAGACCGAAGCCGGTGATGTGGCAGCTGACGATGTCCGGCCTGAGGCGGCGCAGCTCGTCGCGCGACAGGCCGATCTTCTCCATGACGCCCGGCCGGAAGTTGTCGAGGACGACGTCCGCGGTCGCGATCAGCTTGCGAAGGACTTCCTTGCCTTCGTCGCTGCGCAGGTCGAGCGTGAGCGAGCGCTTGTTGCGGTTGAACGACGCGAAGTACAGCGAGAAGCCGTCGCGCACGATGCCCTGCCGGCGCACCGGGTCGCCGTCGTCGACGTCCTCGATCTTGATGACCTCCGCGCCCATGTCCGCGAGGAACATCGAGCAGAAGGGCCCGGACACGATGCGGGAGAGATCGACGACGCGCAGGCCTTGCAGTTGCATGGGGCCAGATTCTAATCTGACCCCGGTCTCGTCACGCCGCAATCGGCATGGCAGGTGCGGCGGGCGCGCGGAATTGCGCGAGCAACGCCGCCTCGCGCGCTTGCGCG
>DASTCK010000218.1:0-9881 GCA_035711225.1 Casimicrobiaceae bacterium
AGGCAAGGGCGACGTCGACTTCTTCGCGCCGATCGTGGCCGACGCCGAGGCGGGCTTCGGCGGCGTGCTGAACGCGTTCGAGCTGATGAAATCGATGATCGAGGCGGGCGCCGCGGGCGTGCACTTCGAGGACCAGCTCGCGTCGGTCAAGAAATGCGGCCACATGGGCGGCAAGGTGCTCGTGCCGACGCGCGAGGCGGTCGAGAAGCTGATCGCCGCGCGGCTCGCGGCGGATTGCCTCGGCGTGCCGACCGTGCTGCTCGCGCGCACCGACGCGGAAGCCGCTGATCTCGTCACGTCGGACGTCGACGCCAACGACATCCCGTTCCTCACCGGCGAGCGCACCGTCGAGGGCTTCTACCGCACCGAGAAGGGCCTCGGCCAGGCGATTTCTCGCGGCCTCGCCTACGCGCCGTACGCCGACCTGATCTGGTGCGAGACCGGCAAGCCCGACCTCGCATTCGCGAAGGCGTTCGCCGAGGCGATCCAGGCCGAATTCCCGGGCAAGATGCTGGCGTACAACTGCTCGCCGTCATTCAACTGGAAGAAGAACCTCGACGACGCGACGATCGCGCGCTTCCAGCGCGAGCTGGGCGCGATGGGCTACAAGTTCCAGTTCATCACGCTCGCCGGCTTCCACAGCCTCAACTACTCGATGTTCAACCTCGCCCACGGCTACGCCCGCCGCGGCATGAGCGCGTTCGTCGAGATGCAGGAAGCGGAGTTCGCGGCGGCCGAGCGGGGCTTCACCGCGGTCAAGCACCAGCGCGAGGTGGGCACCGGCTACTTCGACACGGTCACGACGACCGTGCAGGGCAGCCAGTCGTCGACCACCGCGCTCAGGCATTCGACCGAGGACGAGCAGTTCTTCGACGAGCAGAAACGGGTGGTGGCGGCGGCCGCGGACTGACGTCGCGTCGCAGCTCCTCTGTCGGAGGCCGCGCCCGCAAGGGCGCGGCCCTTTTTTTCGCGCGCGACCGGACGAGGCCGCGCGCCAGGCCGTCAGCGGACGGTCGTCGACTCGTCGCGCATCGGCTCGACCAGCACGACGCGTTCCTTGTAGGCGACGGGCTCGCGGTACGTGATCACCGGAGCCGTGCCGGCGAGCCGCCAGTCGTAGTGGTAATAGCCCGGGCCCATGTCGAGCGACGTCGCGCAGCCCGCGAGCCCGCCGCAGAGCGCGGTCATCGCGATCGCCAGCCTTGCCTTCGTGTCGAGCTTCATCGCAGCACCTCCATGGTTGGCCTCTTGGGCTTGGGTACCGCGTTCCATGGCGGAGTTCCGGGGTGCGCGAAGGCCGGAGTCCGTTTGCGCGGTCGCCGGCGCGCCTACGAGGCCGCGCACTTCCCGGCGGGCGCTCGCCGTCCCTTGCATCGTCGAAGAGTCGCTAGGGGGAAACGCACATGACCAGGCCCTCCAATACCCACCCTGTCATCGCATGCAGCGTGCTCGCGTCGGTCGCGTAGCGGTGACCCGCATCGGCCGCAGGAATCGCTGGCGCTTCGCGAAGTTCGTCGAGGCGGAGATCCCCGGCGGCGTTTCAGTCGACCGGCACCGTGTAGTTGAGGCCCAGCCTCCCGCCGTCGGGGTAGATCGTCTGTCCGGTGAGATACGACGCGTCGTCGGATGCGAGGAACGCGGCGACGGCGGCGATCTCCTCGGGCTCGCCGAGACGTCCCATCGGCGTGCGCGACAGGATCTTCCGCTTCGCCTCCTCGCTGCCGAGCACCGCCTTCTTCGCCATCTCGGTGGCGATCGTGCCCGGCCCGATGCCGTTGACGCGGATGCCGTGCGGCGCGAGCGCGAGCGCCATCACCTTGGTGAGCTGGTTGATGCCGCCCTTGCTGACGACGTAGGGCACCTGGTTGGGGATCGCGAGGATCGCGTTGACCGACGAGAGGTTGACGATCGCGCCGCCGGACTTCTGGGCGACCATGCGGCGCGCCGCCGCCTGTCCGCACACGAACATCGACTTGAGGTTGACGGCGAGGACGCGGTCGAAGTCGGCCTCCTCGAGGTCGAGGAACTCGGCCGCGTGCGTGATCCCGGCGTTGTTGACGAGGATGTCGAGGCGGCCGAACGCGGCGACGGCGGCGTCGACCAGCGCGACGGCCGTCGCCTTCCTCGACACGTCCCCGGCGTGCGTGCTGGTGTGCTTCCCGGCCGGGTCGAGCGCGCGGGCGGCGTTCGCGACGCGCGTGGCGTCGAGGTCGCACAGGAGCACGCGCGCGCCCTCGTCGAGCAGGCGCTTCGCGATGGCGTGACCGATGCCCTGCGCAGCGCCGGTGACGATGGCGACGCGGTCGTGCAGGCGTGGCATGTGACCTCCCGGTAGCAGGACCGCTCGGGGACGGGGGTGCGGACCCGACCTCATCGACGCGGCTATGCTACCGGACGCGCGCGCAGGCGCGACCCGCATGAGCGACCACGCCGACACGCCGGTCCGCCTCTTCTTCGCTGTAATGCCCGACCGCGGCGCTCGCGGCCGGCTCGAGGCGCTCGCGACCGACACCGCCGAACGCGCCGGCGGGCGACCGAGCGCGCCGGACACGCTGCACCTGACCGTGGTGTTCATCGGGACGGTGGCCGGCAAGGCGGTCGCGACGGTGCGCGAGGCGGGCGACGTCCTGCGCTGCGACCGGTTCACGCTAGCGCTCGACGCCCTCGGCTCGTTCAGGCGCGCGGGGATCGCCTGGGCCGCGCCGGGGCGCACGCCACTCGCACTCGAGCGCGCGCACCGCGAGCTGACGGCCGCGCTCGCCACGCGCGGGATTGCGCCCGAGGCCCGGCCCTTCCGGCCGCACGTCACGCTCGCGCGCCGTTGCGCGCGGCCCGTCGAGGGCACGATCGATCCGCCGATCGCCTGGAGCGTCGACGACGTCGTGCTGATGTCGTCGCGGCTGCTCTCGGAAGGCGCGCGCTACGAGCCGATCGCGCACTGGCGCACGCGCTGACGCGCGGCCGCGTCCCGCCCGTCGCGTGAGGTCGGACCCCGCTCAGGAATCGCGCCGGGTCTGACCTACCTGTCGCCGGTCGCGACCGGCCGCGTGGGATCGGCGCACCACTCGCTCCACGAGCCGGGATACAGCCGCGTCTCCGGGTAGCCCGCGACGACCATCGCCAGCAGGTTGTGGCAGGCCGACACGCCGCTGCCGCACTGGTGCACGACGCTCGCGGGGGACGTGTCGCCGAGGAGCGCCGCGAACTCGCGCCTCAGCGTCGAGGGGTCCTTGAACGTGCCTTGCTCGGTCAGGTTGGCGAGGAAGGGCCGGTTGCGCGCGCCGGGAATGTGGCCGGCAACCGGATCGAGCGGCTCGGTCTCGCCGCGGAAACGCTCGGGCGCGCGTGCATCGACGATGGTGAGCGATCGCGTGGGGAGGCTTGCGAGCAGGTCGCGCGCATCGACCGTCGGCAGCGGCGGCGCCGGGACGAATCGCGCCGCGCGTGGCGCGCGCGCGTCGGTCGTCACCGGGAACCCCTCGCGCACCCAGCGCTCGTAGCCGCCGTCGAGCAGGGCGACGGCGGAATGCCCGAGCCAGCGCAGCATCCACCACGCGCGCGTCGCGAACATGCCGCTGGCCTGGTCGTAGACGACGACCTGCGTCGACGGACCCACGCCGGCGCGACCGAACGTCGCCGCGGCGGCATCGGGCGAGGGCAACGGGTGGCGCCCGTTGCGACCGGTCTTCGGCGCGGACAGGTCGCGGTCGAGGTGGAGGAACACCGCGCCCGGGATGTGGCCGGCGCGGTACTCGTCCTCGCCCCAATGCTCGGGGCGCATCAGGTCGTGGCGGATGTCGAGGACCACCCAGCCCGGGTCGTCGAGGTGCTGCGCGAGAGTCGCGGGAGGAACGAGCGTCGTGGGCATCGGCGTCAGTCGTTGGTGACCTGCGGCGCGGCGTCCGCGCGCGTGCCGGGCCGCAGGTGTACCGCAAGGATACCCGCGGCGACGATCAGCGCGATGCCGAGCCACGCGGGCCACGAGAGCAGGTCGCCGAACCACGCGATGCCGATCACGCTCGAGAAGACGATCCCGCTGTACGAGAGCGCGGCGGTGACGAGCGTCGAGCCCTGCCCGTACGCGCGCGTCATCGCCACCTGACCGAGCGCCCCGAGGCCGCCGACGCCCGCCAGCATCCACCAGGTGTCGGCGGACGGCGCGTGCCAGCGCTGCGGCGCCATCCACACCAGCGCGCCGGCGAGGGCGAACAGGCCGAAATAGAACACGACGCGCGACTCGGGCTCGTTCGCGCGCACCAGCTGGCGCACGTTCCAGTAGGCGACGGCGGAGATCGCGCCCGACGCGAGACCGATCAGTCCCGGCCACCACAGGTCGGCCGCGAACGTCGGCCGCAACAGCAGCACGACGCCGACGAAGCCGAGCAGCACGGTGCCGACGAGCTTCCAGCCGGGACGCTCGCGGGCGAGCACCGCGAGCAGGATCGCGAGGAAAAGAGGCGAGCTGTAGTTGAGCGTCATCGCGGTGGCGACCGGCAGCTCGGTGAGCGCGTGGAAGAACATGAACAGCGACACGAACCCGGCCACCCCGCGGTGCACGTGCATCCCCAGGCGCGGCGTGCGCACCGGCAGGCGGGCGTGGCGCAGCAACGCCCACGCCACCGCCATCTGCACGAGCGCGCGCCACAGCACGAGCTCGGCGGTCGCGAAATGCACGCTCGCGACCTTGACGAACACGCCCATCAGCGCGAACGCGAGGCCGGCGGCGAGCATCCAGAGCGATTGCATGCGGTCGGTCCCTGCCTAACGATCGAGCAGGGTCCGACCCTGCGGGCGGGACCGCTGCCGGTGCCCGCTCTCGCGGAGCGTCGGACGCGTCAGGGCGTCGCGAGCGCGGCTTCCATCTCGCGACGGTAGAACTCGTGGAAGTGCTGCATCCCGTCCTCCATCGGCGACTGGTAGGGCCCGACCTCGCTGCGGCCCTGCGCGACGAGCGCGCGCCGACCCGCGTCCATCCGCTCGGCGATCTCGTCGTCCTCGCGGGCGGTCTCGTGGTAGGCCGCCTGCTCGGCATCGACGAACTCGCGCTCGAACAGCGCGATCTCCTCGGGATAGTAGAACTCGACGACGTTGAGCGTCTTCTCGGGGCCGCGCGGGTAGAGCGTGCTGATCACCAGCACGTGCGGATACCACTCGACCATGACGTTCGGGTAGTAGGTGAGCCAGATCGCCCCGTGGCGCGGCAGTTCGCCTCGATAGAAGTCGAGCACGGCCTTGTGCCAGCGCTCGTAGGTCTTCGTGCCGGCCTTCGCGAAGCTCGCGTTGAGGCCCACCGTCTGCAGCGACGCCCACGGCGCGAACTCCCACTTGAGGTCCTCGCAGGTGACGAACTTGCCGAGTCCAGGGTGGAACGGGCCGACGTGGTAGTCCTCGAGGTAGACCTCGACGAAGGTCTTCCAGTTGTAGTTGCACTCGTGCAGGTCGACCCGGTCGAGCACGTAGCCGGAGAAATCGAGGTCCCGCGTGGTGAGCGCCGCGAGGTCGCGCGCGACGTCGCGCGGCCCGTCGAACAGGAGGCCGTTCCAGTTCTGCATCGGCGTGCGCGCGAGGCTCGCGCAGGGCTTGCTCTCGAACTGCGGGGCGCCGATGAGCTCGCCCTTGAGGTCGTAGGTCCAGCGGTGGATCGGGCACACGATGGCCGGGGCGTTGCCGCGGCCCTTCAGCATCAGGGCCTGCCGGTGGCGGCAGACGTTCGACAGGAGCTCGATGCCGTCGGCGCTGCGCACCAGCGACTGGGCATCCTGCCGCCCGGGCAGCGCGTGGTAGTCGCCGACCTCCGGCACCATCAACTCGTGGCCGACGTAGCCGGGCGCGCGCGCGAACAGCGTGCGCATCTCCGCTTCGTGGACGCGCGGATCGCCGTACCAGTGCGACGGGAATTGCGAGACGGGTTGCCGCAGGTGCCCTGCGGCCGCCAGGTTCGACATGACCTCCGGTCCTTTCGAAAGAAACCCCAACCCAACAACCCGGAACGCCTCGAGGGGAGCGCCGGCCGGCTTCGGCCGACGTGCCCCTCCGACTCCGTACCTTTGCCGAGTCGGCCGCTTCTTCCGCCGAAGTCCCCGCAGGGATCCGGCCGGACGCGAGGCCGCGTCGTCAAAACATGCTAGTATATTGCGCTTTCCGCAATCAGGTCAAGACCTTAGGGGTCCTGCCCGGGCGCGGAGGGCCCCCGTCGAGCGGGAGCACGTTCCGGGCCACGCTCGCCGCCGTGGCCCGCCGCGGGTCGCCCGGCACGGTTCGCGGCGACCGCGGTCCAACCGCCAATCCCGCGCACGCCCCAGCCGAGGCCCCACCATGTCCCAGACCCCGACCGCGCCCGCAAGTTTCGAAGCCGCCCTCGCCGAGCTCGAGGGCATCGTCGCGGCGATGGAGGGCGGACAGGTCCCGCTGAAGGAAGCGCTGGAGTCCTACAGGCGCGGTGCGGAGTTGCTCAAGTACTGCCAGGCCACGCTCAAGGACGCGCAACTCGAGATCGACGTCCTCGAGAAGGGCGTGCTGACCGCGTTCAAGCCGGACGAGGAATGAGGACGAAGGCAGGACATGCATCGTGCCGACGGAGCCGCCGCGTTCGATGAAGGATGACCGGTCGCGCGTCATGACGGGCGATGCCGCGTTCGCGGACTGGGCCGCGGCCCATCGCGCCCGCATCGAGCACGTGCTCGATCACGCGCTGCCGGTAGGCTCCGGCGGCACGTCGCGGCTCGCCGAGGCGATGCGTTACGCGACGCTCGGCGGCGGCAAGCGCGTGCGCGCGCTCCTCGCCTACGCGGCGGGCGAGTTCGCCGGCGCGAAGGTCGACGACGTCGATGCGCCGGCCGCAGCCGTCGAGCTGATCCACGCCTATTCGCTCGTGCACGACGACCTGCCTTCGATGGACGACGACACGATGCGCCGCGGCCGGCCGACCTGCCACGTCGCGTTCGGCGAGGCGACCGCCCTGCTGGCCGGCGACGCCCTCCAGTCGCGCGCCTTCGAGGTGCTCGCCGGGGCGCGCCTCCGGGACGCCGCGCGTGCGTGCGCGCTGCTCGCGCGTGCATCCGGCGCCGCCGGGATGGCGGGCGGGCAGGCGATCGACCTCGACGCCACGGGACGAGCGATGGACGAGCCTTCGCTGGCCGCGATGCATCGCCTGAAGACCGGGGCGTTGATCGGGGCCGCCGTGCGCCTCGGGGCATCGGCGGGACCTTCGCTGTCGGCCGACGACGAGCGCGCGCTCGACACGTATGCCGCGGCCGCCGGCCTCGCGTTCCAGGTGATCGACGACGTGCTGGACGTCGCCGCCACATCGGACGCGCTGGGCAAGACGGCCGGCAAGGACGCCGCGCAACGCAAGCCCACCTACGTGTCGCTCCTCGGCGTCGACGCCGCGCGCGCGAAGGCGTACGAGCTCGCGGGCGCGGCGCGGCTCGCGCTGGCCGCGAAGCCGGCCGCCGGACGCCTCCTCGACATCGCGGACGACATCGTCCGCCGTACGCGCTGACGATGGCGCAGATCCTCGACCGCATCGCCTCGCCCGCGGACCTGCGCCGGCTCGACCGCGCGGACCTGCCGCAGCTCGCGCGCGAGCTGCGCGCGTTCCTGCTCGCGTCGGTGTCGGCGACCGGCGGGCACCTGTCGTCGAACCTCGGCACGGTCGAGCTGACCATCGCGTTGCACTCCGCGTACGACACGCCGCGCGACCGCATCGTCTGGGACGTCGGCCACCAGACCTATGCGCACAAGAGCCTCACCGGCCGGCGCGAGGCGATGGCGAGGCTGCGCCAGGCGGGCGGGCCCTCCGGCTTCCCGCGCCGCGCCGAGAGCGAGTACGACACGTTCGGCACCGCGCACTCGTCGACGTCGATCTCGGCCGCGCTGGGGATGGCCGCGGCGGCGCGCCTCGCCGGCGACTCGCGGCACGTGGTCGCCGTGATCGGCGATGGCGCGATGACCGCCGGCATGGCGTTCGAGGCGCTCAACAACGCCGAGGGCGCCGACATCCTCGTGATCCTGAACGACAACGAGATGTCGATCTCGGAGCCGGTCGGCGCGCTCAACAACTACCTCGCGAAGGTGCTGTCGTCGCGGCTCTACGACACGGTGCGCCGCGGCGGCAAGGAGGTGCTCTCGAAGCTGCCCGGGCCCGCGCACGAGATCGCCAAGCGCGCCGAGGAGCACGTCAAGGGGATGGTGCTCCCGGGCACGCTGTTCGAGGAGTTCGGCTTCAACTACATCGGGCCGATCGACGGCCACGACCTCGGCCTCCTGGTTGCGACGCTCGTCAACGTTCGCAAGCTGCGCGGCCCGCAGTTCCTGCACGTCGTCACCAAGAAGGGCCACGGCTATGCGCGCGCCGAGGACGACCCGATCCTCTATCACGGCGTCGGCAGGTTCGACCCGGCCGTGGGCATCGTCGCGAAGCCGTCGACGGCGCCGAGCTATACGCAGGTGTTCGGCGAGTGGGCCTGCGACATGGCCGCCGACGACCCGCGGCTCGTCGCGATCACGCCCGCGATGCGCGAAGGCTCGGGGCTGGTCGCGTTCTCGCGCCGCTTCCCCGACCGCTACCACGACGTCGGCATCGCCGAGCAGCATGCGGTGACGTTCGCCGCCGGGCTCGCCTGCGAGGGCATGCGGCCGGTCGTCGCGATCTACTCGACGTTCCTGCAGCGCGCCTACGACCAGCTGATCCACGACGTCGCGCTCCAGAACCTGCCGGTGACCTTCGCGATCGACCGGGCGGGGCTCGTCGGGGCCGACGGTGCGACGCACCACGGCGCATTCGACCTGTCGTTCCTCCGCTGCCTGCCCAACGTGACGGTGATGACGCCGTCCGACGAGGACCAGTGCCGCAAGATGCTGACGACCGCGTTCAGGCTCGGCACGCCCGCGGCGGTTCGCTACCCGCGCGGCACGGGACCGGGCGCGGCGATCGAGCCCGCGCTCGAGACGTTGCCGGTCGGCGAAGCCGTGATCGTGCGGCGCTCGAAGTCGCGTCGCATCGCGATCCTCGCGTTCGGCGCGCCGCTCGCGGCAGCGCGCGCGGCGGGGGAGCGGCTCGATGCCACCGTCGCCGACATGCGTTTCGTGAAGCCGCTGGACGTCGCGACGACGCTGGAGATCGCGCGTACGCACGAGGCGATCGTCACCGTCGAGGAGAACGTCGTCGCCGGCGGCGCCGGCAGCGCGGTCGCCGAGGCGCTTGCGTCCGAGGGCGTGGCCACTCCGCTGCTGCACCTGGGATTGCCCGATGCGTTCGTCGACCACGGGGACTCGGTCCAGCTGCTCGCCGCCTGCGGCCTCGACGCCGACGGCATCGTGCGTGCGATCGAGGCGCGCTTTCCGCAGCGCCGCGCAAAGCCGCGGGTCAAGCCGGCGGCGTGAACCCCAAATGCGGCGATAGGCGATGGGCGATGGGCGATGGGCGATAGGCGATAGGCGATAGGCGATAGGCGATAGGCGATAGGCGATAGAAATGCCGGCGTGAAGTCGGCGAGCCGCTATGGATAGTCCTGACGTCCTATCGCCTATCGCCTATCGCCGCCTTCCGCCGTCCCGAAATCCTGCTACGCTTCCCGCCCCATGAACCGCCCCGAGAACCCGTCGACGCTGATGCCGATCCCCGACACGCAGGCGGGCAGCGACGAGCGCAACCTCGCGATCGACCAGGTCGGCATCCGCGGCCTTCGCTATCCGCTCGCGTTCGCGGACGGCGAGGGCGCGCCGCAGTCGACGATCGCGACGTTCGGCGTGATGGTCGCGCTCGCATCCGACCGCAAGGGAACGCACATGTCGCGGCTCGTGCAGATCCTCGAGGATCTCGCCGCGCCAGGCGCGACGCCGCTGTCGGTGTCGTCGCTGCGCGACCTGCTCGACGACCT
>DASTCK010000219.1:0-28974 GCA_035711225.1 Casimicrobiaceae bacterium
TGGTGCGGCGTGGCGACGTAGACCGCGTCGACGGCGTCGTCGCGCACCAGCGCCTCGACGCTGTCGTAGGCGCGGCCGCCGAAGTCGGAAGCGAAGCGCCGGCGCGCGCTCTCGCGCGGGTCGGCGGCGGCCACGAGCCGCACGCGCGGATCGGCGCGGAACGTCGGCAGCATGAACGCGAACGCACGTCCCAGGCCCGCCACGCCGATCCGGACCGGAGCGACCACCCCTGGTGTCAGACACCCCTCCGACACTCCGGTGTCGGAGGGGTGTCTGACACCAGGGGTGACGCCCGACGCGCTCACAGGTCGAGCACCAGCACGTCGGAGCGCGCGCGGGACACGCAGATCATGATGTGGTCGGCCTGCTCGTCGGGCGCGAGCACGAGGTCGCGGTGCTCGGGCTCGCCTTCGACGAGGCGCGTCTTGCACGTGCCGCAGGTGCCGCTCTCGCACGACGACGGATGCCGGTGGCCGGCGCGCCGCAGCGCCTCGAGGATCGTGACGCCCGCGGGGACCTCGACATCGCCGCCGCTCCGCGCGAGCCGCACGGTGAACGGGCGATCCTCCGGGCGCGCCATCGCGGCGCCGTCGACGAAGCTCTCGAAGTGGATGCTCCCCGACGGCCAGTGCCCGGTCATGTCGCGCACGGCGTCCATCAGCGGGCGCGGGCCGCAGCAGTAGACGTGCGCGCGACCCGGCTTCTCGAACAGCGGCCACAGGTCGAGCGACCGCGCCGGGTCGCCGCCATCGGCGTGGATGCGCACGCGCGCACGCAGCGCCGGGTCGTCGAGGACGTCGGCGAAAGGCGCAAAGGCGCGGTCGCGCACCAGGTAATAGAGTTTCCACGACGTGTCGCCGCGGCTCTCGAGCGCACGGATCATCGCGAGGATCGGCGTGATGCCGATGCCGCCGGCGATGAAGATCGCCGCGGGCGCCTTCCCGTCGAGCGCGAACGCGTTGTCGGGCAGCGAGACCCGCAGCCGGTCGCCCTCGCGCGCGTCGTCGACGAAGCTCACCGACGCGCCGCGCCCCGAGGTGTCGCGCTTGACCGCGATCTCGTAGCGGTCGCGCTCGGCCGGATCGTTGCACAGCGAGTACTTGCGCTCCTCGCCGTTGGGCACGCGCACGACGATGTGCGACCCAGCCGTGAACGGCGGCAGGTCGGCGCCGGCGGGGTCGCGCAGCTCGAAGCGCCTGACGCCGTCGGCGATGTCGTCGGCGCGCGCGATCACGAGCTCGAGCGGCAGGGAATGGGGATCGGTCACGATGGGGACGCGAGGGAGCGGGCGGCGGCAGCGGGCCGGCGCCCGCCGGCCACGGCGGGCTCGCCCGCACGCCGCTCGCGCACGCCGGCCGGACGTCATCTTAGGTTCCTAAGCGTCTGCGCGGCAAGGCGGCTCCGAGCGCATTGACGAAACGCGCCCGCTCACGCGACACTCGCGCGCAGGCTCCCCGTAGCAGGGGCGTCATCACGAGCACGACGGCCCGGGGCGCCCCGGGACCGCCGGCGCCATCCACCGGAGGCATCGATGCGAACCACCACGCTCATCCGCAGCGCCGTCGCGGCGCTCTCGGCCGTCGCGCTCGTCGCGGCGGCGCAGGCGCAGGACACGCTCAAGATCGCCGCGGGTCAACGGGGCAACTGGGACACGTCGATCTCCGAGGTCGGCCAGCGCGCGGGCATCTTCAAGAAGCACGGCATCGTCCTCGAGATCCTGTGGACGCAGGGCGCCGGCGAGACGCAGCAGGCGGTGGTCTCCGGCAGCGCCGACCTCGGCATCGCGGGCGGCATCATGGGCGCGCTCTCGTTGTTCTCGAAGGGCGCTCCGGTGCGCATCATCAGCGCCGAGACCACCGGCGCGGGCGACCTCTTCTGGTACGTGCCGGCCGCCTCGCCGATCAAGACGCTCAAGGACACCGAAGGCAAGACGATCGCCTACTCGACCAACGGCAGCTCGACGCACGGGATCGTCAAGGCCTTCATGAGCCAGTACGATCTCAAGGCCAAGCCGACCGCGACCGGCGGCCCCGCGCCGACGCTCACGCAGGTGATGTCGGGCCAGATCGACGTGGGCTGGTCGGCGCCGCCGTTCGGGCTCAAGCAGCTCGACGAGGGCGCGATCCGCGTGATCGCGAGCGGCAACGACGCGGCGGTGTTCAAGGGCCAGACGGTGCGCGTCAACATCGTCAACGTGCAGACGCTGCAGACGCGCAAGGCGGTGATCGAGCGCTACATGAAGGCCTACCGCGAGACCATCGACTGGATGTACTCGAACGACCCGGCAGCGCTCAAGACCTACGCGGACTTCGTCGGCATCCCGATCGAGATGGCGAAACGCACGCGCGACCAGTTCTTCCCCAAGTCGGCGGTCGATCCCGACCAGGTCGTGGGCCTCGAGACGATCGTGAAGGACGCGGTCGACCTCAAGTTCACGGCGACGCAGCTGACACCCGAGCAGCTGAAGACACTGATCCAGATCCCGCCGCGCTGACGCCGCGGCGAGCGCGCGAGGTCGTGGCGAGGTCTCCGGTGGCGGCGCGCAAGCCGGCTGCACGCACGCGTCGCGGCAGCGACATCGTCAGTCCCACGAAGCCTGTCCGCGAGCGCTCCTACCTGGGAGCGGGAGTCCAGCGGCGTCGCTCCCCGAGCGCAAAGTCGCTGGATCCCCGCCTTCGCGGGGATGACGTCGGCTGCGGCGAGGCAAGCGGTCGACGCGCCGGCTCGGCGACGACGCCGATCGAACGCCCCGACGGTCCGCTCGGGGGCGCGCCCGCCTTCGGGAGCGACGTCGTCGCCGAGGCGCTTCGGGCGACCGGCGTCCCGTGGATCGCGCTCAACCCGGGCGCGAGCTTCCGCGGGCTGCACGACAGCCTCGTCAACTTCCTCGGCAACCGCGCCCCGCAGATCCTGCTGTGCCTGCACGAGGAGCACGCGGTGGCGATCGCGCACGGCTACGCGAAAGTCACCGGCGCGCCGCTCGCCGTCGCGTTGCACAGCAACGTCGGGCTGTTCCACGCGACGATGGCGATCTTCAACGCGTGGTGCGACCGCATGCCGGTGGTGATGCTCGGCGCGACCGGCCCGGTCGACGCCGCGCTGCGCCGGCCGTGGATCGACTGGATCCACACGGCGCGCGACCAGGGCGCGCTCGTGCGCGCCTACGTCAAGTGGGACGACCAGCCGGCCTCGCCCGCGGCCGCGCGCGAGGCGCTGCTGCGGGCGGCGTGGCACGCGCGCACCGAGCCGAAAGGCCCCGTCTACGTCAACCTGGACGCCGGCATGCAGGAGGCGCGCATCGACGCGCCGCTGCCGCCGATCGACGTCGCACGCTACGGGCCGCCGGTCGCGCACGCTCCCGACGGCGACGCGCTGCGGCGTGCGACCGCGCTCCTCGCGGCGGCGGCGCGGCCGGTGATCCTGATGGGCCGCGTGTCGCGCGACCAGCGCGCATGGGACGAGCGCGTTCGCCTCGCCGAGCGCCTCGGTGCGGCCGTCGTCACCGATCTCAAGGTCGGGGCGGCGTTCCCGACCGACCATCCGCAGCACGTCGGCGCGCCGTCGCTGATGCTCCCGCCCGACGCGGCGCAGGCGATCGCGGCGGCCGACGCGATCCTGTCGCTCGACTGGGTCGACCTCGCCGGCGCGCTCGCGACCGCCTGCCGCGGCGAGCCGCGCGCGCGAGTCGTGCACGCGTCGCTCGACCACGTGCTGCACAATGGCTGGAGCATGGATCACCAGGGCTTCCCGCCGGTCGACGTTCACCTCGCCGCGGCGCCGGAGGCGGTCGTGCCCGCCCTCCTCGCGGCGCTGGGGCCGGGGAAGCCGCGTCACGCCGCGCCGAAGCACGATCATCCGAAGCCCGCGCTGCCGGCGGGCGCGCTCACCACCGATCACGTCGCGAGCGCGCTCAAGGTCGCGGTCGGGCCGCGCAAGGTCTCGCTAGCGCACCTGCCGCTGTCGTGGAACGGCGCGAGCTGGCCGTTCACCGGGCCGCTCGATTTCCTCGGGTCCGACGGCGGCGGCGGCATCGGCGCCGGACCGGGCCTGGGCGTCGGGGCGGCGCTGGCGCTGCGCGAGCGTGGCGTGACGACGATCGCGGTGTGCGGCGACGGCGACTTCCTGATGGGGGTCACCGCGCTGTGGACGGCCGTCCACTACCGGATCCCGCTCCTGGTCGTCGTCACGAACAACCGGTCGTTCTACAACGACGAGGTGCACCAGGAGCGCGTCGCGAAGGCGCGCCACCGGCCGGTCGCGAACAAGTGGATCGGCCAGCGCATCGCCGATCCGGAGATCGACCTCGCCGCGTTGGCGCGCGCGCAGGGCGCGGAAGGCTTCGGGCCGGTCGCCGAGCGCGCCGGGCTCGCCGACGCGCTCGCGCGTGCCGTGGCCGCCGTCGACCGCGGCGCGGTCGCGGTCGTCGACGTGCGCGTCGCCGGCGGCTCGACACCCGCATCGATGGCGGCTGCGACGACCGGGAAGCGCTGACATGGCGACGGTGCCGCGCGCGCAGCTCGAGGTCGATCACATCGTCAAGCGCTTCGTCACCGCGGACCAGACGGTGACCGCGGTCGACGACGTGTCGTTCACCGTCGCGCCCGGCGAGTTCGTCTCGATCATCGGGCCCTCCGGCTGCGGCAAGTCGACGCTGTTCAACATCATCGGCGGGCTCCTCGGCGACTACGAGGGTCGCGTCACCGTCGAAGGCACGACGATCGCGGGCACGCATCCCGCCATCGGGATGGTGTTCCAGGAGGAGTCGACGTTTCCCTGGCGCCCGGTCCTGGAGAACGTCGCGTTCCCGCTCGAGATCGCCGGCATGGCGAAGGGGGAGCGGGGCGACCGGGCCGCGCACTTCGTCAAGCTGGTCGGCCTGTCCGGATTCGAGCGCCGCTATCCGTCCGAGCTCTCGGGCGGCATGCGCCAGCGCGTCGCGATCGCGCGCACGCTCGCCTCCGAGCCCAAGATCCTGCTGATGGACGAGCCGTTCGCGGCGCTCGACGAGCAGACGCGCGTGCTGCTCGGCGACAAGGTGCTGCAGATCCAGCAGGAGCTGAAGCAGACGACGCTGCTCATCACGCACAACCTGACCGAGGCGGTGCAGCTGTCCGACCGCGTGCTCGTGATGACCTACCGGCCGGGGCGATTGAAGCGCGTCGTCGACGTCGGGCTGCCGCACCCGCGCGACGCCGAGATCGTCGGCAGCGAGGCGTTCGGCCACACCGTCGCGCAGATCTGGCACGACCTGCGCGAGGAGGCGAGCCGCGGCATCGCCGCCGACGAGGCGCGCGTGCGCGAGGGCGGCAGGCCGTGAGCGCGCGTGGCGCCCTCGCCTCGCCCTGGCCCGCGCGAGCGTTCGGCGTGGCGTCGGTCGTGGCGGCGTTCGCCGCGATCGAGGGACTGATCCGCGCCGGCGCCGTCAACGCGTTCGTCGTGCCGCTCCCCTCGCAGGTGCTCATGGCGATCCCGCGGATCGTGGCCGAGGAGCACGTGCCCGCGCGGTTCTGGCAGACGACGCTGGAGGTGCTGTGGGCGGCACTGTTGCTCGGCACCGTGGGCATCGGCCTCGGCGTGCTGCTCTACCGGTTCCGGCTGCTGCGCCTCGCGACCGAGACCTGGGTAGGTGCGCTCGCGGCGGCGCCCATCGTGCTCATGTATCCACTGTTCCTCGTGATCTTCGGGCGCAGCGCGACGACGATCGTGATGATCGGCTTCGCGGCGGGTCTCGCGCCGGTGATCCTGAAGACCGTCGAGGGCCTCGCCGGCACGCGCCCGGTGCTGATCGACGTCGGGCGCTCGTTCAAGCTCACGCGCTCGCAGCAGTTCTGGAAGATCCTGCTTCCCGCCGCGCTGCCGACGGTGTTCGTCGGCATGCGGCTCGGGATGGTGTTCGCGATGATCAACATCGTCGGCGTCGAGTTCCTGATCAACTTCGGCGGGCTCGGCCAGCTCGTCAACGAGCTCGCCGAGCGCTACGACCTCCCCGGTACCTACGGCGCGATCCTGTTCGTCGTGCTGACGTCGATCGTGTTCTTCGACCTGACCGAAAGGATCGAGCGATGGCTTCGGCCGCACCGCTGACGGCCATGCCTCGCGCGCGCGCGTCCACGGGACGGCGCGTGCTGCTGCTGCGCATTGCCATCGTCGCCGTCGCGCTGGCCGCGTGGGAAGCGCTCGCGATGTCGGGGCTGCTGTTCCGCGACGTCGTTCCGTCGCTGCAGGCGATCGGCAGGGCGCTCGTCGCCCTCCTGTCGGCCCCGGACTTCTTCGCCAACCTCGGCGTCACGGCGATGGAGATCGCCGTCGCCGTGGCGATCGGCGGCGTGCTCGGGCTCGCCGTGGGCATCGCGCTCGGCGCGAACCGGTTCCTGTCGAACGCGTTCGAGTCGCTGCTCCTCTACCTCGGCCCGACGCCCAAGATCATCTTCTTCCCGGTGATGCTGATGTGGTTCGGCGTGGGCGCCGGCTCGAAGATCGCGATGGGCGTCGTGTCGTGCTTCTTCCCGGTCGCCATCAGCGCGGCCGCCGGCATGCGCCAGATCGACGAGGTGCTGATCCGCGTCGGCAGGAGCTTTCGCGCCACGCCGTGGAAGATGGTGACGTCGATCTACCTGCCGGCGATGCGCCAGCCGGTGGTCAACGGCTTCCGCCTCGGATTGGGGGTGGCGATCATCGGCACGCTGCTCGCGGAGACCAAGCTCTCGAACAAGGGGCTGGGCTACCTGGTCATCCAGGCCTACGCGACCTTCGACATGCCGAAGATGTACGCGCTGCTGATCGTCGTGTTCGTGCTGTCGATCGGCCTCAACGCGCTGATCGGCCGCTTCGGGCGCGGCGATCGCCGCGCGGCGACGTGAGGCTCTCATGAGCACGCACCGGCACCAGCTTCCCGGCCGCCGCGACCTCTACTACGGCGGCGGATGGCATCCTCCCATCGACGGCCGTCTGGACGCGACGTTCGATCCGGGCACCGGCGCCTCGCTGGGCGAGGTCGCGGTGGCGGGCACCGCCGACGTCGACGCCGCGGTCGGCGCAGCGGCGCGCGGGTACGACGCGTGGCGCAAGGTCGCGCCGCTGGAGCGGGCGAGCATCCTGCGCGCGGTCGCCGAGCGCGTGCGCAAGCACGCCGACGAGCTCGCCTGGCTCGACGCGGTCAACGGCGGCAACCCGGTGCGCGAGATGGCGAGCGACGCGAAGGTCGCCGCGGCGCAGCTCGACTTCTTCGCCGGGCTCGTCACCGAGATGAAGGGCGCGTCGATCCCGATGGGGCCGGACGCCGTCAACTTCTCGGTGCGCGAGCCGCTCGGCGTCGTCGCGCGCATCGTGCCGTTCAACCATCCGTTCATGTTCGCGGCCGGCAAGTCGGCGGCGCCGCTCGCCGCCGGCAACAGCGTGATCGTCAAGCCGCCCGACCAGGCGCCGCTGTCGTCGCTGCGCCTCGCCGAGATCACGGCCGACCTGCTTCCGCCTGGCGCCTTCAACGTGCTGCCCGGCGACCGGGCGACGGGCGCGGCGCTCGCGGGCCATCCCGGCGTCGCGATGGTCGCGATCATCGGAAGCGTCGCCGCGGGCCGCGCCGTGATGCGCGCGGCGAGCGACACGGTCAAGCCGGTGATGCTGGAGCTCGGCGGCAAGAACGCGCTGATCGCGTACGGCGACGCGGACCCCGACGAGGTCGCCGCCGGCGTCGTCGGCGGGATGAACTTCACGTGGTGCGGACAGTCGTGCGGCTCGACCAGCCGCGCGTTCGTGCACGCGTCGATCTACCGGGACGTGCTCGAGCGCGTCGAGGCGCGCATCGCGGCGTTTCGGCCGGGCCTCCCGACCGATCCCGCCACGACGATGGGCGCGATCGTGAGCCGCGCGCAGCTCGAGCGCATCGAGGGCTACGTCGCTTCCGCGCACGCCGACGGCGCGCGCCTCCTGTGCGGCGGGCGCCGCCCGGTCGATCCCGCGCTCGCGCACGGACATTTCTACGAGCCGACGGTGTTCTGCGACGTGACGCAGGCGATGCGCATCGCGCAGGAGGAGATCTTCGGGCCGGTGCTCGCGATCCTGCCGTGGTCCGACGAGCGCCGCATGCTCGACGACGTCAACGCGGTGCCCTACGGCCTGACCTGCGCGATCTTCACCAACGACCTGTCGACGGCGCACCGGACCGCGATGGCGGTCGCCGTCGGCTACGTGTGGATCAACGAGGTGGGCCGCCACTACCTGGGCGCGCCGTTCGGCGGCGTGCGCCAGTCGGGCTTCGGGCGCGAGGAGTGCTTCGAGGAGCTCCTGCGCTACACGCAGGAGAAGAACATCCACATCAAGCTGCGTGGCGCAAGGCCCTAGGCCGGCCGTACCTCGACGCGCAAAGGCGCCCATCGTCGCGAACCGGGGTCAGATTTCATGCTGACCCCGTCGGCGACTGCGCCTCACCGTCCCCGACAACCGCGCCATGAACGCGTCGAGTTCGGCGTGCCTCCGGCGGCCCGCGCGCACCCCTGCCGACATTTTCCGCAACCTGTCCAAGGCGCCCCCTGTCGAGCCTCGCGGCGACGCGCGTCCCGCCGACCCGGCCGAGTATAGCCAGCCGCCCGGCCGCCCGTCGGACCCGCCGCGGCGGCGGGGCGTTCGCAGCCGCCGCCGTATCCCGCCGGCGCGCGGCGCGGCATACTGCCACGCTTTCACGGGTGATCCCGAGGGGGGACATGGTCGACTCGCCGCCGGTGGACCGCGTCGCGCTCGCGGCGTGGCTCGCCGAACGCTTCGCCGACGTGCCGCTCATCGCCCCCGACGCGCTCGCGTCGTGGCTCGCGGACCGCACGCGTCCGGCGCCCGTCCTGGTGGACGTGCGCTCGCCCGCCGAGCACGCCGTCAGCATGATTCCCGGCGCGATCGGCGTGAAGGACGGCGCTGCCGCCGTGAGCGCGCTGGCGTCGCTCGACCCGGGCGCGCCCATCGTCTGCTACTGCTCGGGCGGCCTGCGCTCGGCACGCGCCGCTCGCAAGCTCGTCAATGCCGGACACCGCGATGTCCGCAACCTCGAAGGCGGCATCTTCGCGTGGGCGAACGAAGGCCGACCCCTGGCGCGCGACGGCACGCCGACGCGTTTCGCGCACCCGAGCGACGAGAAGTGGGGCGCGCTGCTGGCGCGCGACCGGCACGCGTGGACGCCGCAGTGAGCGGCGGCGGTCATCGGTGGACGATCAGGGTCGGCACGCCGATGCCGACGCATCGACCGCGGCCGGGGCCGTGACCCGACGTCGAACGCCATCGCGCATCTCCTGTCTCCCATCGCCGCCTTTCCCCTTTTCGTGACCCACGTCCTCCACCGCCACCTCCATCGCACCCCGCCGGTCGCCGTCGGCGGCTCGGGCATGCACGTCGTCGACGCCGACGGGCGGCGCTACCTCGACGCATGTGGCGGCGCGGCGGTGTCGTGCCTCGGTCACGGCCATCCGGACGTGCTCGCCGCGATGCACGCGCAGATCGACCGGCTCGCCTACGCGCATACGAGCTTCTTCACGACCGAGGTCGCCGAGACGCTCGCCGACGAGCTGGTGCGCACCGGGCCCACGGGCACTAGCCATGCGTACTTCGTGAGCGGCGGGTCCGAGGCGGTCGAGGCCGCGCTCAAGATGGCGCGCCAGTACTTCGTCGAGATCGGGCAGCCGCAGCGCGCTCGCTTCATCGCGCGCCGGCAGAGCTACCACGGCAACACGCTCGGCGCGCTCGCGGTCGGCGGCAACGCGTGGCGGCGCCGCGAGTTCGCGCCGCTCCTGATCGACGTCACGCACGTGTCGCCGTGCTACGCGTACCGCGACCTGCACGAAGGCGAGACGCCCGAGGCGTACGGGCGCCGCCTCGCGAACGAGCTGGACGCCGCGATCGTCGCGGCGGGGCCGGAGCGGGTCATCGCCTTCGTCGCCGAGACCGTGGGCGGCGCGACCGCGGGGGTGCTCACCGCCGTTCCCGGGTATTTCCGCGCCGTGCGCGACGTGTGCGACCGCCACGGCTGCCTGCTGATCCTCGACGAGGTGATGTGCGGCATGGGCCGCACGGGGACGCTGCACGCGTGCGAGCAGGAGGGCATCGTCCCCGACCTCGTCACGATCGCGAAGGGCCTGGGCGGCGGCTACCAGCCGATCGGGGCGGTGCTCGCGCAGCGCAAGATCGTCGACGCGATGTCGCGAGGCAGCGGCTTCTTCCAGCACGGCCACACCTACCTCGGGCATCCGGTCGCCTGCGCGGCGGCGCTCGCGGTCCAGCGCGTGATCGCCCGCGACGGGCTGCTCGCGCGCGTTCGCGAGCGCGGCTCGTCGTTCGAGCGGAAGCTCGACGAACGGTTCGCGTCGCATCCGCACGTCGGCGACCTGCGCGGCCGCGGGCTGTTCCGTGGCGTCGAGCTGGTCCGCGACCGCGCGACGCGCGCGCCGTTCGATCCCGCGCGGCAGCTCCATGCGCGCGTCAAGCGCGAGGCGATGGCGCGCGGCCTCATGACCTACCCGATGGGAGGTACCATCGATGGCGTGCACGGCGACCACGTCGTGCTGGCCCCCCCGTTCATCGTCGGGGAGCAGCACCTCGACGAGATCGTCGACCGCCTCGCGCAGGCGATCGACGCCGCGATCGCTTCGCGCTGAAGTCCCCCCACACCGTCGCAAGGAGAACCCGATGAAACGCATCGTCCCCGTCCTGCCGGCGCTCGTCGCGCTGGCGCTCGGCGCCTGGGCCGCGCCTGCGGCCGCGCAGCAGAAGTTCGTCACGATCGGCACCGGCGGCGTCACCGGCGTCTACTACGCCGCCGGCGGCGCGCTTTGCCGCCTCGTCAACAAGGATCGCGCGAAGCACGGCATCCGCTGCTCGGTCGAGTCGACCGGGGGGTCGGTGTTCAACGTCAACACGATCCGCGCCGGCGAGCTCGACTTCGGATTCACGCAGTCGGACGTCCAGTACAACGCCACCAAGGGGCTCGCCCAGTACAAGGACGGCGCGTACGGCGACCTGCGCGCGGTGTTCTCGGTGCACCCGGAGCCGTTCACCGTCGTCGCGCGCAAGGAGGCGAACATCCGCACGTTCGCCGACTTCAAGGGCAAGCGCTTCAACGTCGGCAACCCCGGCTCGGGCACGCGCGCGTCGATGGAGGAGCTGCTCGCGGCGATGGGCTGGACGATGGGCGATTTCGCGCTCGCCTCCGAGCTCAAGGCGGACGAGCACGGCCCGGCGCTGTGCGACGGCAAGATCGACGGCTTCTTCTACGGCGTGGGTCACCCGTCGGCGAACATCCAGGATCCGACGACCTCCTGCGGCGCGAAGCTCGTGTCGCTGACCGGCCCCGCCGTCGACAAGCTGATCGCCGAGAAGCCGTATTACGCGAAGGCGACGATCGCCGGCAACCTGTACCCGAACAACCCGAACCCGACGCAGACCTACGGCGTCCTCGCGACGGTCGTGACGTCGAGCAAGGTGCCGGCCGATACCGTCTACCAGATCGTCAAGGCGGTGTTCGACAACTTCGCCGAGTTCAAGAACCTGCACCCCGCGCTCGCGTTCCTGAATCCCGAGAACATGGTGAAGGACGGCCTCTCGGCGCCGCTGCACGAAGGCGCCGCGCGCTACTACCGCGAGAAGGGGTGGATCAAGTAGCGGCACCTCCGGTGTCAGACACGTGACAGGCACGTGTCTGACACCCGGGGTCGAATCTGACCCCGGAGGAGAGGCGATGGCGACCGAGATCGAGAAAGCGCCGGCCGAGCTGCAGGAACTGGTAGCGCAGGCGGACACCGGCGCGCGCAAGCCAGCCGCTGCGACGGCGAGGCTGATCTACGCGGTGTCGCTCGCCTGGGCGCTGTTCCAGCTCTGGTACGCGTCGCCGCTGCCGTTCACGCTGCGCTTCGGCGTGCTGAACGACACCGAAGCGCGCTCGCTGCACCTCGCGTTCGCGCTGTTCCTCGCGTACCTCGCATGGCCGGCCTTCAAGGGCTCCCCGCGCGATCGCGTGCCGCTCGTCGACTGGGCATTCGCGCTGGTGGGCGCCTTCGCCGCGGCGTACCTGCTCCTGTTCTACCGAGAGCTCGCGACGCGCCCGGGCACGCCGTCGACGATGGACATCGTCGTGGCGACGGCGGGGCTGGTGCTGCTGCTCGAGGCGACGCGCCGCTCGGTGGGCTGGCCGATGGCGGTGCTCGCCGCGCTGTTCGTCGCCTACGCCATGGGCGGCCCCTACCTGCCCGAGGTGCTCCAGCACAAGGGCGCGTCGCTCAATCGCCTGCTGTCGCACATGTGGCTCACGACCGAGGGCGTCTTCGGCATCGCGCTCGGCGTGTCGACCGGCACGATCTTCGTCTACGTGCTGTTCGGCACGCTGCTCGACCGCGCCGGCGGCGGCAACTACATGATGCAGGTGAGCTTCGCCGCGCTCGGCCACCTTCGCGGCGGGCCGGCGAAGGTCGCCGTCGTGTCGTCGGCGCTGAACGGCATGATCTCGGGCTCGTCGGTCTCCAACGTCGTGTCGGGCGGCATCTTCACGATCCCGCTGATGAAGAAGGCCGGCTACGGCGGCGTCAAGGCCGGCGCGATCGAGACGATGTCGTCGGTCAACGGCCAGATCATGCCACCCGTGATGGGGGCCGCGGCGTTCCTGATGGTCGAATACGTGGGCATCCCGTACTCCGAGATCGTCCGCAACGCGATCCTGCCGGCGACGCTCTCGTACATCGGCCTCTTCTACATCGTCCACCTCGAGGCGCTGAAGCTCGGCATGCAGCCGATCCTCCGGCGCGAGTCCCGCCCGCTGCGCGACCGCGCGCTGCGCCTGGGGCTGGGCATTTCGGGCACCCTCGTCGTGGTGTGCGTGCTGTACTTCCTTCTCGACACGGTGAAGCGTTCGCTCGGCGACGCCGCACCCTGGATCGCGGGCGCCGTGGTCGTAGCGCTCTACCTCGGCGCGGCGTGGATGGCGGCGAGGAGCCCCGACCTGCCCGCCGACATCGACATCGAGAACCCGACCGCGCTGGAGACATGGCCGGCGGTCAGGGCCGGGCTGCATTTCCTGCTGCCGATCGGCATGCTGATCTGGTGCCTCATGGTCGAGGAGATGTCGCCTTCGCTCTCGGCGTTCTGGGCGATCGTCGTGCTGCTCGGGCTGATGCTCACGCAGCGCCCGCTGATCGCGGCCTTGCGCAGGGTGCCCGCGACCGGCACGTGGCGAGCCGGATGGGGCGACGTGCTCGGCGGCCTCTCGGACGGCTCGCGCAACATGATCGGGATCGGCGTCGCCACCGCGACCGCGGGCGTCGTCGTCGGTGCGATCACGCTGACGGGCCTGGGCCTGCGGATGACCGAATTCGTCGAGTTCGTTTCGCAGGGCAACGTGATCGCGATGCTCCTCTTCATCGCATTCGTGTGCCTGGTCCTCGGGCTCGGCGTGCCGACCACCGCCAACTACGTGCTGGTCGCCACGCTGATGGCGCCGGTGGTCGTCGAGCTGGGCGCGCAGGCGGGACTCGTCATCCCGCTGATCGCCGTGCACCTGTTCGTTTTCTACTACGGGATCATGGGCGACATCACGCCGCCGGTGGGGCTCGCGACATTCGCCGCCGCCGCGATCTCGGGCGAGGACGCGATCGCGACCGGCATCCAGGGGGCGGTGTACGCATTGCGCACGGTGATCCTGCCCTTCATCTGGATCTTCAACCCGGCCTTGCTGCTGATCGACGTCGACGGCATTGCCGAGCTCGTCCTGGTGGTCGTCGCGTCGACCGCGGCCATGCTGGTGTTCGCCGCGTGCACGATGCTTTGGCTTCGCGTGCGCTGCCGCGCGTGGGAGGTCGTGGTGCTCGCTCTCTCGTGCGTCCTGCTCTTCCGACCCGATTTCTTCATGGACCAGCTCGCGCCCGAGTTCACGCACCTGCCCGCGTCGAAGGTCTACGACGTCGCGCGCGACCTGCCATCGGGCGGGCGCCTCGTCATGGTGATCCAGGGCCAGACGATCGAGGGCGACGACGTGGACAAGACGGTCGCCGTGCGGCTCGGACCGGCGGGCGACGACGGGCGCAAGCGTCTCGCCGACGCGGGCCTGACGTTCGCCGCGCTGGGCGACAAGCTCGCGATCTCCGGCGTCAAGTTCGGCTCGCGCGCGCGCAAGGCCGGCATCGACCAGGGCTACGGCGTCGTGCGCGTCCAGGTGCCGTCGGGCCGTCCGTCGCCCTACTGGTTCTACCTGCCCGCGTTCGCGCTGATCGCGCTCGTCTGGACATCGCAGGGACGGCGCATGGCGCCCTCGCCCGTACCGGCCGCTTCAGCCCGTGGCTGAAGCCGCGCAACGCCTCGGGCGGCCGGTCCGGATCGCGCTGATCCACGCGCTCGCGCATTCGGTGGCCCCGATCAACGACGAGCTCGCGCGCGCCTGGCCCGAGGCGACGCGCATGAACCTGCTCGACGACAGCCTCTCGGCCGATCTCGCGCTCGCCGGAAGCCTCGACGCGCGCATGACCGAGCGGTTTCTCGCGCTCGCCGCCTACGCCTTCGGGACCGGCGCGGCCGGAATCCTGTTCACGTGCTCCGCCTTCGGTCCGTGCATCGACGCGGTCAAGGCGCGCTGGCCCGCGCACCCGGTGCTCAAGCCCAACGAGGCGATGGTCGAGGAGGCCGTCGCGAAGGCGCGGACCGGGCGCGGCCGCATCGCCCTGGTCGCGACGTTCGCGCCGACCCTCGCGTCGATGCCGGCCGAGTTTCCCGGCGATGTCACGCTCGTGCCGGTGATGGTCGAAGGCGCGCTGGCCGCGCTGGACCGTGGCGACGCGGCCGGTCACGATCGGCTGGTCGCGAGCGCGATCGCCGGTAGCGCGGACGTCGACGTGATCGCGCTCGCGCAGTTCAGCCTCGCGCGCGCGGCCGGGGCGGTCTCGCGCGTGACGCGCGTGCCCGTCGTGACGACGCCCGGGTCCGCGGTGCGCGCGCTGCGCGCCCGCCTGGGGTCGGGGCCGATGCCCTGACCCGGGTTCCTTGTCTAGAACGCGTCGGCGGACGCCATCAGCGTGCGCACCGCGTCGCGCTCGATGTGCGCGAGCCTCGCCTTGAGGTGGCGCCATTCGGCGATCTGATGGCTCAGCGAGTCGTCGTACAGGTAGCCCATGCGCCAGGTGTCGAACCACGCGCGCTCGGTCGGCTCGTCGATGAAGGCGAGCACGTCGTGGTGGCGCGGGTCGGCCTGCAGCTTGCGCCAGAGCCTGTCGACCGCGTCCGGGCGTCCTTCGATGAGCTGCGCGAAATCGGTGCCCGTGTAGACCAGCACGCCAGTAATGGCGTTCGCGTGGTTGTTGGTACGCGAGACCTGGATGATCCGGCTGACTTCGGTGGGCGGCAGGTCCGCCGCCGGGTAACTGACATACGCAAGCCGACGCAGCATCCTGTGCGCCTTTCACGGGATCGTCCCGGCCCTCGCGCGGCGAATGTCGCGGAGTCGACAGGCGCGCACTCTACCGGCGGGCCGAGAGCGCGCATTGCACGCGCGTGCAACGACAATTTGCGCCCCGATCGCCGTCGGCGGACGCCGGCCGTGGGGACGTCAGTCGCCGGAAACGGTGCTCGGCGAGACGGTCGTGCGACGGATGCGACAGGCCGGCGAGGCGGCCTGGGCGACCGGCAGCGACGTCAGCCCCGCCGCGAGAAAGCGGATCAGGCCGGCGACGTCGTCTTCGCGCAGGCCCGGCGGCGCCGTGCCGCAGGTGCCGTTCGCCTTGTTGCAGCGGCGGAGCAGCACGGCATCCAGCAGTTCGCGGGCGTAGCGGAAACCGCGTTCGATCGCGTCGGCGGGCACGCCGGGCAGCGCGCGCGAGAGCGCATCGCGGAACGCACGCTCCACGCTTCCGAAGCGTTGCGTCCACCAGGCGTCGCCTTCGGCGGCCTGCGAGAGCCACGCGATCGCGCAGAGGTAGTTGCGCCAGTCGCCTTCCTCGATCGCCTTCGGTGCGCCGAACGGCGACCAGTAGGCGCGCAGGATGTCCTCCACCGCGCCGGCGTGGCCGTTCTGGACGCCCGCTAGCGCACGCTTCCATTCGTCGACGAGCTGGTCCGCGCGCCGCGCGACGACCGCCTCCAGCAGCATCTCCTTGCTGCCGAAGTGGTAGTTGACCAGCGCGACGTGCACGCCCGCGCGCCGCGCGATCGAGCGATGCGACGGCGACGAATAGCCGAGATCGGCGACGAGCGCCTCGGCGGCATCGAGGAGCCGCCCTCGCGTGAGCGCCGACTTGTCCCGCGGAGTCGAAAGAGCCTCCATCAGCCCTCGGGGTCGGATGTCGATGCGGCCATGATGCGCGACGCCCCGAACCCGAGGTGTAGGACGGCGTAGGAGTGCGCCGTCGGAGGCGCCCGGGACGCCTCGCCGGAGGGCTGTCACCCGAGCAGTGGGGCTGCGCCGAAGCGCAGGACCGGCCCCGCTGCCGCGACGGCGTCCGCTTCGTCGTGCGTGACGAGCAGCACCGGCAGCGCGCGTTCGAGCGCGTGCTCGAACACGAAGCGGCGCACCTCGTCGCGGCGCGGCGCGTCGAGCTTGTTGAACGGCTCGTCGAGCAGGAGCGCCCGCGGCTCGGACAGCAGCGTGCGCATCAGCGCGACGCGCGCGCGCTGCCCGCCGGACAGCGTCGCCGGCGCACGCTCGGCGAAGCCGTGCAGGTCGGCTTCCGCGAGCGCCGCCTCGATGCGGGCGCGACGCTCGTCGCGATCGCGCACGCGCTCGTGCAGCGCGAACGCGAGGTTCCCGCCCACCGACAGGTGCGGGAAGAGGAGATCGTCCTGGAACAGGATGCCGATGCGCCGCCGCTCGGGAGGCCACGACGTCACGTCGACGCCGCCGACGATCACGCGGCCGCGCGCCTCGAACGGCGGGCCGAGCGAGCCGGCGACGAACGCGAGGAGCGTCGACTTCCCGCACCCCGAGGGGCCCATCAGCGTGACGCACTGCCCGGCGTCGACCACGAGGTCGAGGCCGTCGACCAGCACGCGGCCGGGCAGCGCGATGCGCACGCCGGCCAGGTCGAGCGTCGTGGCGGCCGTGCTCACGACGAGGTCCGCCGGGCGCGGGCGGCGCGTCCCGGGAGCAGGACCGCGAGGAGATAGGCGACGAGCGGGACCAGCGCCTGCACGGCCGCCCAGGCGCCGATGACGCGGCGGTCCGCGCCCGCCGAGAGCGTGACGGCCTCGGTGGTGAGCGTCGGCACCCGGCCGTTGCCGGCGAACAGTGTCGGAAGGTACTGGCCGACGCTCACCGCGAACGCGACGGCGCAGGCGATCGCGACGGGGCGCGCGAGCATCGGCAGCTTGACGGCGGCCAGCACGCGCGCGGGACCTGCTCCCAGGCTCGATGCGGTGCGCGCGAAGCGCGGATCGAGCGCGCGCCACGGATCGGCGAGCGACAGGAACAGGTAGGGCAGCACGTAGACCAGGTGCGCCCACACGACCGCGATGAGCGCGCCGTCGAGGCCGCTGCGCACCAGCAGCACCTGCGCGCCGAACAGGAACGCGACCTGCGGGACCAGCAGCGGCAGGTAGAGCAACGACAGCGCGGGAGGCGGGCCCGCACGCCGCCATCGCTGCTCGACCTCGAGACAGGCGATCGTGAGCGCGAGCGCGACGGCGGTGGCGAGCGCGCCTACCGCCAGCGTGTTCGCAGCCGGGGTCGCGATGTCGGCGAGCTGTCGCGCCCAGGTGTCCCAGGTCAGCGCCGGCGGCCACGCGGCCGGAAAGCGCCACGGCGCCGCCACCGACCACACGGCCATGCCGGCGAGCGCTGCGGCGGCGAGGAGGCCGAGGATCGCGATGCC
Source organism: Casimicrobiaceae bacterium (assembly GCA_035711225.1). GTDB lineage: Bacteria > Pseudomonadota > Gammaproteobacteria > Burkholderiales > Casimicrobiaceae > VBCG01. Next base: position 17,817 of record DASTCK010000219.1, read on the forward strand.
CGATGCGGCGCCCGCCGAAGCGGACGCGAGCACGCCCGAGCGACGGCCCCGCGCCACGACGCGTTGCCCGGCGAAGGCGATGGCGCGCTCGACGACGAGCCAGGCGACGATCGACCCCACGACGATGACGAGCTGCAGGGTCGCCGCCGCGGACGCGGGGAACCACAGCCGCACGTCCGGGTCCGCGAACCAGCGTACCGCGAGCACCGCCAGCGTCGGCGGATTGCCGGGGCCGAGGATCAGCGCGACGTCGACCACCGACAGCGAATAGGCGAGCACCGCGAGGAACGGCAGGCGCAGCTGCGGCCACAGTTGCGGAAGCACGACGCGCAGCCACGCTTCCGCGGGACGGTAGCCGAGCGTGCGCGCGAGGACGAGGTGCTGGGCAGCGTGCACCTGCGCTAGCGCCGCGGTCGTCATCAAGACCAGGTAGGGCACTTCCTTGACGACCAGGCCGAGCATCAGCGCGGCGCCGTTCCGGTCGCCGACCGTCGCGACGTCCGGCGGCACGTCGAAGCCGGTGAGCCAGGGCGAGAGCGCTCGCACGATCCAGCCGGACGGCGCGATCACGAACGCGAGCCCGATCGCGAAAGCCGAATGCGGCGTCGCGAGGACCGGCGCCAGCCACGCCGCCGCGCGCGGGCCCCAGCGGCGGCCGGCGGTCCAGGCGCAGAAGCCGAACGCGAGCACGGCGGACGCGAGCGCCGCGACGAAGCCCGTGACGAGGGTCAGCCTCACGCTCGTCGCGAAGCCCGGCCACGCGACGAGCTCGCGCCACGGGTCCAGCGTCCACGCGCGTCCGCCGATCGACGGCAGGTAGCCGAACGCGGGGGCGAGCGTGCCGGCGAGCCCCGCGGCGATCGGCAGCGCGAACGATGCGACCGTCAGCGCCGGCGCCCAGCCGAGCACGCCGAGCCCTGCGCGCGGCCTCGACCGCACGACGGGCGCGCGCGCCCGCGGGTCCGGCTTCAGCCGGACGACGTTCATCTCGTGTACCGCCGCTCCCACTCCGCCGTGATGCGCGTCATCCACGACGGATGCGGCTCGAGCAGCGTCGTGCCGAGCTCGGCGTTCGCCGGCAGCGCCGGATGGCGCGGCAGCTGGTCGAAGCGGCGCCGGTCCTCCGGCGCGAGCTTCGCCAGGTCGAGCACCGTGAAGTTGCCCATCTGCCGAACGTCCTGGGCACGAGCCTGCGTCGCCGGCTCCAGCAGGAAGTTCGCGACGACCATCGCGCCTTCCTTCGCCGTCGCGTTGTAGGGGATCGCGACGAAGCTCGTGTTGCCGATCGTCCCCTTCGCGAACGTGAACGTGCGAACGCTGTCGGGCAGCAGTCCGGCCTGCGCGGACACGGCGGCCTCGGACGGATTGAACGAGATCATCATGTCGATCTCGCCGTCGTTCATCAGCTGTCGCTGCGCCGGGCCGTTCTCGGGGAACTGCGCGCCGCCTCGCCACAGGAGCGGCTTCAACGCGTCGTACCAGGCCCACAGCGGCGCCGTCGTCGCGGCGAACGTCGCGTCGGTGGCGGGACGCTGCAGCACCGCGGGATCGGGCGCGAGCTCGTAGAGCGCCTGCTTGAGGAACGTCGCCCCGAGGAAGTTGCGCACGTTCGGGTGCGTGAGCCTGCCGGGATGCGCCTTCGCCCACGCGAGCAGCGCGCGCGCCGAATCGGGCCGGTCGGAGACGCGTCGCGCGTCGACGACGAACACGATCTGCGCCATCCGCCACGGCGATTCGTAGCCCTCGTGCGGGATCGTGAAGTCGATCAGGTTCGAGCGCTTGCTCACCGTGTCGACGAAGCGCCAGTTCGGCAGGCGCTCGGCGTAGGGGCCGAACAGGAGCTTCTGCTCCTTCATCGCGAGGAAGTTCGGGCCGTTGATCCAGACGAGGTCGACGCTCCCGCCCGAATCGCGCGACGCCGCCTTCTCGGCGATCACGCGCGTCACCGCCTCCGCGGTGTCCTTGAGCTTCACGTGGTCGACCTTGACGCCGTAGCGCCTGGCCGTCTCCTCGCCGACCCACGCGATGAACGCGTTGGTCTTCTCGTCGCCGGCCCACGCGTTCCAGTGCACGGTCTGCCCGCGCGCCTTCGCGAGGACGTCGCTCCAGCCCGCGTCCTGCGCACGCGCCGGCGCGATCGCGAAGGCGGCGAGCGCTAGCGCCGCGATCCCGGCGTGACGCCGCATCGTCAACGATCCGCGGCGACGAGCGGCACGACGCGACGCGGGGGCGGCGCACCCGCGCCGCGAGTCGCCCTGCGTCGCGCGCGGGCCGCCTCGAGGATCGGCCCGAGCACCTCCTCGTGGAAGCGGTCGCAGCCGATGCACAGGTTGCGGTAGGGCTCGCCCTTCGGCGTCGTCGTGGCCGAGCGCTCGACGAACGTCGCCTCGCTCCAGCCGTGCGCGATGCCCATGCGCTCGGGGTGGCCCATCGTGATCGCCTCGTACGCCGGAACGCCGGCGAGCGAGTCGAGGATCGCGATCAGGTCGTCCTCGAGCAGGCTGCCGATCGGGAGCTTCGTCTTCACGCAGCACGGGTAGACGCTGCCGTCGGGCTCGACGGAGACTTCGGAGCCGTTGTAGCCGTGGCGAAGGAAGTTGAGCCCCCCCGACCAGCGGTTGCAGAAGTTGTCGGCGAGCGTCGCCGTCGACAGTCCGTTCTGCCAGGCCCGGCCGCGCGGCCACAGCTTGCCGATCCACGAGTCCGGCGTCGCGCCGAAGAAGCCGTAGAGCGGCCCCTCCTCCTCGTGCCAGTTGCGCGTCGCGGCCGACAGCCCCGACTTGCGCAGGCCATGCCGCTCGAACAGCGCCGTCAGCCTGTCGACGAAACGCTTCTGCCTCTCCGGCCCCTCGAGGCCGACATGGAAGTCGTCGACGCTCGCGACCGAGATCATCCAGACGCCGCGCTCCATCAGGCCGCCGACGATCGCGTCGGTCAGGACGTCGCCGGTCGTCTGCACGACGACCTTCACGCCGCCCTGCCCCGCGTACTTCGCCGTGAGGCGCTCGATCACCGGATAGGTGACTCGCTCGCGGACCGCGTCGAGCAACGACTCGCCGCCCGACAGGATCACGCGCCCGGTCTTCTCCGGGAAGCTTCCGTCAGGCCGCGGGTCGTCGAGGTCGCGATAGGTCATCCGCGACGGAAAGTGATCGACGATGCGCGGGAAGTTCGCCTCGGCCTCGCCCACGACCGCGTCCAGCGCCCCGCGCACGTAGGGACGGAAGCGATCCTCGTAGCAGTGCCTGCACTTCCGGTGGCAGGCCCACGCCATCACGTAGTAGATCGATTCCATGCGGCTCTCGTGGACAATCCTGGGCGACATCCGGCGCACGCGAGGCGAACAGCGCGCCCGAACCCATTATGCCGTGGGATGGCGTGGGAAATCGGCGCCCGACCCTCGTCGGAAGACGGTCGGACCCTGGGCCACCTGGCGAGTCCGCGCGTCCCGTCGCCCGCGTGCCGGCGCATTCCTCAGTCGCGCGCCGACGCCGGAGCCTTACCGGCCCGGCAGTGCGGGTCGACGCGCTGGGGTCGCGTCCGTCGATGACTTCCCGCCCAAGCGACGGCGCAGGTCGTCGCAGGGATCGTCTCGTTCCGCGCGCTCGGTCAGCACGTACGCATCGAACGGTTCGGTTTCTTCGGCGCCGTTCGCGGCGTCGCGTTCCAGCACACCGATGCTCAGCGCATCGCGGCGTTCGTCCGCCGCGAGCCAATGCGGGACGCCGATGTCCAGCCGTGCGTGCCCGTTGCCGGTGAGGAGCACGACGCCGCGCGCTGCGTAGGGGCGGATCGCCTCGGCGAGCGCGCGGTCGCGTGCGATCTGCGCACCCGCCATCGCGGGCAGCGCCTCGGCCGGCAGCAGGTCGCAGTGGCCGCGCGCGATCGCCGCCTCGTGCGCGGCGAGGAACGCGGGCGGCATCGCGACCGCGTCGCTCGCGCCGGTCGTCGTGGCGACCTTCATGGCGTCTTCCCGCGAAAGGTTCGCCGCCACGATCGGCAGGTCGAACGCCAGCGCGAGCTCGACATAGGGCTGGTAGAGCGTCCAGTTCCAGCTCGGCGCGCCTCTGGCCTGCTCGATCAGGTAGGCCGCATCGCGGGGCCGCTCGCGACGCGAGCGGTCGATCGCGGACTGCGCTTCGCGATCGAACTGCTCGAACGCGAGGGCGGGGCGTGCGCCCTGCTGCACGACGAGGCGCAACGCGGCAACGCGCAGCGCGTGCTGCACGCGGTTGTCGTGGACCTCCCCGAGGAGCACGATGCGCTTGCCCGCCATCGCCCGCGCGAGGGCCGTCGGCGTCGGGTCGAGCGGCCGCGCGGCAAGGACGGCGTCGCCGACTCCGATCAGGAGGGCCCCCATCCACCACCGGAGCGCGCGTGCTCTCATCGCGCGGGAAATGCGACCGGCCGCATTGCGGTCACCGTCGGCCCGGGCGCAGCGATAAGTCGACGGTCGACGGCCGCCCCGGCAGGTCGAGCGTCGCGCGCGAGGAAGGCGTGCGGGCGATCACGCGTCCCGCGCGCACCACCGCAAGCCGCGTCGCCCGCAGGCGGATCGCCTCGACCGGGTCGCGCGCCTCGAGAAGCACGAGGTCGGCCCGGCACCCCGGCGCGATGCCGTAGCCGTCGAGGCCGAGGATCGCGGCGGGCGTCGCGGTGACCGCGTCGAAGCAGCGGAGCATCGCGTCCGATCCGGTCATCTGCGCAACGTGCAGCCCCATCGACGCGACCTCGAGCATGTCCGCGCTGCCCAGCGGATACCACGGGTCCATCACGCAGTCGTGGCCGAACGCGACCGGCACGCCCGCGTCCATGAGCTCGGGCACGCGCGTCAGCCCGCGCCGCTTCGGGTAGGTGTCGTGGCGCCCCTGCAACGTGATGTTGATCAGCGGGTTGGCGATCGCGGCGACGCCGGCCTCGCGCATCAGCGGGATCAGCTTCGACACGTAGTAGTTGTCCATCGAGTGCATCGACGTCAGGTGCGATCCGGCGACGCGGCCCTGCAGGCCGAGACGCTGCGCCTCGCAGGCGAGCGTCTCGACGTGGCGCGACAGCGGATCGTCGGTCTCGTCGCAATGCATGTCGACGCGCTTGCCCAGGTCCGCGGCGATCTCGCAGAGGATGCGCACGCTCTGCGCGCCGTCGGCCATCGTGCGCTCGAAGTGCGGGATGCCGCCGACGACGTCGACGCCCATCGCGAGCGCCCGCTTCAGGTTGTGCAGCGCGCCCGGCGCGCGCAGCACGCCATCCTGCGGGAACGCGACGAGCTGCAGGTCGAGCCAGGGCTCGACGCGCTTCCGCACCTCGAGCAGCGCCTCGACCGCCAGCAGGCGGGAGTCGGAGGTGTCGACGTGCGAGCGGATCGCGAGCAGCCCCTTCGCGACCGCCCAGTCGCAGTAGGCGAGCGCACGCTCGACGATCGCGTCCTGCGTGAGCGTCGGCTTGAGCTCTCCCCACAGGGCGATGCCTTCGAGCAGCGTGCCGCTCGCGTTGACGCGCGGCAGGCCGTAGGTCAGCGCCGAGTCGAGGTGGAAGTGCGCGTCGACGAACGGCGGCGAGACGAGCAGCCCGCGCGCGTCGAGCGTTGTCGCCGCGCCGGCATCGAGGTGCGGCGCGACCGCGACGATGCGCCCGCCGTCGCACAGGATGTCGAGGCCGCTGCGACCGTCGGGCAGCGTCGCGTCGCGAACGATCAGGTCAGGCATGCGATGACGGGATCTTTCCGGTCAGAGCTTGAGCCATCCGCGCCGCGCGATCGCCCAGACGAGGCAGCCGGCGACGAACGCGATGCCCACGTTCCACGCCGCGAGCGCCGCGGTGATCACGGTGGCGAACCGCTCGCCCTTGTCGTTGCTGAACTCGCAGGCGCCCAGCGCCAGCTGCGCGCCGGTGAGGAACAGGATGACGCCGAGGATCGCGGGCGGGAAGAGCTGCAGCAGGAGGGTCACCGAGCCGCTGAAGAGGAGCGCCAGCACGACCAGGATCGTACCGAGGATGATCGGCGCCCCGCCGGTGCGTGCGCCGAAGCGGAGATGGCCCGCCATGCCGCCCGCTCCGTGGCACATCGGCACCCCGCCCAGCATCGCGCCCCCGAGATTCAGGCATCCCGTCGACACGGCCACCATCGTCTCGGTCACCGGACGGTCGGGGAACTCGCGGTTGTTCTCCTCGGTGATCGCGATGACGGCGTTGCCCAGCGTCAGCGGCACCTGCGGCAGCGCGAGGAACACGACGCCGATCGCGAGGTCGTTCCAGCCGATGGCGCTCAGCGCGAACACCGGGGCGCGCGGCTCGACGGCGATGCCCGAGAGCTTCGCGACGACCGACGGATCGGCGACGATGCCGCACACGACGCCGAAGACCAGCAGCAGCAACATCGCGGGCACGCGGCGGTTGCCGAGCAGGAGCAGCGTCCCGACCAGCCCGACGGCGCCGATCCACGCGTTGCTCGACATCATCCGCGCGCCCGTCAGCATGAAGCCGAAGCCGAGCCCGAGGATCACGCCGACGACCACCGGCCGCGGCACGATGCGCGCGACGCGCTGCGCGGCGCCGGTGACGCCGAGCGCGAGCCAGATCGCGCCGGTCGCGAGCGTCGCGGCCTGGACCGCGGCCGCGGTCACGGTGAGCGTCTGCGCCGCCTGCGTCGTGGCGATCGCGCCGATGGCCTTCATCGGCTGCACCGGGAACGGCGTGCGATACACGAGCCCGCACACGATCATCGCGACCCCGAACGACAGCAGCACGCCGAGCGGGTCGAGGTCGAGCATCGCGAGGTAGGCGACGACGAACGGGATCAGCGTGCCGAGGTCGCCGAACGCGCCGGCCCACTCCATCCGGTCGAAGCGGTTGGCCGGCATCGGCACCGCCCCGTCCCGCTCTCGATCATCCGCGTTCATCGCGCAACCCGCGCCCGCCCGCGGCCACGGCGAGCGTGCGTCGCCGGACGCGAGGGACCCACCGGGTCGAACGGTCGGCTCATTGGTAGCGATACGCGGCGTGACAGGCGACGCATTGCTGCATGACGGCGCTCAATGCCGACAGCAGCGGACGCACGTCGTTGGTGGCGGCGGCGGCTTGCGTTTCGACGGCGAAGCGGCTGGCGGCGCGATGCATCCGTGTCCCGATGTCCTGCATCGGTGGCGGCAGGCGGGCCGCGATGTGCGCGGCTCCGTGCGTCTCCAGCGAGCTCATGCCGAGGCGTCTTTCCGCGATGTCGGAGGCTTCGACGAATTTGCCCGTCGACAGCTTCTCGTGGATCTGCTGCAGCGCGAGCAGGTGGTCGCGCATGTTGGCGATCGTGTGGGTGCGCATCGGCTCCGGAAGCACGACGAGTTGCCGCGTGTCGCCTGTCCCGGCGGTCGGGCCGGGCGGCGGCGTCTGCCCGAAGGCCACGAACGCGCAGGCGAGCCACGCTGTCAGGACGAGGAATGTCTTCAACGCCTTCTCCCGAGGTCGGATTCAGAACGTGGCGCCGATCGAGGCGACGAAGACCTGGTCGTCCGATCCGGGATTGAACCAGTAGCCACCGAGCGTGACGTTGCGCCAGGTGACCTGGGCGAACGGCCCGCGCTGGATGTCACGCTCGCCGCCGTAGGCCCGCGTGCGCTGGGCGACGATGCCGAGGCGCACCGCCTCCACCGGGCGGACGCCGAGCTCGCTCCACGCGTACCAGTAGCTGCGGGTCGGGTCCTTGTCGTCGCGAACGTACTCGCCTTCCAGATAGAAATCGAGCTGGCGCCAGCCGACGCTTGCTTCGACGGCGGGCACGAACGCCCGCACCGTGCCCCACGCACCGCCGATCAGCGGCGTCACTTCCCACGCGACGGCATCGCCCCCCGAGAACGTCCAGCCCACGAAAGCGGAGCGCGCCCCGTCGGCCTCGTAGTTGATCCGTGCCTCCAGGTGCAGCGGGCCGCGATCGGCGACCGCGATCGCCGACGTGTAGTTGTCGCCATCGCGCACGAACGTCGGGTACGCGGTGATCCCGAACTCCCACGACGGCTTCGTGGCGGGAGCAACACGCCGGCTTCCGTGGTCGCCTTCCCCGGCGAGCGCGGGCGCGACGACGAGGGCCGCGACCAATGCGATGGCGCGCCGAACCGATTTCATCCGCCGAGCGCCATGACGGCCACGACGAGGGTGGCCCCGACGCCCACCATCATCAAGCCCACCTTCCAGCTGCCGTATCCCGCGTACCGGCCCAGCGCCAGGCCGCCGAGGAACAGCATCGCCAGCGCGACGGTGCGGGAGACGCCTTTCGCCCAGGCGAGGCTGTCGAACATCACGAACGGCAACGCGACGGGAAAGGTGGCGGCGACGACGAGCAGGAACACCGCGAGGGCGGCCAGCAGATCGGCGGATGTCAGCTTCGGCCGCTCGGGCACCGACGACAGCGCGGCGATCCGCCCGCGCATCGCCTCGATCTCGGCGTCGGTCAGGAAGGCGACGGCGCCCGCGGGCAGCGATCCCCTGATGGCTGCCCTCCCGGACGACGGGTCGGCGGACTCCCGCACCGAGCGGACGAGCGTCAGCGCGCGTCCGCGAGCGGTGATCGTACGAACCAGGTACATCACCGCGTCGACGAGCCCCCAGGCGAGGTTGCAGCCCAGCGCCGCGGCGAGCATCTCGCGGACTTCCGCGCGACCCGACTCCGCCACCGAGATCGCCCCGACGAAAGTGAGCGCCATGAACAGGCCGAAGAGGATCTCCGAGACGCGATCGACCGGGCTCAGGATCGGCTCTCGCGCCGACGTTGCCGCGTTGGCGTCGTCGCCCGTGGAATCGATGTCGGCGGTCATGCGAACTCGCTCCCGGATGGCCGGCGTCGCCCTGCCGCCGCGTGGACGTCTTTCACCCGGCGCTCGGCGGCAGCAGGTACAACGTCATGGCGAAGATCAGGTACACGACGAGCAGCAGCACGCCGACGAACCAGGCGGACCGTCCGCTGTTGGTGACGAGCGCCGCGGTGAGGGCCGCGATGAGCATCATGACCACGGCGCCCGGCCACAGTTGCAGGTCCATCGGGGTCGGCCCGATCACGTAGCTCAACAGGACCAGCACCGGCGCGACGAAGAGCGCGATCTGCGACGCGCTCCCGAGCGCGATTCCCACGCTCAGATCCAGCCGGTTCTTGCGCGCGCCGGTGAAGGCCGACGCCATCTCGGCCGCGCCGCCCACCAGCGCCACGACGATGAAACCGACGAACGCCGGGGTCATCCCGAACGCGTCGGCGGCCTGCTGCACCGATTCGACGAAGATCTCGCTGACGAGCGCGACCAGCACCGTGACGCCGGCCAGCGTCGCGAGCGACAGGCTCGCGGGCCACGGTGCTTCCCCCTCCTCGCCGTGAGCGATGCTCGCGTACTCCTCGCGATGCGTCCCGAGCGTGTACAGCATGCCCAGTCCGTAGGTGACGACGAGCAGCACCGCCAGGCCCAGGCTCAGGGTCTGCGTGAAGGCCGTCCGTGCCGCCGCGTCCGCGATGGCGACCGCGGAAGGCACCAGCAGCGCGACGGTCGCCAGGAAGAGCAGTCCCGCCTGGAGCCGGGCCCCCATGCGGTTGTATTCCTGCGCGTGGTGCTTGAGACCCCCGAGCAGGAACGACATGCCCAGCATGAACAGCGTGTTGGTGACGATCGCGCCCGCGATCGACGCCTTCACCAGCGTGTACTGCCCCGCATGCAGCGCAGTGAGCGCGATGACCAGTTCGGTCAGGTTGCCCAGCGTGGCGTTGAGCAGGCCACCCACAGCGTCGCCGGTCTTGGCCGCCACCGATTCGGTGGCGCGGGAGAGCAGCGTCGCAAGCGGCACGATGGCGAGCACGGACAGCACGAACAAAAGCGTGTGGGCCTCGGGCTCGACCCGGGCGACCGCGAGCACCGCCGGCACGAAGGCCAGCAGCCACAGGAGGCGGTTGTGCCGGATCTCGTCGAGCAGCGGCTTCATGGTCACTTCGTTCCGAAGATCCGGTCGCCCGCGTCGCCGAGCCCCGGCAGGATGTACGCGTGGTCGTTGAGCTGGCGATCGATCGCGGCGGTGTAGATCGGCACGTCCGGATGCGCCTGCTGGAACGCGGCGAGTCCCTCCGGGCACGACACGAGGCACACGAACCGGATCGAGCGCGGGTGCGACTCCTTGAGGCGCTCGACGGCCGCCACCGCCGAATGGCCCGTCGCGAGCATCGGGTCGAGCACGATCGCATCGCGCTCCTTCATGCCGGACGGCATCTTGAAGTAGTACTCGACGGCGACGAGCGTCTTCGGGTCGCGGTAGAGGCCGATGTGGCCGACGCGCGCGCCCGGGACCACCGACAGGAAGCCGTCGAGCAGCCCCATCCCCGCGCGCAGGATCGGCACGAACACGAGCTTCTTGCCGTCGATCAGGCGCGAGCGCATCGTCTCGAGCGGCGTCTCGATCTCGACCTCGTGCATCGGCATGTCGCGCGTGACCTCGTAGGCCATCAGCGAGCCGATCTCGTTGAGCAGTCGCCGGAACGACGTGGTGCTCGTCTCCTTCTTGCGCAGCAGCGTCAGCTTGTGCTGGATCAGCGGGTGGTCGAGCACGTGGGCGTGCGGGGCCATGGCGTTCCTCGGGTGTCAGGCACGTGCCTGACACCGACAGTCTACGGTGTCAGGCACGTGCCTGACACCGGGGGTCACGGCTCAGAAGACGGTGCCGTCGCTGTCGATCGCCAGCGGCGGCTCGCCGCCGCGGCGATCGCGGGCGAGCTCGCGGCCGGCGGCCCAGGTGCCGCCTTCGAGCACGCACGCGAGCGGGAGGTCCGGACGCCCCAGCGCCTCGCGCACGCCTTGCGCGACCTCGTCGATCAGCGCGACGGTGAGTGCGCGCCATTCAACGACCAGCTCCGCGCCGACCGGGTGGCGCCGCGTCGCCGCGGCGGGATCGCGCAGCGCGAGCACGCCGGTGTCGAGCAGCAGGCCGCCGTTGCGGTACTCCGGCAGCGCGGTCAGCGCCTCCTGCCCGACGATGCGCGAGCCGGCACGCTCGATCGGCTCGAACAGCGAGTAGGCGAGCCACTGCGACAGCTTGTGGAACGGGACGTAGCCCGCGCCCGCGCCGCGCCCGCCGGCGTGCGGGTGCGGCCACACGTCGCCGAGCGCGTGGCCCCCGAGCGACAGCCCCTGCGGCCAGATGC
>DASTCK010000220.1:0-13401 GCA_035711225.1 Casimicrobiaceae bacterium
CCATCTCGTCGGTGCCGACGATCGCCTTGCCGGGGCGGTGGCCGCAGCGCTTCGCCCCGACCTGGTCCTCGATGTGCATCGCCGCGGCGCCGGCCTTCTCGAGCGAGCGCACGGTGCGCGCGATGTTGAACGCCGAGGCGCCGAAGCCGGTGTCCACGTCCACGAGCAGCGGCAGCGTGCACACGTCGGTGATGCGCCGCACGTCGACGAGGACGTCGTCGAGGTTGCTGATGCCGAGGTCCGGCAGGCCGAGCGAGCCGGCCGCGACGCCGCCGCCGGACAGGTAGATCGCGCGAAAGCCGCTCTTCTCGGCCAGGATCGCGTGGTACGCGCAAATGGCACCCGGCACCTGCAGCGGCGCCTCGGCCGCCAGCGCGTCGCGAAGCTTCCGGCCCGGGCTCATCGCTTCCGCGTCCTCACGCAAGGAGCGAGGCCACGCCCGCGCGCTCTTCCTCGAGCTCCTTCAGCGTCAGGTTCATGCGCTCGCGCGAGAAGTCGTCGATCGGCAGCCCCTGCACGATCGTGAACTGGCCGTTCGCGGTCGTGACGGGGAAGCCGTACATGACGTCCTTCGGGATGCCGTAGCTGCCGTCGGACGCGATGCCCATCGTGACCCACTTGCCGTGCGTGCCGAGCACCCAGTCGCGCACGTGGTCGATCGCGGCGTTGGCGGCCGACGCGGCGGACGACAGCCCGCGCGCCTCGATGATCGCGGCGCCGCGCTTGCCGACCGTGGGCAGGAACGTCGCGCGGTTCCAGTTGTCGTCGCCGATCAGGTCCCTGACCGACTGTCCGTCGACGGTGGCGAAGCGGTAGTCGGCGTACATCGTGGGCGAGTGGTTGCCCCAGACGATCATCTTCTCGATCGCGCCGACCGGCTTGCCCGTCTTCGCCGCGACCTGCGACAGCGCGCGATTGTGGTCGAGGCGCAGCATCGCGGTGAACGCGGTCTTCGGGAGCGACGGGGCGGACTTCATCGCGATGTAGGCGTTGGTGTTCGCCGGGTTGCCGACGACCAGCACCTTGATGTCCCGCGAGGCGACGGCGTCGAGCGCGCGTCCCTGCTCGGTGAAGATCTTGGCGTTCTCGAGCAGCAGGTCCTTTCGCTCCATGCCCGGCCCGCGCGGGCGGGCGCCGACCAGCATGGCGATCTGGGCGTCCTTGAACGCGACCTTCGGGTCGCCGCTGCCGCTCATCCCGGCGAGCAACGGGTACGCGCAGTCCTCGAGCTCCATCATCACGCCGCGGAGCGCGGCCTGCACCTTGTCGACCGGCACCTCGAGGAGCTGCAGGATCACGGGCTGGTCGCGGCCGAGCATCTCGCCTGCGGCGATGCGGAACAGCAGGCTGTACCCGATCTGGCCGGCGGCACCGGTCACGGCGACGCGGACGGGGGCTTTCATCACGGAGAGGCTCCTGGAGGTGGGAACGGGGAGTCTGCCCCCGCGGGCCGCTGCACCGCAACATCCCGGCGGCAGGGGCCGGACGGCAGGCAATCCCGTCGGGCGTCATTCTAGGCGCCCGCTCGCGGGGGTGTCAATCGCGTCCTATAACTGATATAAGATAGAAGACATCGCCTCCGCGGGCGCCGGCGCGCCGGCGCGGGGCGGGACGACCCGCATGCACGCGACCGGCGCGACCCCCAGCTTCCAGCCGCTCTGGCGGCAGATCCGCGCGCTCATCGTGCACGACATCGAGGCGGGGGCGTGGAAGCCCGGCGAGGCGATCCCCTCCGAGCTCGAGCTCGCCGCCCGCTTCGGGGTCGCGCAGGGCACGGTGCGCCGCGCGATCGACGCGCTCGCCGACGAGAACCTGGTCGTGCGGCGGCAGGGAAAGGGCACGTACGTCGCGACCCACACCGAGGAAAAGGTGTCGCTGCCGCGCTTCCTGCGCATCCGGCGCGACGACGGCGTCGACGAGTACCCCGGCAGCCGACTGATCGACGTGCGCCGCGGCAAGGCCGGCATCGAGGCCGCGCGCCTGCTCGATCTCAAGCCCGGCGAGTCGGTGCTGCTGGTGCGCCGGCTGCTCGAGTTCGGCGGCGCGCCCGTGGTGCTCGACGAGATCACGTTGCCCGCCGCGTTGTTCCGCGGCCTCACCAGGGCGCGGCTCGACGCGTACCACGGCTCGATGTACGGATTCTTCGAGACCGAGTTCGGCGTGCGGATGCTGAAGGCGCGGGAGAAGCTCAAGGCGATCGTCGCGGACGCCGACAGCGCCGCGCTGCTCGGCGTTGCGCCCGGAACGCCGCTGCTTGCGGTCGAGCGCGTCACCACCACGTTCGGCGAGCGGCCCGTCGAGTGGCGGCGCGGGCTGTGCACGACGATGCGGCATCACTATCTGAACGAGCTGGGGTGATGGGGCGGAAGGCGATGGGCGATAGGCGATAGGGCGCACGCGCGCCGCGTGCATGCCGTTCCCATCGCCTATCGCCAATCGCCCATCGCCGCCTTCTGTGTCAGCTGGCACCGGTTCCCCGCGTCGGGCTATAATTGTGCGCTGCGCACAAAAACGTCCCGAACGACTGCGCTCCTGCCGTCCGACGAGCCGCGCACGCCCGAGGACCCGGTCGCGACCGTGCCCCCCATGCCCCCGCCGACGACGCCCGATGTCCGGTTCGTGACGCTCGCCAACGGGCCCCGGCGGGCGAGCTGATCCATGGCGAGCCCTCCGCAGCCTCGCGCCGCGCGCCCCGTCTACCTCGACCTGCTGTCGATCCGGCAGCCGCTGCCGGCGATCGTCTCGATCCTGCACCGCGTGAGCGGCGCGATCCTGTTCGTCGCCGGGATCCCGCTCGCGCTCGCCGCGCTGGACGCGAGCCTGCGCTCGCCCGACGCATGGACCACGCTCGTCACCGCGCTCTCGCATCCGCTGGCGAAGCTGACCGCGCTCCTGCTGCTGTGGTCGTACGTGCACCACCTGTTCGCCGGCATCCGCCACCTGCTTCTCGACGTCCACGTCGGCGTATCGCTGCAGGCCGCCCGCCGCTCGAGCGCGGTGGTGTTCGTGCTGGCGCTGCTCGTCACGCTCGCGATCGCGCTCCGGCTATGGTGAACGTCGTCGCCAAGCACGTCGTCGGCGCGCACTACGGCCTGCGCGACTGGCTCGCCCAGCGCATCACCGCGCTCGCGATGATCGCCTGGACGCTCGTGTTCCTCGGCGCGCTGCTGTGGAACGGCGGCTTCGACCACGAGTCCTGGAAGGCGCTCTGGGCGAGCCGCACGTTCCGGCTGCTGACCTTCGTGTTCGTCGTCGCGCTGCTCTGGCACGCGTGGGTCGGCGTGCGCAACATCTCGATGGACTACCTGAAGCCGGCGGGGCTGCGGCTGGCGTTCCAGTCCGTCGTGGTCGTCGTGCTGGTGGCGTACCTCGGCTGGACGATCCAGGTGCTCTGGGGGAGCGCGTGAGCGCCCATCTCCCGGTGCGCCGCTTCGACGCGATCATCGTCGGCGCCGGCGGCGCCGGCATGCGCGCGTCGATCCAGCTCGCGGAAGCCGGGCTGTCGGTCGCGGTGCTGTCGAAGGTGTTCCCGACGCGGTCGCACACCGTGGCGGCGCAGGGCGGCATCGGCGCCTCGCTCGGCAACATGAGCGAGGACAACTGGCTGTGGCACATGTACGACACGATCAAGGGCTCCGACTGGCTCGGCGACCAGGATGCGATCGAGTACATGTGCAAGATGGCGCCGAAGGTCGTCTACGAGCTCGAGCACTACGGGATGCCGTTCGACCGCAACCCCGACGGCACGATCTACCAGCGGCCGTTCGGCGGGCATTCGGCGAACTTCGGCGAGAAGGCGGTGCAGCGCGCCTGCGCGGCGGCGGATCGCACCGGGCATGCGCTCCTGCACACGCTCTACCAGCGCAACCTGCGCGCGCGCACGCAGTTCTTCGTCGAGTGGATGGCGCTCGACCTGATCCGCGACGCCGACGGCGACGTGCTGGGCGTGGTCGCGCTCGAGATGGAGACCGGCGAGGTCTCGATCCTGCAGGCGAAGGCGACGGTGTTCGCCACCGGCGGGGCCGGGCGCATCTTCGCCGCGTCGACCAACGCGTTCATCAACACCGGCGACGGGCTCGGCATGGCCGCTCGCGCCGGCATCCCGCTCGAGGACATGGAGTTCTGGCAGTTCCACCCGACCGGCGTGGCGGGTGCCGGCGTCCTGATCACCGAGGGCGTGCGCGGCGAGGGCGGCATCCTGCTCAACTGCAACGGCGAGCGCTTCATGGAGCGCTACGCGCCGAACCTCAAGGACCTCGCGTCGCGCGACGTCGTGTCGCGGTCGATGGACCAGGAGATCAAGGAAGGGCGCGGGTGCGGGCCGCACAAGGACCACGTGCTCCTGAAGCTCGACCACCTCGGGCCCGACGTCATCACCAAGCGGCTGCCGTCGATCCGCGAGATCGCGATCAAGTTCGCGAACGTCGATCCGATCCGCGAGCCGATCCCGGTCGTCCCGACGATCCACTACCAGATGGGCGGCATCCCGACCAACGTGCACGGCCAGGTGGTCGCGCCGCAGGGCGGCGATCCCGGCGCGGTCGTGGGCGGCTTCTACGCGGTGGGCGAATGCGCGTGCGTGTCGGTGCACGGCGCCAACCGCCTCGGCACCAACTCGCTGCTGGACCTGGTGGTGTTCGGGCGGGCGGCCGGCGATTTCATCGTCGCGCAGAACCTGAAGGCGCAGGCGCACAGGACGCTGCCGCGCGACGCGGCCGACCGCGCGCTCGCGCGGCTCGCGCGGCTCGACGGCGCGACGTCGGGCGAATCGGTGAGCGACACCGCCGCGGCGCTTCGCAAGACGATGCAGTCGCACTGCGGCGTGTTCCGCAACGACACGCTGCTGTCCGAGGGTGTCCGCCAGGTGATGGAGCTCGACGAGCGCGCGAAGCGCGTCGCGATCGCCGACCACAGCCGCACGTTCAACACGGCGCGCGTCGAGGCGCTCGAGCTCGACAACCTGATGGAGACGGCCAAGGCGACGATCGTGTCGGCCCGGGCGCGGCGCGAGAGCCGCGGCGCCCAGGCGCGCAGCGACCACCCCGCGCGCGACGACGCGCAGTGGCTCAAGCACACGCTGTGGTATTCCGAGGGCAACCGCCTCGACTACAAGCCGGTGAACCTGAAGCCGCTGACCGTCGACGCGTTCCCGCCCAAGGCGCGCACCTACTGACCCCGATGAAATTCAGGATCTACCGCTACGACCCCGAGAAGGACGCGAAGCCGCGGCTGCAGGACTACGACGTCGCGCTCGACCCGCACGACCGGATGCTGCTCGACGCGCTCGTGCGCCTCAAGGCGGTCGACGACACGCTCTCGTTCCGGCGCAGCTGCCGCGAGGGCGTTTGCGGGTCGGATGCGATGAACATCAACGGCCGCAACGGCCTCGCCTGCGTCACCAACCTGAAGACGCTGTCCGAGCCGGTGGTGCTGAAGCCCCTGCCCGGGCTCCCGGTGATCCGCGACCTGATCGTGGACATGAGCCAGTTCTTCAAGCAGTACCACTCGATCAAGCCCTACCTGGTCAACGACACGCCGCCGCCCGAGCGCGAGCGGCTGCAGTCGCCGGCCGAGCGCGAGGAGCTCGACGGGTTGTACGAGTGCATCCTGTGCGCGTGCTGCTCGACGGCGTGCCCGTCGTTCTGGTGGAACCCGGACAAGTTCGTCGGGCCGGCCGGGTTGCTGCAGGCCTACCGCTTCATCGCCGACTCGCGCGACCTGGCGACCAACGCGCGGCTCGACGACCTCGAGGATCCGTACCGGCTGTTCCGCTGCCATTCGATCATGAACTGCGTCGATGTGTGCCCGAAGGGGCTCAACCCGACGCTGGCGATCGGCCGGATCAAGGAGGTCATGCTAAAGCGGGCCGTGTAGCCGGCCGCAAGGGCCCCGGCGCCGCCGATCCCGACCGATGGACGACCGACGCCTCGCGCGCCTACGCTGGCGCTGCCGCCGCGGACTGCTCGAGAACGACCTCGTGCTCGAGCGCTTCCTCGCCTCGCGCGGCGAGCGCCTGACCGACGACGAGGTGGCGATGCTCGACCGGCTGCTCGACCTGACCGACAACGACCTGTGGGACCTGATCGCCGGGCGCACCGAGACGGGTGACGCGACGCTCGCACCGATGGTGCGGGCGCTGCGCGCCTGTTAGCGCTGCGCTCCTCGATTCCGAAGCACGACACGACCGACCCGACGCACGACGCCCTGGCCCCGGAGCCTCCCATGACCGACCGCACCGCTACGCTCAGCTTCTCCGACGGCTCACCCCCGGTGACGTTCCCGGTGATCTCCGGCTCCGTGGGGCCGGAAGTCATCGACATCCGGACGCTCTACGGCAAGACCGGCAGGTTCACCTACGACCCCGGCTTCCTGTCGACGGCCTCGTGCCAGTCGACGATCACCTACATCGACGGCGACAAGGGCGAGCTCCTCTACCGCGGTTACCCGATCGAGGAGCTGGCGGTCAAGTGCGACTTCCTCGACGTCTGCTACCTGCTGCTCTACGGCGAGCTGCCGAACGCGTCGCAGGAGAAGGACTTCGACGATCGCGTGACCCATCACACGATGGTCAACGAGCAGATGCAGTTCTTCATGCGCGGCTTCCGACGGGACGCGCACCCGATGGCGGTCCTGACCGGCATGGTCGGCGCGCTGTCGGCGTTCTACCCGGACTCGATGAACCTGCACGACCCGAGGCAGCGCGACATCTCGGCGATAAGGCTCATCGCGAAGCTGCCGACGCTGGTCGCGATGGCCTACAAGTACTCGATGGGCCAACCCTACATCTACCCGCGCAACGAGTTGAGCTACGCGGCGAACTTCATGCGCATGATGTTCGCGACGCCGTGCGAGGACTACACGGTCAACCCGGTGCTGGTGCGCGCGCTCGACCGGATCTTCATCCTGCACGCCGACCACGAGCAGAACGCGTCGACGTCGACGGTGCGCATGTGCGCCTCGTCGGGCACCAACCCGTTCGCGGCTATCGCCGCGGGCGTTGCGTGCCTGTGGGGGCCCGCGCACGGCGGGGCCAACGAGGCGGCGCTCAACATGCTGTTCGAGATCCAGGCGCAGGGCGGCGTGGCGAGGATCGGCGACTTCATCGCCAAGGCGAAGGACAAGAACTCCAACGTCAAGCTGATGGGCTTCGGCCACCGCGTCTACAAGAACTACGACCCGCGCGCGAAGCTCATGCGCGAGACCTGCTACGAGGTGCTCGAGGCGCTCGGGCTGCACGACGACCCGCTGTTCAAGCTCGCGATGGCGCTCGAGAAGATCGCGCTCGAGGACGACTACTTCGTGCAGCGCAAGCTCTATCCGAACGTCGACTTCTACTCGGGCATCGTGCAGAAGGCGATCGGCATCCCGACGGCGCTTTTCACGGCGATCTTCGCGCTGGCGCGCACCGTCGGCTGGATCGCGCAGCTGAACGAGATGATCGCCGATCCCGAGTACAAGATCGGACGCCCGCGCCAGCTCTACAAGGGCGCGACGCGTCGCACCGTCCCGCCGATCGAGGAGCGATAGACCCCCGGTGTCAGGCACGTGCCTGACACCGCAAAAGCTCGGTGTCAGGCACGTGCCTGACACCCGGAGGTAAGCCATGGGTGTGATGAAGGAATGGGAAGGCAGCTCGAGCCTGTTCGGCGCGAACGCGCCGTTCATCGAGGAGCTCTACGAGACCTGGCTCGCGCATCCCGAGTCGGTGCCCGCCGAGTGGGCGGGCTATTTCGCCGAGCTGCGCGGCGACTCGCCGGACGTCCCGCACGCCCCGGTCGTGCAGTCCTTCGTCGAGCTGGGGCGCAGCGGCCGCGTGCGCGGCGCGATGGTCGACGCGACCACGATGGCGAAGCAGGTGCTGGTGCTGCGGCTCATCAGCAAGTACCGCACGCTCGGATTCTTCCACGCCGAGCTCGACCCGCTGCGCCGTCACGAGCCGCCGTACCTCGCCGACCTCGACTTCCGCACCTACGGCTTCACCGACGCCGACCTCGACACCGAGTTCGACGTCGGCTCGTTCAGGGCCGGGCCCGCGCGCATGCGGCTGCGCGACATCCACGCCGCGCTGACCGAGACCTACACGCGCACGCTCGGCCTCGAGTACATGTACATCTCGGACACGGCGACGCGACGCTTCCTGCAGGAGCGCGTCGAGCCGACGCGGGCGCGGCCGTCGTTCACCCCCGGCGAGCGGCGACACATCCTCGAGCGGCTCACCGCCGCCGAGACGCTCGAGCGCTACCTGCACACCAAGTACGTCGGGCAGAAGCGCTTCTCGGGCGAGGGTGGCGACACGATGATCCCGATGCTCGACCACCTGATCCAGCGTGCCGGCGCCGCGGGGATCCAGGAGATCGTGATGGGAATGGCCCATCGCGGCCGCCTCAACGTGCTGGTCAACACGCTGGGCAAGATGCCCGCCGACCTGTTCTCCGAGTTCGAGGGGAAGGCCGCGCAGGAGCTGCCGGCCGGCGACGTCAAGTACCACCAGGGGTTCTCGTCCGACATCGCGACGCCGGGCGGCCCGGCGCACGTCACGCTCGCGTTCAACCCGTCGCATCTCGAGATCGTCAACCCGGTGGTCGAAGGCAGCGTGCGCGCGCGCCAGCACCGCCGCGGCGACCGCATGGGCGACCAGGTGCTGCCGGTCGTGATCCACGGCGACGCGGCGATCGCCGGCCAGGGCGTCAACCAGGAGTGCCTCAACATGGCGCAGACCCGCGGGTTCTACACCGGCGGGACCGTGCACATCGTCGTCAACAACCAGATCGGGTTCACGACCTCCGATCCGCGCGACACGCGCGGCACGCTCTATTGCACCGACGTCGCGAAGATGGTCGACGCGCCGGTGCTCCACGTGAACGGGGACGACCCGGAGACCTGCCTGCTCGCGATCGACATCGCGCTCGAGTACCGGCAGAAGTTCCACAAGGACGTGTTCATCGACCTCGTGTGCTTCCGCCGCTACGGCCACAACGAGGCCGACGAGCCGATGGTGACGCAGCCGCTGATGTACAAGAAGATCCAGGCGCACCCGGGCACGCGCAGGCTGTACGCCGACCGCCTCGAGCAGGCCGGCGTGATCGCGCCGGGCGACGCCGACGCGCAGGTGGCGGCGTACCGCGCCGCGATGGACCGCGGGCAGCACACGAACAAGACGGTGCTGTCGAACTACAAGCCGCCGTTCACCGTCGACTGGGCGCCGTACAAGGGCCGGCACTGGACCGATCCCTGCGACACGCGCGTGCCGAAGAAGCGCCTCGAGGAGATCGCGGCGACGATGACGACGGTGCCCGATCACTTCAAGCTGCATTCGCGCGTCGAGCGCGTGATCGCCGACCGCAAGGCGATGGGCGAAGGCCGGCTGCCGCTCGACTGGGGCATGGGCGAGACGCTCGCCTACGCGTCGCTGCTCGACCAGGGCTTCGGCGTGCGGCTGTCCGGCGAGGACGTCGCACGCGGCACCTTCTCGCACCGCCACGCGGTGCTGCACGACCAGAACCGCGAGAAATGGGACAGCGGCAGCTACATGCCGCTCGAGCACGTCAAGCCGGGGCAGCCGTCGATCGAGGTGATCGACTCGGTGCTGACCGAGAACGCGACGATGGCGTTCGAGTACGGCTACGCGACCTCCGATCCCACGCGGCTCGTGATCTGGGAAGCGCAGTTCGGCGACTTCGCGAACGGCGCCCAGGTGGTGATCGACCAGTTCATCAGCGCGGGCGAGGTCAAGTGGGGCCGCATTTGCGGGCTCGTGCTGCTGCTGCCGCACGGCTACGAGGGGCAGGGGCCCGAGCACTCGTCGGCGCGGCCCGAGCGCTTCCTGCAGCTCTGCGCTCAGCACAACATGCAGGTGGTCGTCCCGACCACGCCCGCCCAGGTGTTCCACATGCTGCGCCGGCAGATGATCCGCCCCTACCGCAAGCCGCTCGTCGTCATGAGCCCGAAGAGCCTGCTGCGGCACAAGGAGGCGGTCTCGTCGATGGACGACCTCGCCGGCGGCCACTTCCATACCGTCATCGGCGAGGTCGAGCCGATCGACGCGAAGAAGGTGCGGCGGGTCGTCGTGTGCTCGGGCAAGGTCTACTACGACCTCGCCGCGTTCCGCCGCGAGAAGAAGATCGACGACATCGCGATCCTGCGCGTCGAGCAGCAGTACCCGTTCCCGCACGCCGACTTCAAGGCGGAGATCGCGCGGTACGCGAAGGCGAAGGAGGTCGTGTGGTGCCAGGAGGAGCCGCAGAACCAGGGCGCCTGGTACCGGCTCCGCGCGTACCTCCGGGCCGACATCCTCGACTCGCAGGTGCTCGCCTACGCGGGCCGGTCGATCTCGGCGTCGCCCGCGGTCGGCTACGCCGCCAAGCACAACGCCGAGCAGAAGCAGCTGATCGAGGACGCGTTCGCCGCCAAGCTCGCCTCCGGCGAGATGGTCGTCGCGCACTGAGGGCGGACCCTTCCCCACCATGAAGATCGAAGTCAAGGTACCGCAGCTCCCGGAGTCCGTCGCCGAGGCGACGCTCGTGAGCTGGCACAAGAAGGCCGGCGAGGCGGTCAAGCGCGACGAGAACCTGATCGACATCGAGACCGACAAGGTCGTGCTCGAGCTGCCCGCGCCCGGCGACGGCGTCCTCGTCGAGGTGCTGAAGCCCGACGGCGCGACGGTCACGTCGAACGACATCATCGCGGTGATCGACACCGAGGCGAAGGGCGCGGCGGCCGCGGCACCGGTGACGGCCTCGCAGCCGAAGCCCGCGGCAGCGGCGGCCGCTCCGGCCAGGCCCGCGGCGGCCCAGGGCACTCCCGCGACGGCGCCCGGCGCTCTGCCGGCGGCCCGCAAGCTGATGGCCGAGCAGGGCATCGCGGCCGGCGACGTGGAAGGCAGCGGGCGCGGAGGACGCGTCACCAAGGGCGACGTGCTCGCCGCGACGGCGCAGCCGAGGCCCGCCGCGCCGCCGGCGATCCCCGCGGTCCCGGCCGCGAGGCCCGCGCCGGCGCCGATGCCGTCGCCGGTGGTTGCCGGCGCCGCCGCGCGAGGCTCGAGGCCGGAGCAGCGCGTCCCGATGTCGCGCCTGCGCCAGCGCGTCGCCGAGCGCCTGGTCGCCTCGCAGGCGACCGCGGCGATCCTGACCACGTTCAACGAAGTGAACATGGCGCCGGTGATCGAGCTGCGGGCGCGCTACAAGGACCGCTTCGAGAAGGAGCACGGCGTGAAGCTCGGCTTCATGGGCTTCTTCGTGAAGGCCGCGGTGCACGCGCTGAAGAAGTACCCGCTGGTCAACGCGTCGATCGACGGCAACGACATCGTCTACCACGGCTACTACGACATCGGCATCGCCGTCGGCAGCCCGCGCGGCCTCGTCGTGCCGATCATCCGCGACGCGGACCAGCTCTCGATCGCCGAGATCGAGCAGCAGATCGCCGACTACGGCAAGCGCGCGCAGGAAGGCAAGCTCACCGTCGACGAGCTGACCGGCGGCACCTACACGATCAGCAACGGCGGCGTGTTCGGGTCGATGCTGTCCACGCCGATCATCAACCCGCCGCAATCGGCGATCCTCGGCGTGCACGCGACGAAGGACCGCGCGGTGGTCGAGAACGGGCAGGTCGTCGTGCGGCCGATCAACTACCTCGCGCAGAGCTACGACCACCGGATCATCGACGGCCGCGAGGCGGTGCTGTCGCTGGTCGCGATCAAGGAGGCGCTGGAGGATCCGGCGCGCATGCTGCTCGACCTCTGAAATCAGGCGATGGGAGATGGGCGATAGGCGATAGGGACTGCGCGCTTCGCCTCGACGCGTCGGCGGGCTCCCTTCCCGCGCACTGCCGTCGCCGTGCGACCGCTCGCCGCCTTTCCTATCGCCCATCGCCCATCGCCCATCGCCCATCGCCCATCGCCCATCGCCCATCGCCCCCCATGCCTGACACCTACGACATCGTCGTCATCGGCGGCGGCCCCGGCGGCTACATCGCGGCGATCCGCGCGGCGCAGCTCGGCTTCGCGACCGCCTGCATCGACGACTGGACGCGCGACGGCGGCAAGCCGGCGCTCGGCGGCACCTGCACCAACGTCGGTTGCATCCCGTCGAAGGCGCTCCTGCAGTCGTCGGAGAACTTCGAGCACGCCGGCCACGGCTTCGCGCAGCACGGCATCGACGTCGGGGGGCTGTCGATCGACGTCGGCCGCATGCTCGCGCGCAAGGACAAGGTCGTCGCGCAGAACAACGACGGCATCGCCTTCCTGTTCCGCAAGCACAAGATCGCGTTCCACCACGGTCGCGGCAGCTTCGCGGGCAAGGACGGCGACCGCTGGCGCATCAAGGTCGACGGCGCGACGCCGGCGGAGCTCGCGGCGACGCACGTGATCGTCGCGACCGGAAGCTCGCCGCGGCCGCTCCCCGGGGCGCCTTTCGACAACGAGCGCATCCTCGACAACGCGGGCGCGCTCGCGATTCCCGAGGTGCCGAAGCGCCTGGGCGTCGTCGGCGCCGGCGTGATCGGCCTCGAGATGGGCAGCGTCTGGCGCCGGCTCGGCGCCGAGGTGACCGTGCTCGAGGCGCTGCCGGCGTTCCTCGGCGCCGCGGACGAAGCGGTCGCGAAGGAGGCGCAGCGGGCGTTCGCGAAGCAGGGGCTCGCGATCCACACCGGCGCGACGATCACCGGCGTGACGGCCGGCAAGGGCGACGTGACCGTCGCGTGGACCGACGCCAAGGGGGCGGCCCGGACGAGCGTCGTCGACCGCCTGATCGTCTCGATCGGCCGCGTTCCGCACACGAAGGGCCTTGGCGCCGACGCCGTCGGGCTCGCGCTCGACGAGCGGGGCTTCGTCGTCGTCGACGGCGAGTGCCGCGCGAGCCTGCCCAACGTGTGGGCGATCGGCGACGTGGTGCGCGGGCCGATGCTCGCGCACAAGGCGGAGGACGAGGGCGTCGCCGTCGCCGAGCGCATCGCGGGCCAGAAGCCGCACGTCGACTTCGACACGATCCCGTGGGTGATCTACACGTCCCCGGAGATCGCGTGGGTCGGGCGCACCGAGCAGCAGCTGAAGGCGCAGGGCGTCGCCTACCGCTCGGGCAGCTTCCCGTTCAGCGCCAACGGGCGCGCGCGCGCCCTCGGCGAGGCGACCGGCTTCGTCAAGATCCTCGCGGATGCCGCGACCGACCGCGTGCTCGGCATGCACGCGATCGGCCCGATGGTTTCCGAGCTGATCGCCGAAGGCGTGATGGCGATGGAGTTCGGCGCCTCGTCCGAGGACATCGCGCGCATCTGCCACGCGCACCCGACGCTGTCGGAGGCGACGAAGGAGGCGGCGCTGGCGGTGGCGAAGAGGACGCTGAATCTGTGAAAGGCGGGAGTGGGGAGTAGGGAGTAGGGAGTGGGGAGTGGGGAGTAGCCGGGGAAGCG
>DASTCK010000221.1:0-10186 GCA_035711225.1 Casimicrobiaceae bacterium
CGCCGCGGCGAGTGTCGCGTTGCCGTTGCCGGCGGCGACGTCGAGGACCTTCTCGTCGAAGCGGAGGTCGCAGGCCTCGGCGAGCGATTCGCCGACGATCTGCAGCGTGGTGCCGATCACGGCATAGTCGCCGCTGCTCCACGCGGCTTGCTGGCGGCTCTTGAGGGCGGCGATGTCGACGGGGGCGTTCATGGCGGTTTTTCTCCTGTGACCCGAAGGAAAAAGGGGCGGTCGTCGGTGGTTGGTGGTTGATGGTTGTTGGTCGGCGATCGGGCTCGGGCCCTGCTCGATTGCTGGGCAGGTTCCCACTCTGCTCGAACGTCGTGGCGGGCCTGACTCCGCCGCCCGGCGATTCCGGGCCGGAACGAACTGTCGCCCACGGTGCGAGGCGGCGTCCTGCCCGCGCGTCGCTCACGAATGCTCGATCGTCCGGGCCCGCACGCGGCATGCGAGCGCATTTGCAGGGCGTCCGGGAAAGCTGGCCGGACGTCCGTTTCCCCCGGCGCCGGTGGCGGTGCGCTTGGCCGCGCGGCCCGGGCACGTCACAATCCCCGCATCGGTCGTTCCCCGGGATTCCCATGGGCATGAAGGACATCGCCGTGGCGCTCGAGCGCGTGCGCAGCGTGCTCGCGCGGAAACCCTCGCTCGGCATGCACGACGACGCGCCCGCCACGGCTCGCTGGGAGGGCGGCACTCGCGTCGTGGCGAGCCACGCCAGCGGCGCGCGGATGGAGACCGACATGCCCGTCGAGCTCGGAGGCAGCGGCGACCGCGTGCCTCCGGGCTGGCTATTCCGTGCAGGCATCGCATCGTGCACGGCGACGAGCATCGCGATGCGCGCGGCGCTCGACGGCATCGACATCGGATCGCTCGAGGTCACGGTCGAGAGCCGCTCGGACGCGCGCGGCATGCTGGGGATGGCCGACGAGGACGGCGCGATCGTCGGGTCCGGTCCGTGCGATCTCCGCATGAACGTGCGCATCGCCGCGCCGGGCGTGACGGCGTCGCGGCTGCGCGAGCTGGTCGAGAATGCGCGGGCGTGCTCGCCGATCCCGACCGCCGTCCACGGCGGCACGCCGATCCCGCTCAGCGTGGACGTGCAGGAGCGATGATGGACGCGCTCTCCGAGACGCTGCGCGTGGTCCGCCTCACCGGCGCGATCTTCATCAACGGCCGCTTCACCGCGCCGTGGTGCTACCAGTCGCCGAGCGCGGCGACCGCCGCCCCGCTCCTCGAGCCCGGCGCCGAGAACGTCGTGATCTTCCATCTGATCACCGAGGGCGAGTGCCACGTCGAGCTCGGCGAGGGCCCGCCGATGCACCTCATCGCCGGCGACGCCGTGCTCTTCCCGCAGGGCGACGCGCACCGGATGGCGTCGGAGCCCGGCGTCGCGCCGGCGCCGGGCGGCCGCCTCGCCGACGTGCTGTCGCGCCGTCCGCGCCAGCTCGCCTACGGCGGCGGCGGTGCGACGACGCGGCTCGTCTGTGGCTACATGGCCTGCGACGCGCGCCTCGCGCGCCTGCTGCTCGCGGGGCTCCCGCCGGTCGTGCGCGTGAACGTCCGAGGCTCGAATGCGGGCGCCTGGCTCGAGGCGTCGGTGCGCTACGCGCTCGCCGAGGCGCGCTCGCCGCGTCCCGGCGGCGCCGGCGTGCTCGCGAAGCTCTCCGAGGTGCTGTTCATCGAGGTGCTGCGCCTGTACATGAACGAGCAGCGGGCCGATCGCGTCGGCTGGCTCGCCGGGCTCGGCGATCGCATCGTCGGCGCGGCGCTCAACGCGCTGCACAAGGAGCCCGCCCGCGCGTGGACGCTCGAGGAGCTGGCGCGCGCGGCCGGCACGTCGCGCTCGGTGCTCGCCGAGCGCTTCGCCCAGCTGGTCGGCAGCTCGCCGATGCAGTACCTGACGCAGTGGCGCATGATGCTCGCCGCGAATCTCCTGTGCCGCAGCAACGTACCGCTCGCGCGCGTGGCGGAGGACGTCGGCTACCAGACCGACACCGCGTTCAGCCGCGCGTTCCGCCGCGAGTTCGGCGCGCCCCCCGCCGCGTGGCGGCGCAGCCAGTCCGCACGCGCCGCGGTGCGGTGAGTCCGCACCGGCGCTCGACGCGCAGCCCGCGACTCCCCGCTCCCGCCGTCCCGGCCATGGTCGACGCTTCCTGGCTTCTCTTCACCGTCGCCTCGCTCGCGCTGATCGCCACGCCGGGCCAGGACATGCTGCTCGTGATGTCGCGGTCGATCGCGCAAGGACCGGCAGCGGGCGTCGCCACCGCCGCCGGTGTCAGCGTCGGGCTCGTCGGTCACACGCTCCTCGCGACGCTCGGCCTCGGCGCCCTGATCGCCGCGTCGGAATGGCTGTTCACGCTGCTCAAGTTCGCGGGCGCCGCGTACCTGCTCTACCTCGGCCTCGCGATGCTGGTCTCGAGGCACGACGCGATCGAGGCATCGGGCGGCGCGCGGCGGTCGGCGTCGCAGCTCTTCGCCGACGGCGCGCTCTCCAACCTCTCGAACCCCAAGATCGCGATCTTCTACTTCGCGTTCCTGCCGCAGTTCGTGGCGCCGGGCGCGTCGCACCCGACGCTGTCGATCCTGGCGCTCGGCCTCGCGTTCGCCGCGCTCACGTTCGTCGTCAAGGCGCCGATCGGGCTCGGCGCCGGCGCATTGTCCGCGTGGCTTCGCGCGCGCCCCGGAGCGCTGCGCTGGATCTTCCGCACGAGCGGCGCGATCCTCGTGGGGCTGTCGGTGCGCCTCGCCCTCGAGCGGCGCTGAGGGCGACGTTGCGTCGCGCGACCGAGCGCCGCGATCGCGCTCGCCCGCGGGAACAAGATCGAGGCGATCAAGCTCGTGCGCCGCGAGTCGGGGTCGGCCTCAGAGAAGCCAACGGCGGCGATGGGCGATGGGCGACAGGCGAACGGGCGTATGGGCGCGAGCCTGCGTTACCTATCGCCTATCGCCTATCGCCGATCTGCCATCGCCGCCTCCAGCGCTCACGTCCACCCGAACCGCGTGAGGTGAAAGAACACGGGCGCCGCGAACGCGACCGAATCGAGGCGGTCCAGCATGCCGCCGTGGCCCTCGATCAGCGTGCCCCAGTCCTTGACGCCGCGGTCGCGCTTGATCGCCGACATCACGAGGCCCCCGAAGAATCCCATCAGGTTGATCACCAGCGCCATCGCCGCGGCCTGCCACGGCGTGAACGGCGTGATCCAGTAGAGCGAGGCGCCGATCGCGGTGGCGCAGGCGATGCCGCCGACGAGCCCCTCCCAGGTCTTCGACGGCGACACCTGCGGCGCCACGGGACGCCGGCCGGCGAGCTTCCCCCACACGTACTGCAGCACGTCGCTCGACTGCACGACCAGCACGAGGTAGGCGATGAGCAGCAGGCCACGGCCCTCGTAGCCGGGGATCTCGAGCGTCAGGAGCGCCGGCACGTGCGAGATGCAGAACACGCAGACCATCAGCCCCCATTGCATCTTGGCGGCGCGCTCCTGGAAGCGCGTCGTGTCGCCGGCCGCCGCGACCACGATCGGCAGGAACAGGAACACGTAGACCGGGATGAAGATCGAGTAGAGGCCGTACCAGCCGGCGTAGACCAGCGCGTACTGCGCCGGCAGCACGACGAAGAAGCTCGCCGCGAGCGCCCGATGGTCGCCGCCGCGCGTGTAGGTGATCGAGAGGAACTCGCGCAGCGCGGCGAACGACACGGCGAGGAACAGCAGCGTGACGCCCGCGCGCCCGAACAAGAACGCGAGGCCAATCACCGCGACCATCACCCACCACGCCTTGACGCGGGCGTTCAGGTTGTCGATCACGCCGTGCGGCTGGCCGTGCGCGACGACGGCCTTGAGGACCCACCCGACGATCGACGCGACGACGAGGATCGCGCCGACGCCGGCGAAGAGCGCGATCGTCTGTTCACGCGGCGTGAGCGAGCCCACGTCAGGCCTCCGCCGGCTGCAGCGAGAGCAACGCCGCGCGCGCCCGCTCGAGGAAGGCGTCCTTGGCCTCGCCGGGAAGGACGTGCAGCGGCGCGCCGAACACGAGCGTGCAGAGCAGCGGCACCGGCAGGAACGCGCCCTTGGGCATCACGCGGCGCGTGTTCTCGATCCACACCGGGACCAGCTCGACGTCCGGCGCGCGCTGCGCGAGGTGGTAGAGCCCGCTCTTGAAGGGCAGGAGCGGCGCGTCGGTCGTGTTGCGCGTGCCCTCGGGAAACACGATCAGCGAATCGCCGCCCGCAAGCACCTGCGCCATGACGTCGATCGGGTCCATCTGGCGCGTCGTGCGGTCGCGGTCGATCAGCACCGCGTTCAGCACGCGGCGCGCGACGTGGCGGCGCAGCGCGCCGCGCTCCCAGTAGTCCGCGCCGGCCACCGGTCGCGTGCGCTCGCGCAGGTCGGCGGGCAGGCTCGCCCACAGCAGCACGAAGTCGCCGTGGCTGCCGTGGTTCGCGTAGTAGATGCGCTGCGTCGCCGCCGGGGCGCAGCCGAGCCACATGCTGCGCGCGCCGGTGAGCGCCCGCGCGAAGCCGCAGAGCAGTCGCGCGAGCGCGCGGTCGGCGAGCGTCGACATCAGTCGGCGGCGCTCGCCGCGCCGGCGACCCCCGCGAGCGCGGACAGATGGGCTTCGCCCAGGACCACCGGGGCATGCCTGTCGCGAAGCGCCTGCACGGCTGCCGCCCCGTCGTGCGCGCGCCCCGTCGCGATCATCCAGGCGGCGACCGCGCACGCGCTGCGCGAGCGGCCGAGCGCGCAGCAGACGAGCAACGGACCGCGGCTGCGCAAGCGCTGGATCGCGCGCACGGCGGTCGCGAGGTCGTCGGGCGACGGCGGAACGAGGTCGAGCGTCGGCACCGACGCGCAGGCGCGCGCGCCCGGGCCAAGCGCGAATTCCGCAGTCAGGCCGACGATGGCCGCGAACGGCGAGCGCGCGAGCTCGCGCGCGGTCGGCACGCGGCCGAGGAAGACGCCTTCGGCGACCTCGCGCGGCTGGCCGGCGCCGGCGGTCCAGGCGCGCGAATTGATCCAGGCGCCGGCGAGATAGGGCGCGAACAGCCAGCGCGCCGCCGCCGACATCCGGCCGTCGTCGCGCTTCTGGAAAGCCGCCGGACCGAGCGCGAGGTACGCGAGCGACACGAGCGCGAGCGACAGGGCCGGCCAGAGCAGCCACAGCGCCCATCCCCCGACGGCCAGCGCGAGCGCGATCGCCGCAGCCGAGCCGAGCGCGTACCGCAGCGCGAGCCGCAGGCGCGCCGGGTCGCGCGTGAGGCTCCAGTGCGAGGCGATCGAGCGACCGTCGCCCTCGTCCGCCTGCGGCCAGGCCCAGACGCACAGCATCCCGAGCATCCAGCCGGTCGGGATGTCGATGAAGTGGTGCTGCCAGGTCGTCAGCACCGACGTGCAGATGAGCAGGAAGCCGGCCTCCATCGCGCGGCGCGCGAGGCCGTCGAGCTTGCGCGCGTAGAGCGCCCACAGCACCGCGGCGAGCGCGATGTGCAGCGAGGGAAGCTGGTTGTAGGGCTGGTCGAATCGCGCGAGCGCGGCGAACAGCAGGCCGGCGACACCCTCGGCCGCCGGCGGCGTGAACGAGAACTTCAGCGGAAAGGCGATGAACGTCGCGATCGCCACGAGCTGCGCCGTGAGCAGGCGCTTCGCATGCGTGTCGAGCTCGCGCCGCGACGTGCACACCAGCAGCGAGATCCCGTAGAGCAGGTCGATGATCCAGTAAGGCACGATCGTCCACGGCCAGAACGGGATCGCCCGCTCCCAGTCGAAGACGATCGAGGGCACGTTCGCGCGCTGCGCCGTGAACCAGGTCGCGAAGCCGTACGAGACGAAGAAGAACGGCCCGAGGAACGCGAGCCACGCGAGCGCGCGCCGCCACGGGCGCGGCTCGGGCGCCGCCATCGCGGCCGCGTCGCTCACGGCTCGGCGCGCTGCGCCAGCGACACGGTGAAGATCCCCGAGTCGCCGATGCGCTGCGCGACCTTGCGGAAGCCGGCCGCGGCGACGAGCTGGTCGAGCTCGCCCTGCGTGCGGCGCCGCATCACCCACGCGCTGCCCCGGTGGCTCGTGAGCGCGCGCGCGATCAGCTCGAGCTGCGGGTGCCACGGCTGGCCGGTGTAGACGAGAAAGCCGCCGGGCGCGATCGCGTCGGCGAGCCCTGCGAGCGACTGGCGCACCGGGGCGTTGTCCGGAAGGAGCTCGTAGAGGCCGGACACCACGCCGAGCGTCGGGCGCGGCAGCGTCGTCGCCACGCCGGCCCGGTCGAGCGCGTCGCCCTGCTCGAAGCGCGCGAAGCGTCCGAGCCCGCGCGCCGCGATGAGCGCGCGGCCCTGCGCGACGTTGCCCGCGTCGTAGTCCCGCAGCACGATCGCATCCGCGTGCACGTCGCCGCCGAACGCGTCGAGCACGTAGCGGCCGTGGCCCGCCGCCACGTCGAGCACGTTCACCGGGAGCCCGGCGTCGCGCAGCTGTCGCGCCGCGTCGCGCAGCAGCGCCTCGACGTCGAGCTTGCGCCGGCGGATGCCGCGCCAGCCGATCGCGTCGAGGTAGTGGCGGTCGATCGCTCGCCCGAGCGGCGTGCGCCCGCCGGCGCGGTCGCGGTAGACGTAGTCGAGCGAGCTCCCCGAATCGAAACCGGTCGTCTGCCCGATCCCCACGCCGTCGGCGAGCTTCCCGCCCAGCCGCAGCGCGGCACGGGTCGCGGCCCAGCGCCACGCGCGCGGCGAGTGCGCGGGCAGGGGGGCGGCCAGCGCGTCGGCCTCCTCGCGCGTATGTCCGTACCGGTCGGCATGCGCGAGATCGGGAGGCGGCGGCGGTGCGTCGAACGCGCGCACCAGGAAATCGCGGGCGAGCGCCACCGCACGCGGGCGGTCGCGCTCGCCCAGCGTGTCGTGCAGGAAGCCGTGCAGCACGTGGCGTTCCTTCACCGGGGCGGCGAGCCGGTCGAAGAACCGGTGCTGCGGCTCGTGCCGCACGACCCAGTCGGCGCCCGAGACCAGGAGCTGCGTCGGCACCGTGATCGCGGCGGCGTCGGCGACGACGCGATCGGCGGCGTCCTGAAGGCCCAGGAGCACGTTCACCGAGATCTGCTTCGAGAGCAGCGGGTCGGTCTCGTAGCTCGCGATGCGCTCGGCGTCGCGCGTGAGGAAGCGCGCCTTGACGTAGCTTTGAACGAAGAAGTTGCCGCGCACCGCGCGCACGAGCCTGAGCCCGGGAAGCGCGAAGGGCACGTACAGCTTGACCTCGAACGCCGGCGACGCCAGAACCATCGCGCGGATCGGCGGGGCGTAGTCGTGCACCCACGTCGCCACCGCGACGGCGCCGACGCTCTGCGCGACGACGGCGAGGTCCCCGGTCGCGACGCGGTGCGCTTCGTACAGGTGGTCGACGAAGGCCTGCACGTCGCGCACCACGTCCATGAACGACGGGCTGTCGCCCCGCTCGCCCGGCGAGCGGCCGTGCCCGCGCGCGTCCCACGCGAAGAACGCGACGTCCGGCAGCGCGAGCTCGCCGACGAGGTGCGCCATCCGTCCCGAGTGCTCGTGACCGCGGTGGAACAACGCGATGGCGCCGCGTGCCGGGCCGCTCACCGCCGGCCAGTGCCGGTAGAACAGCTCGACGCCGTCGTGCGTCACGAAGGTCCGCTCGTCGACGGGGCGCAGCCTTGCGCCGGCCGCCATGTCGTTCATCGCGCCGCTCCTCCTTCGCCCAGCCCGCCGCGCACGCGATTGACGAGCGTGACGGCGCAGAGCGTCGCGACCGCCGGCATCGCCCAGGCGAGCCACGCGGGCAGCGGCGCGAGGCCGGCCCACAACGCCAGCGCGCCGAACACCAGCGCGCGGTCGCTCTTGCCCATCGGCCCGTCGTACCGCCGCGACGCGCCGGCCAGCGGGCCCATCGCGCCCGCGTACTCGGCCAGGATCGCGAGCACGATCGTCGCGACCGTCCATGCGGCGGAGAACGGCGCGAGCCACGCGAACGGCAGGACGAGCGCGACGTCCGACACGACGTCGCAGAGCTCGTTGAGATAGGCGCCGAGGCGGCTGCGCTGGCCGTGCTCGCGCGCGAGCATCCCGTCGAGCGCGTTCAGGGCCATTCGCACCGCGAGCCAGGCGGGGATCAGCAGGAACGCGTGCGTGTCGGGGAGACGCCAGGCCACGGTCGCGCCGACGGCAACCGAGAGCGCCGCGGCGACGACGGTGACCTGGTTCGCCGTGACGCCCCCGCGCGCGAGCGCGCCCGCCGCCGGGCGCAGCAGCGCCTGGAAGCGCGGCTTCAGCGCGTAGAGCGTCATCGGGCGGAAGACGCGGCGCTCACAGCGTCGGATAGGTGCGTCGCAGGCGACGCCGCGCGATCAGCCATCCCGCGAGCACCCCGATCGCGAGCCCCGCGAGCCCGGCGTAGACCGCGTAGCGCTCCAGCGTCTTCGTGACCTTCGTGAGCACCGGGTTGTCGAGGTTGTTGGTGCCGAAATGGATCGCGCGGATGCGCCAGCGTCCGTCGTCGCCGCGCAGCATCACCGCCGTCCAGCGCGTCACGAAGTCGAAGACGTCGCCGTCCTTCGCCTCGTAGTGCTCGAGCGCGTTGCCTCGCACCAGGCCCCAGCTCTTGTCGGGCGCCAGGTCGGTGAGCTTGTCCGCCTCGAGCTTCATCGTCATGCGCTTCATGTAGCCCGTCGGCCCGAACCACTCGACGAAGTACTTCGACACGTCGGCGCGACCCGACATGACCTCCTGGGTGATGCTGGTCACCTCGACGTTCTCGGTCAGGTAGGGAAGGATGCGGTCGTACTCGCCTGCGCCGATCGCGCCGACCACGTCGCGCAGCAGCGCTCGCAGCTCCTCGTGGATCGCGTGATCCGGCTCCTGGCCGTGCCCGGGCGGCGCCACGCACAGCGCCGCGGCCAGCGCCGCGATGTGGACGATCTTCATGCTGTCCCCCGTTTGATCGACGACGCGCTTACGCGACCCGAATGCCGTTCGCTCCGGTCGCGATTCTCGCCGAATTCGCGGCGCTTGCGAACGCCGCATGTCGCGCACCGGCGCCCCGGAGCGTTGACCAACGGTGGCGGGGGGCGCAGACTCGCTCGCCGGTGGGCCGTGCGCCCGCCTCGCGCCCCCGCCGCCCATGCCCAGGACCGCTCGCGCGCAGCCGGAAGACCGCCCGGATCCGCCGTTCAGGACCGTCCTGCGGTCGTTCTCCGTCATTCACGCGATCATGGCGGTGCTGTTCGCCGCGGCCGCGCTGCTTCTGATCGTCGTCGCTGCGCGCACGGGCTGGGACGCGTTCGCCGCCGGCCTGGATCGCTCGTCCGCCGCCGGCGTCATCGAGGCGGTCGGCGTGCTGGCCATCGCGGTCGTCGCGCTTCAGATCGCCCAGACGATCGCCGAGGAGGAAGTGATCCGCGACTCGCACATCAGCGCACCCACGCGGGTGCGCCGCTTCCTGTCGCGTTTCCTCGTCGTCATCGTCGTCGCGCTCACGATCGAAGGGCTGGTGGCTACGGTCAAGGCGGTCCACGAGGACATGAGCGCGCTCGTCTACGCGGCGGCGCTGCTGGTCTCGGCCGCGGCGCTGCTCGCCGGCTGGGGCGTCTTCATCCGCCAGAACCGCTATGCCGAGGAGCTCGAGCCCGAGGCGATGCTGGCGGCCAAGCGCGAGGACCGCAAGCTCGAATGATCGCGGCGAGCGGCGCGTCGTCGCGCCGTCCCCTCGGCCGGTCGACTCCCATGACTCACGGAGTGCCTGCGTCCGACCTTCCGACTGCGGCGCGCGGCGGCGTCGACACCCCGCGCGTCCCTTCCGGGCTTCGAGAACGTCGGTGGCGGCCCGCCCGACCGACACGCGACACTGCCCGATTCGTAGCGCGCAGGCGACCGCGCGCGACGGCCGTCGTGCGATAGCGGCGCCATGCTCGGCGTGATGGTCGCCTAC
Organism: Casimicrobiaceae bacterium; assembly: GCA_035711225.1. Taxonomy (GTDB): domain Bacteria; phylum Pseudomonadota; class Gammaproteobacteria; order Burkholderiales; family Casimicrobiaceae; genus VBCG01. The sequence continues at coordinate 9,933 of DASTCK010000221.1, forward strand.
CCGTGGATCGCGTTCGCCGTCGCGGGCGCGTTCGCCGCGCTGTGGGCGTGGCGGCGCGCGCGCAGCGCGGCAGTCGCGTCGGCCGTGTGGGTCGCCTACGCCGCGTACGAGTCGCTGGTGATGATGCGCGTGCTGTGCAGCGGGGACTGCAACATCCGGGTCGACCTCGTCCTGTTCTATCCGATCCTCGCCGTCGTCTCGATCGTCGCGCTGTGGCGGTCGTGGCGGCGGCCCTCCGCGCGCGGAGCGACCGC
>DASTCK010000222.1:0-6914 GCA_035711225.1 Casimicrobiaceae bacterium
AGGTCCACGCTGCCCGGCCCGGCCCTCGCCTGGCGCCACGTCCCGCTCGCGGTGCCCGCGGCGTCCGCATTCGCGAACGCGAGGCCGTCGATCTCGACGTCGCTCGACTCGTCGCCCCTGCGCCAGCGGACGTTGCCCGTGACGGTATCGAACGCGATCGGAGCGGCGAACGTGCGCGGCAGCGAGAGCGTGACCGCCTTGCTGCCGATCTTCGCGCTGCCGCCGCGCTCGTCCGCCTGCACCTTCGCCGTCAGCCCGGTGACGCCGGGCATCGTCTCCGACGCGGTGATGCCGACGTCGAGCGCCTCGGCCTCGCCGGCGTACGACAGCGGCGCGTCGGTCGGACCCTCCCAGCGGTAGCGGGCGTTGCGCAGCGTTCCCCGCGGCGCGTGGCGCGCCAGGTCCTCCCGCCATCGCGCGGGCATCGGCAGGCTCGCGGCGAGCGCGGCGAGCGGCGCGAGCTCGACGATGTCGGCGCTGGCGCGGCCGCTGCGGTAGCGGCCGTCCTCGCCGAGCGCCGCCTCGAACGTGAAGTCCATCGGCGTGACGACCGCGCCGGCGCGCGCGACGAGCGCGAGGTCGGTCGTCTCGACGCGGCGCGTCGCCTCGTCGCCGTGCCAGACCAGGCGGCCGCTGACGCGCGCGAGCTCGAGCCACGGGAGGTCGCGCTCGAGGCGCGTCCGCACGTCGGCCAGCTCGACGTCGGCGGTCAGGTCGCGCATCGTGCCGCCCTGGTAGTCGAGCCACACGCGCAGCGCACCGCGGCCGTCGTCGACCTCGACGGGCAGCGGCAGCCATTCGGCCCACGCCGCGAGGTCGGCGTAGTCCATGCGGAGGTACAGGCGGCCCTCGAGCTTGCTCCAGTCCTGCGCGGTGGCGCCGACGAGCTCGCCGCGCAGGTCGAGCGGCGCCGCGAGCTCGGAGGGCGGCTCGCCGGTGAGGCCGAAGCGGTGCCGGCGCGAACCGAGCGGGTGCTCGAGCCGGAACTGCACGCGGTCGAGCAGGAGCTGGGGCGCGCCGCGCCGCTCGTCGTTCCAGATGACGAGCGCGTCGCGGACGACGATCTCGCGCTGGCGCAGGAGCCAGTCGCCGAAGCGCGTGTCGGCGCCCTCGGCGCCGGGGTCGATCTCGAAGCCCGCGAGGCGGATGCGGCCGTTGGCCAGCCGCGTGACCGTCAGCTCGGGCCGCTCGATCTCGAGCTCCTTGAGCCGCAGGTCGGCCACGGCGAGCGAGAACCACGAGATCGTCGCTTCGACGGTGGGCAGCACGAGCACGGTGCGCGCGTCGTCGCCCGCCTTGTCGCGGATGCGGAGCCCGGTGACGACGATCTGCGGATTCCAGCCGTCCCAGCCGGTCGAGATGGCATCGATCGCGACGGGCGCGCCGATCTCGCGGGACAGCCGTTCGGCGATCTCGGGGCGCCAGGTCGTCACCTGCGGCAGGACGACGTAGCGAACCGCGAGCATCGTCGCGCAGGCGACCACGACGAAGCTCGCGAGCAGCGTGCCCGCGAGGCCGGCGAAGCGGGCGGCGCGCGAACGCTGCGCGGCCGTCGCAGCGGATTCGTTCGCGACAGGCATAATGGGCGGGCCCGGAGCGACAGTGTAGCGGTTTTGCCCGGCCGCCCTCCCCGCCGCAAGCCTGCATCCCCTGTCCGATGGACACCGACGGCGCGCTCGCGTTCAGTCACTACGCCCGGCGCGTGGTCGAGGCGCATCCGGCATGGCGGGACGAGCTCGAGGCGACGCTCGCGGCGCCCTTCGACTGGGGCGCCGGACGCCGCGCCGTCGACGAGGCCGTCGCGAACCCCGAGGCCGGCGCCCGGCTCGGCCCGGCGCTGCGCGAGCTGCGCGCCCGGCTGATGGTGCATACGCTGGTCCGCGACCTGACCGGCCGCGCCTCCCTCGACGAGGTGTGCGGCGCGGTCACGACGCTCGCCGAGGTCGCGATCCGCGCGGCGGTGACGGTGGGCCGGCGCGAGCTCGTGGCCATCCACGGCGAGCCGATCGGCGAGGACAGCGGCGAGCCGCAGCCCTTCGTGGTCGTCGGCATGGGCAAGCTCGGCGGCGCCGAGCTCAACGTCAGCTCCGACGTCGACCTCGTCTACCTGTTCCCCGAGGACGGCGAGACGGCCGGGCCGCGCAGCATCGCGAACCGCGAGTTCTTCGACCGGCTCGGCCGGCGCGTCAGCGTCGCGTTGTCGGACGCGACCGAGGACGGCTTCGTGTTCCGTGTCGACCTGCGGCTTCGGCCCTACGGCGAGAGCGGGCCGGTGACGCTGCCCTTCTCGGCGCTCGAGACCTACCTGGTGACGCAGGGCCGGGCGTGGGAGCGCTACGCGTGGCTCAAGGCGCGCGCGCTGACCGGCGGGGCCGACGAGGCGCTCGAGGCGATCGTCGCGCCGTTCGTCTACCGCAAGTACCTCGACTACGACGCCTACGCCGGCCTGCGCGACGTGCACCGCCAGATCCGCGAGCAAGCGGCCCGGCGCGATGCGCGCGACAACCTGAAGCTCGGCCCCGGCGGCATCCGCGAGATCGAGTTCATCGTGCAGGCGCTGCAGATCGTGCGCGGCGGGCGCGAGCCGGGCCTCCGCGTGCGCAACACGCGCGCCGCGCTCGCGGCGCTCGCCGGGCGCGACTACCTTCCCGAGGGCGCGGCCCACGCGCTCGACGCCGCCTACGCGTTCCTGCGCGACGTCGAGCACCGGCTGCAGTACCGCGACGACCAGCAGACGCAGGCGCTGCCCGAGGACGCGATCGAGCTCGCGGCGCTCGCCGGCGCGATGGCGTTCCCGGACGCCGGGTCGTTCTGCACCGCGCTCGAGATCCACCGGCGCGCCGTCGGACGGCATTTCGACAACGTGTTCGGCGCGGACGACGACGGTGCCCACGGCGATGCGGAAGCGCGATGGAGCGCGTTGTGGGAAGCGCCGCAGCCGGACGGCGAGCAGGCCGCGCGGCTCGCCGCGGCCGGATTCGACGCTCCGTCGACGCTGCTCGCCACGCTGGCGCGGGCGCGCGCCAACCCGCGCTACGCCGCGCTGCCGGCCCTTTCGCGGGAACGCTTCGACGCACTGGTGCCGCGCATGATTGCGGCGGCCGCCGCGCACCCGGGGGGCGCGGGGGCCCAGGCAACGTTCATGCGCCTGCTCGACCTGCTCGAGGCGGTCGCGCGGCGCAGCGCGTACCTCGCGCTGATCATCGAGCATCCGCCGCTGCTCCCGCGGCTCGCGACGCTGATGGGCGCGTCGGCGTGGGCGGCCGACTACCTGACGCGCCAGCCGATCCTGCTCGACGAGCTGCTCGACGCGCGCGTGCTGATGGAAGAGCCCGATCACGCCGCATGGCGCAGCGAGCTCGCGCGCATGCTGCGCGAGCACCGCGGCGACCAGGAGCGCGAGATGGACGCGCTGCGCCATTTCCAGCACGCGCAGGCGTTCCGGCTGCTCGCCCAGGACCTCGCCGGCACGCTCACCGTCGAGCGGCTCGCCGACCACCTGTCGGCGCTCGCCGATGTCGTGCTCGACGCGACGCTCACGGCCTGCTGGGCGCATCTCGCCGGCCCCGACGCGCCGCCGCCGCGCTTCGCGATCGTCGGGTACGGCAAGCTCGGCGGCAAGGAGCTGGGCTACGCGTCGGACCTCGACCTCGTGTTCCTCTACGACGTCGCGGCGGACGACGAGGACGCCGACGCCACGCTCGCGCGCTACACGAAGTTCGCGCAGCGCCTCAACACCTGGCTCACGACCAACACGCCGGCGGGCCATCTCTACGAGACCGACCTGCGGCTGCGGCCCGACGGCTCCAAGGGGCTGATCGCCTCGTCGCTCGCCGCATTCAAGCGCTACCAGCGCGAGCACGCGTGGACCTGGGAGCACCAGGCGCTGACGCGCGCCCGGCACTGCGCCGGCGACGCCGCGATCGGCGCGGCGTTCGAGGCGGAGCGCGACGCCATCCTGCGGCTGCCGCGCGACCGCGCGAAGCTCGCCGACGACGTCGTCGAGATGCGCCGGCGCATGCTCGCCGGCCACCCGAACCCGACGTCGCTCTTCGACCTCAAGCACGACCCGGGCGGCATGGTCGACATCGAGTTCACCGTGCAGTACCTGGTGCTCGCGCACGCGCACGACCATCCGCGCCTCACCGGCAACCTCGGCAACATCGCGCTCCTGCGCATCGCCGGCGAGCTCGGCCTCGTCCCGGCGGACCTCGCCTCGCGCGTGGCCGACGCCTATCGCGAGTACCGCCGCGTGCAGCACGCGGTGCGCCTCACCGGCGCCCCCGAGGCACGCGTGGAGCCACAGGCCCACGTGTCGCGGCGAAGCGATGTCGAGGCGCTGTGGAAGACCGTCTTCGGCGCTGGCTGGAACGGCTGAAGCGCCGCCGGACACTCGCGACACGAAGCGTCGACGTTGACTTGCGTCAACGACCTTCCCGCGAGACGGATGCTAAAATGAGCGCGCTTGGAAAGCGCGCGTGCTGCGCACTGGGGGGTGCGTATGTACAACGTTCTCGTGGCCGTCGACGGTTCGGAGCATTCGAGGCGGGCGGTGAGCTACGCCGCAAGACGTGCCCAGGCCATGCCGTGCAGCGTCCACCTGCTGCACGTCGAGAAGGACGTGATGGCCTGGGAGGTCGGGCCGGTGTCCTCGGGCGACGACGTCGCGAGCCTGCGCGAGGCCGATAGCGTCAAGGTGCTGGACGACGGCGCCCACCAGTTCGACCCGTCGACGCATGTCGAAAGGCACGCGGTCGCCGGCGACCCCGCCACGGCGATCCTCGATCAGGCGAGCAAGCTCGGCGTCGACGAGATCATCCTCGGCTCCCGCGGCCTGCGGCCGTGGGGCGCGGTGGTGCTCGGGTCGGTCGCCTACAAGGTCCTGCACGACGCCCACGTCGCCGTCGTCGTCGTGCGCTGACCCGAGCTGGCGTCGGGCGGTTTCACGACCGGTTGGGCAGCGACTCCCCGGCGGCCCGAACGCCATCTCGATCTTCCGGCGAGGCGGGCGTTCCCTCGACCGCCCGGCTCGCCGCGCGCGCATGGAGCGTTCGCAGCGAGGCGACGTCGAGCCAGGGCGCGCCGACGGCACCGGCGGCGCTCTCGGGCAGCGGGTGATCGGCGTCGCCCAGGTGCGGCAGCAGCAGGTCCGCTTCCTCGAAGGGCCCATCCACGGTCCACAGCGACGGCGTCACGACGGTGAACAGGCCGGCTCGCTTCGCCGCATGCACTCCGTTCGGCGAGTCCTCGAATGCCGCGCATTCGTCGGCCGACCGGCCGAGCATGCCAAGCGCGAGTCGATAGATGTCCGGGGCCGGCTTCCTGCGCTCGACGTGTTCGGCGCACGCGATGGCCGCGAAGCGATAGCGCCCGGCATCGCCGAGATGGCGCGTGAGCAGCGCGTCGACATTGGTCGAGCTGGTCGTCGACGCGATCGCCACCTGGATGCCCTCGCGGTACGCCTCGTCGAGCAGGCGCGCGACGCCCGGCCGCAGCGGGCAGCGGCCGTCGCCGATCAACTCCGTGTAAAGCCGCGTCTTCGACTCGTGGATCGCCGGGACCAGCGCTCGAAACCTGGCCTTGTCGCGTTCCGAGACAGGCAGCCGCTCGATGTACCGCGCGATGCGCTCGTGCCCCCCCGAGACGGCGAGGAGGTCGCGGTACAGCGGCCTGGTCCATTCCCAGCGCAACCCGAATCGGACGAACGCGTGGTTGAACGCCTGGCGATGCGTCTCCTCGGTGTCGGCGAGCGTGCCGTCGAGGTCGAACAGAAGGGCCTTCAACGCCATCGTCACTGCTCCTTGAACGGCGGATCGATGAACTGCGCACGGCCTGGCCGCGTTGCGATGGAGTCGAGGCCCGGGACGACGCGGCCGAGCAGCACGTGCCCAGCCAGCTCCGACAGGCTCCCGAACGTGCGCTCGGGCAGGGCGTCGACGATCGAGCCGCCGGCGTCGTATCCGTAGCTCACGGCCCAGGCGGTCACTCCCGCATGGCGGGCGGCTTCGACGTCGATGGCCGAATCGCCCACGTGCGCGGTGCAGGCGGCGCTTCCGCCCAACGACGCCACCACGTGCCGCAGCACGCTTGCGTGCGGCTTCCTTTCGGGGAGCGAGTCGCCACCGATCGTCAGATCGAAGAACTCGTCGAGGGCGGTAGCCTCGAGAACCCTGCGCGCGTGCCGCGACTCCTTGTTCGTGACGCAGGCCAGCCGTACGCCCGCGGCCTGAAGCTGCGAAAGGGCCTCGCGGCATCCGTCGTAGGGCACGGCTGCCGTCCCGATGATGCGGGCATAGTGATCGTCGAGACTCGCCAGGATGGCATCCGGCTGCACCCGCTCCGCCAGCGACGGTTGCTCCATTCCCATGCGCGCCAGCAGCTTGAGCATGAGCTCACGCATCCCGGCGCCGATGAGCCGGGTGATCTCTGCCGGCGCCCGGCGTGCGATGCCGTGCGCCGCGAGCGCCCGGTTGACGGCCTCGGCGATTTCCGAGGCGGTGTCGACCAGCGTGCCGTCGAGGTCGAAGCTGATCGGGTCGTGGGCCATGCAGCGAAGGCGTGCCTGGATCAGGAGCTGGCGCCGACCAGGCGACGCTCTTCGTCGCATTGCGTCTGCACCAGGTCGGCCAGCTTTCCCGCCGTCAACCCGAAGTGCTCGAACACGCCGGGTGCCGGGGCGGACTCACCGAACTGATCCACGCCAAGCGAGGTGCAGCACCCGTACTGACCCCACCAGCGCGTTACGCCCGCCTCCACGCCGATGCGCGGCAAGCCACGCCCCAGCACTGCCTCCCGGTAGCTCCGCTCCTGGCGGTCGAACACCGTCGAGGACGGCAGCGACACCACGCGCACCGGAATGCCGCGCGCCTCGAGCAAGCGCTGCGCCGCCATCGCCAGCGACACCTCGGAACCGG
>DASTCK010000223.1:0-11479 GCA_035711225.1 Casimicrobiaceae bacterium
ATTCTGGGGCGGCGTGCTGATCGCGCCGTACATCGCGATCTTCCTGGTGTTCGTGCTCTACCCGGTCGGCTACGGCTTCTGGCTCGCGCGCCACCCGGCGAGCTACGGGCACCTTTTCGACGACCCGATCTTCGCGTCGAGCGTCGTCAACACGCTGATCTTCCTCGCGGTCGCGATCAACCTCAAGATGGCGATCGCGCTGTGGCTCTCCGGCTTTTTCGCGGTCGCGCGGCCGTGGATCCGCTGGCTGTCGGTCCTGTTCATCCTGCCCTGGGCGGTGCCGTCGATCCCGACGATCCTGTCGGTCCGGTTCATGCTGAATCCCGAGTGGGGGATCATCAACGCGACGATCTTCCGGCTGTTCGCCGAGGACGGGCCCAACTGGCTCAACGACCGCTGGCTCGCGCTGTCGATGGCGATGCTCGTGCACATCTGGAAGAGCCTGCCGTTCTGGACGCTGATCATGCTCGCCGGGCGCCTCGCGATTCCCGCCGAGCTGTACGAGGCGTCGAGCGTGGACGGCGCGTCGCGCTGGCAGAAGTTCCGATTCGTCACCTGGCCCTCGCTCAAGGGCCTGTACCTCACGTCGGCGATCCTGTCGACGATCTGGTCGCTCGGCGACTTCAACAGCATCTACCTGCTGACCGGCGGCGGCCCGGCCGACCTCACGCACGTGCTGGCGACGCTCGGCGTGCGCTACCTGAGGCTCGACCAGGTCGACCTGTCGATGGCGACGATCGTGTGCGCGATGCCGCTGGTGCTGCCGCTCGTGTACTTCATGATGAAGCGCCTGTCGCGCTGACGCCGATGGCCGTCTCCTGGCGCAAGGTCAGCACCGAGGCCAAGCTGCTGCTGATCGGCATCCCGGTCGCGCTGTGGACGCTCCTGCCGATCTACCACCTCCTGCTGTTCGCGATCTCGACCAAGGACGAGGCGTTCTCGGGCAAGCTGTGGCCCGACCACCCGACGCTGCACAACTTCAGCGTGGTGTTCCGCGAGGATCACTACTTCCTGATCCACTTCTGGCGGCAGTTCTTCAATTCGCTGTTCATCGCCGTCACCGTGGGCCTCGCGACGCTCGTGATCGCGACGTTCGCGGCGTTCGCCATCAGCCGGCTCAAGGTGCGCGGCGGCCGGCTCACGATGAACCTCGCGCTGTTCACCTACTTCATCCCCGCGGCGTTCCTGGCCGTGCCGATGTACAAGGCGATGGGCAGCTACGGTCTGCTGAACAGCCAGTGGTCGCTGATCCTGGCGATGATCACCCTCGCGTCGCCGTACGCCATCTGGGTGCTGAAGCAGGCCTCCGACAAGCTTCCGTTCGAGCTCGACGAGGCCGCGCGCATCGACGGCGCGTCGCCGATGCAGCTGTTCCGGCTCGTCTACCTGCCGCTGATGATGCCCTCGCTCGTCGCCGTCGGGACCTACGCGCTGCTGCTCGCGTGGAACGAATACCTCTATGCGTTCCTGCTGCTGTCGCGCGACACCGACGTCACGCTGGCCGTGGCGCTGGGCCAGTTCATGGCGGCCGACGACTCGCCGTGGGAGCTCCTGATGACGACCGGCCTGATCTACGCGCTGCCGCCGGCGGCGATCTACTATGCGTTCAAGCGGTACATGGTCTCCGGCCTGACCGCTGGCGCGGTCAAGGCGTGACGTAAGTCGGTTGGCAGTTGACTGGAAGACCCGCGCACCATCCACCCGAACGCCCCAAGGCATTCGCCCGCACCCCCGCGCAGACCCCTGACCATGGCCTCCGTCGCCTTCCGCAACATCGAGAAATCCTTCGGCAGCACGAAGGTGATCCACGGGATCTCGTTCGAGATCGCCGACGGCGAGTTCATGGTGCTGGTGGGGCCGTCGGGCTGCGGCAAGTCGACGCTGCTGCGGATGCTGGCCGGCCTCGAGGAGATCACCGGCGGCACCATCGCCATCGACGACCGCGTCGTCAACGACGTGGAGTCGAAGGACCGCGACATCGCGATGGTGTTCCAGAGCTACGCGCTCTACCCGCACATGACGGTGCGCGAGAACATGGGCTTCAGCCTGCGGCTGCGCAAGGCGGACGCGGACCTCACCGGGAAGCGGATCGCGCAGGCGGCGCGCATCCTGAACCTGGAGCCCTACCTCGAGCGCTATCCGCGCGAGCTGTCGGGCGGCCAGCGCCAGCGCGTCGCGATGGGCCGCGCGATCGTCCGCGACCCGAAGGTGTTCCTTTTCGACGAGCCGCTCTCGAACCTCGACGCCAAGCTGCGCGTCGCGATGCGCGCCGAGATCAAGGCGCTGCACCAGCGCCTGAAGACCACGACCGTCTACGTGACGCACGACCAGATCGAGGCGATGACGATGGCCGATCGCATCGTCGTCATGCACGACGGGATCGTCGAGCAGATCGGCGCGCCGCTCGAGCTCTACGACCGCCCCGACAACCTGTTCGTCGCGCAGTTCATCGGGTCGCCGGCGATGAACGTGGTCGAGGGCGCGCTGCGGCGGTCCGACGGCACGGCGCACGTCGAGGCGGCGGGCGGCGTGCGCTGGCCCATGGGACGCCTCGTGGGCGCCGAGGGCCAGAAGGTGCATTTCGGCGTGCGGCCCGAGCACCTCGAGCTCGCCGATCCGGGTGCGGCCGGCACGGTACCCGGCGAGATCATCGTGGTCGAGCCCACCGGCGCCGAGACCGAGCTCCTGATCGAGGCCGGCGAGGCGCAGCTGACGCTGGTGACGCACGGGCGGCCGCACGTGAACCCGGGCGACCGCGTGGGACTGCGCGTCCATGCCGGAAGCGCGCACCTGTTCGATCACGCGACCGGCCGCCGGATCGCGTCCTAGCTCCCTATTCCTGGAAAGACGATGGCCAAGAAAGCCGCGAAGAACGACCGCAAGCTACGCTCGCAAGCCTGGTTCGACAGCGGCGAGCGCGACGACTTCGTCCACCGCTCGTGGATGAAGAACCAGGGGTTCCCGCACGACCTGTTCATCGGCAAGCCGGTGATCGGCATCTGCAATACCTGGTCGGAAGTGACGCCGTGCAACGCGCATTTCCGCGAGCTGGCCGAGCACGTCAAGGCCGGCGTGCTGGAGGCGGGGGGCTTCCCGCTCGAGTTCCCGGTGATGAGCCTCGGCGAGCCGGTGATGCGGCCGACGACGATGCTGTTCCGCAACCAGGTGTCGATGGACGTCGAGGAATCGATCCGCGCGAACCCGTTCGACGGCATCGTGCTGATGATGGGGTGCGACAAGACGACGCCGGCGCTCCTGATGGGCGCGGCGTCGGTCGACCTGCCGACGATCGGCATCTCGGGCGGGCCGATGCTCAACGGCAAGTTCCGCGGCGAGGACGTCGGCTCCGGGACGCTCACGTGGCAATTGACCGCGAAGCTCAAGACCGGCGAGTTCAAGGAAGCCGACATGATCGAGGCCGAGGCGTGCCAGTCGCGCTCGGCGGGCCACTGCATGACGATGGGCACCGCGTCGACGATGGCGTCGATGGTCGAGGCGCTCGGGATGGGCCTGCCGACGAACGCCGCCATCCCGGCGGTCGATTCGCGCCGCAAGGTCCTGTGCCGCATGGTCGGTCGCCGCATCGTCGAGATGGTGCGCGAGGACCTGCGGATGTCAAAGATCCTCACGAAGGAGGCGTTCGAGAACGCGATCATGATCAACGGCGCGATCGGCGGCTCGACCAACGCGGTCGTGCACCTGCTCGCGATCGCGGGCCGCCTCGGCGTGAAGCTCACGCTCGACGACTGGGACCGGCTCGGCCGCGAGATCCCGTGCCTCGTCAACCTGATGCCGTCGGGCAAGTACCTGATGGAGGACTTCTACTACGCGGGCGGGCTCCCGGTCGTGATCCGCGCGCTGGGCAGGTTCCTGCACAAGAAGGCGCTGACCGTGAACGGCCGCACGCTGTGGGAGAACAGCAAGGACGCCGTCAACTACAACGAGGACGTCGTCACGCCGCTCGAGCGGCCGTTCAAGCCGCTCGGCGGCATCGCCGTGCTGCGCGGCAACCTCGCGCCGAGGGGCGCCGTCCTCAAGCCGTCGGCCGCGACGCCGAAGCTGATGCGGCACAAGGCGCGCGCCGTCGTGTTCAAGGACATCGACGACCTGCACGCGCGCATCGACGACCCCAAGCTCGACGTCCGGGAAGACGACATCCTGGTGCTGCAGAACTGCGGGCCGAAGGGCTATCCCGGGTTCCCCGAGGTCGGCAACTTCGCGCTGCCCGCGAAGCTCCTGAAGAAAGGCGTCACCGACATGGTGCGCATCTCGGATGCGCGCATGTCCGGCACCGCGTACGGTACGGTCGTGCTGCACACCTCGCCCGAGGCTGCGGTCGGCGGGCCGCTGGCGCTCGTGCGCACCGGCGACACGATCGAGCTCGACGTCGCGAAGCGGCGCCTCGTGCTGCACGTGACCGACGAGGAGCTCGCGCGCCGGCGCGCGAAATGGAAGGCGCCGAAGCCGCACAGCGATCGCGGCTGGGTCAAGCTCTACTGCGACACCGTGCAGCAGGCCGACGAGGGCGTCGACTGCGATTTCCTGGTCGGCGGGTCCGGGGCGGGGGTGGGGAGGCCGAGCCACTAGCCGGCTCGGCGCAAGGCAATCTCCTGCCTTTCGCCGATCGACGCCGGCACGACAGGCGTCGGGCGGCCGGGCGCTTTTCGATCGGTCGACGCGAAAACGTCAGGGTCGGTGCCCGAGACGGAACGCGGCGCGTTCCGTCTCGGGGTCCGAACCCAGCGCTTCCAAGAGGTGTGACGCCTGCGACAGCACGCTGAGCACTTCAGGGGTCAGAGCCCGGACGGAACGTTGCGCGTTTCGTTTCGGGGTCCGACCCCAGCGTCCCGTTTCGGGATCCGACCCCACGATCAATCCACCTTCGCACCGGAGCGCTTGACGATGTCGGTCCATTTCTCGCGCTCGCGGCCGAGGAAGGTGCCGAACGCGGCGGGGCCGAGCACGCGAGCCTCCGCACTCTGCTGGGCGAACCGCTCGCGCACGTCGGCGAGCTCCATCACCGCCGCGAGCTCGGTGGCGAGCCGACCGACGATGTCGGCAGGCGTTCCCGCCGGCGCGAGCACGCCGAAGAACGACAGCACCTCGAAGTCCGGGTAACCGCTCTCCGAGAGCGTCGGCACGTCGGGCAGCGACGCGAGGCGCTGCAGCGACGTCGTGCCGAGCACGCGCAGCCGCCCGGACTGCACGTGCTGGCTGACTTCGATCGGCGTCGCGAACATCATCGGCACCTGGCCGGACACGAGGTCGATGATCGCCGGGCCGCCGCCCTTGTAGGGCACGTGCTGCAGGTCGATGCCCGCGCGAAGCTTGAACAGCTCGCCTGCGAGGTGCGGCACCGTGCCGTTGCCCGCCGAGGCGAACGAGATCGTCCCCGGCTTCGCCTTGGCGAGGGCGACCAGCTCGGCGGTCGTCCTGGCCGGGAAGCTCGCGTTCACCACCAGGATGAACGGCGACACCGCGAGCAGCGACACCGGCGCGAAGTCCTTTTGCGGGTCGTAGGGGAGGCTCGGGTAGACGACCTGCGAGATCACGAACGGCGTCGGCGCGAACAGCAGCGTGTACCCGTCGTTGCGCGCCTTGGCGACTTCCGCGTTGCCGACCGTCGTGCCGGCGCCGGGCTTGTTCTCGATGACGATGCTCTGGCCGAGGCGCTCGCCGAGCTTCTGGCCCACCAGCCTCGCGATGATGTCGGTGGCGCCGCCCGGCGCGAACGGGACGATCATCCGCACCGGGTGGTTCGGCCAGGATTGCGCGTCGGCCACGGCAGCGCACGCGATGCCGAGGGTCGCGAGGAGGGCGAGGGCGATGCGGCGACCAGCGTGGGCGGACATGCTTCCTCCGTGATGGCGCATGGGCACGACGGGTCGGCGCGACACCGGCCGCGTTCGTTGCCGCGATCTTCCCACACCCGCCGCCGCACGCGACAATGGCGCCCGATCGCCATGGCCACCGCCTCGGCTCCCGATTACCTGAATCCCGGCGTGCCTCCTGGCATGCGGCGCGTCGTGCTGCCCGTGGTCGAAGCGACCGACGAGGCGCTCGCAGGGTACGGGCACCTGGTCGGCGACCCGTCGGCCGTTCGCATCGAGATCACGCGCTGGCCGGCGACCGGCTGGCGTGCGGTCGACGACGACTCGGGCGACCAGGGCGGCACGACGCAGGGCACGTTCCACTGCGACTGGCGCGGCGACGTGCTGTTCGGCCGCAACGAGGCGGTCGGCGGGCACTACGTGCTCGCGTACGCGTGCGAGCCGGGCGAGGCGCGCGAGGACCACGACCGCGCGCCGCGGCGCATGCTGCTGTGGCACGCCAACTACCATCCCGACGGCGGGCAGCTGTTCTTCCCGCTCGACCGGCGCCCGTTCGTGGTGCCGCTCGCCCGGCCGGGCGACGACGTGCGCCCCGAGGATTTCGTCGCATTCCGCTTCGACGGGACGCGCGGACTCTACATTCACCCGGGCATCTGGCACGAGGGCGTGTTCGCGGTCGCCGGCTCGCAGCGCTTCTTCGACCAGCAGGGCGCGGTGCACGCGCGCGTGTCGGTCGATTTTCCGCGCGAATTCGGGTGCCTCCTGGAAATCAGCCTTGGGGTCTGACTCCGATGTGACGTGTAGAGGTAACGGCGACAGGCTTGCTTGGGGTCTGACCCCAAAGCGCAGCGTCGGGGTCTGACCCCGGTGTGACGTGACGCTCGGGGCCTGACCCCGGTTTACAAGCAACGCCGATGACCGCCCCCTTTCCAACGACGCCCCCCACCCCGCAAGCCCACGACGCCCCGCTGCCGGTCCGCGAGGTCTCGGTCGGATCGCCCTTCCGCTGGCTCGCGCTCGGCTGGCGCGACTTCGCGCGCGCGTTCGGGCCGAGCCTGTTCCACGGCGTCATCGCGACGCTCGCGGGAATCCTGATCGCGACGATCGCGATGCGCGTGTGGCCGCTCCTGCCCGGCGCGTTCTCGGGCTTCGTGCTCGTCGCGCCGATCCTCGCGACGGGGCTCTACGAGCTGTCGCGGCGCCTCGAGCGCGGCGAGCGGCCGACGCTCGCGCACGCGCTCGGCGCGTGGCGCCGTGGCACGCGGCCCCTCGTGTGGCTCGGCGTCGGCCTCGCGTTCGCGGCGACCGCGTGGGTGCTGGTGTCCGCCGTGCTGGTCGCGCTGTTCGTGCGCGAACCCATCGTCGGGCTCGACGGGTTCCTGCGCCATGTCGTCGTGTCGCGCGGGTCGAACCTGTTCTGGGTATGGATGCTGGTGGGCGGCGTCGGCGCGGCGGTGGTGTTCGCCGCGACGGTCGTGTCGGTCCCGCTGCTGCTCGACCGGCGCATCGGCCTCGCCGCCGCGCTCGTCACCAGCGTGCGCGCCGTCGGCGCCAATCCCCTCGCGATGGCGGCGTGGGCGACGACGATCATGGTGCTGACGGCGCTGTCGATGGCGACCGCCATGGTCGGCTTCGCGTTCTTCGTCCCGGTGATCGGGCACGCGAGCTGGCATGCGTACCGCGACGTCGTCGACGCGGACGCCGCGCCGCGACGCGAGTGAGCGGTCGCGATGATCGACCTGTCCGAGGAGGCGATCGCGGAGTTCGGCATGACGTTCGGCATCGGGGCGTTCATGCTCTACATGCTGTTCATCATCCTCGACCTCGCGCGGAAGTCGAAGGCGGGACGCCTCGGCACCTTCATCCTGTTCTTCGTGCTCGCGTTCGGCATGATCGGCTTCGTGGCGAAGTCGATCATCGCGAGGCTGCTGGGACTCTAGCGCCCCGGACCGGTCGCCCGCCCCGGCGTGCTGCGTTGCGCGCCGGCAGACTAGAATCCCCCCGGTCGATGCCCGAGCGCCGCACGCCGCCATGCCCACCGTCCGCTACCTCGTGCACGACGTCGATGCCGTGCTGCCGTTCTACGCGGCGCTGGGCTTCCGGCAGGTCGACCGCTGGGGACCGCCGTTCGCGATCCTCGAGCGCGAGGGCCTCGCGCTGTGGCTCGCCGGCCCGGGCACCTCGGCGGCCCGGCCGATGCCGGACGGCGCGACGCCCTCGCCCGGGGGCTGGAACCGCATCGTCATCGAGGTGGTCGACCTCGACGAGACGGTCGCGAGGCTGCGCGCGGCCGGGGCGCGCTTCCGCAACGAGCCGATCGCCGGTCCCGGCGGCCGCCAGGTGCTCGCCGAGGACCCGTCGGGCAACCCGGTCGAGCTGTTCGAGGCTACGAGCGGGTGAAGGCGCACCCGACGGGGAAGGAGTAGGTTGCGGAAGGGCCTGCCGATGCCTCGAGTGCCGCAACCCGCTCCCTTCAAGCCGGACCTGGCGTTCATGGCGCTTTCCGCCGACCTCGCCCTGCTGATCGCCCGCATCGCGCTGGGCGACCGCGCCGCGTTCCGGCAGCTCTACGACGCGACCGCCCCGTCTCTGCTGGGCGTCGCGCTTCGTATAGTCCGTGACCGCGGCCGCGCCGAGGACGTGCTCCAGGACGCGTTCGTCAACGTCTGGCACCGGGCCGGCAGCTATCGCGAGGCGGCTGGAGCGCCCCTGAGCTGGCTGACCGCGATCGTGCGCAACCGGGCGCTCGACGCGTTGCGGAGCGAGTCGCGCCATCCGACGGACTCCCTGACCGGCGACGAGGACGAGATGACCGACATCGAGGACGATCGCCCCGATCCGCTCGGCCTGCTGACGCAGGCGGCGGACGCGCTCGCGATCCGCGCCTGCCTCGAGACGATCGACGGCTCGCAGCGGCAGTGCCTCGCGCTCGCGTACTACCACGGGCTCACGCACGCCGAGATGGCGGCGCACCTGGGCTCGCCGATCGGCAGCGTCAAGGTGTGGCTGCGGCGCGGGCTCGAGAAGATCCGCCGCTGCCTGGAGCGCGCGAAGTGAACTACGACCGGCCCGAGCTCCTCGAGCGCCTCGCGGCCGAGTACGTGTTCGGCACGATGA
Source organism: Casimicrobiaceae bacterium (assembly GCA_035711225.1). Classification (GTDB taxonomy): domain Bacteria; phylum Pseudomonadota; class Gammaproteobacteria; order Burkholderiales; family Casimicrobiaceae; genus VBCG01. The sequence continues at coordinate 8,949 of DASTCK010000223.1, forward strand.
CCGGCCGCGCGCGGCGCCGCTTCGACCGGCTGCGCCTGACGCTGCCCGCGGCCGATGCCGCCGCGACGACGTGGGAGGTGCGCAGCGCCGCCCTCGCGCGCCCGGTGCCGCCCGCGACGCCGTCGCCGCAGCTGTGGAGCGCGATCGACCGGCGCACCGGCGGCTCCGGCGCCGAGAGCGCGTCGCCGCGTGCGCGTCCCGGATGGTGGGCGTGGCTCGCGCCGGTGGCCGGCCTGGCGTTCGGCGTCCTCGCGACGATCGGCGTCGTGAAGCTCGCGCCGGACGCGCTCGTGCCGATCGACGACATCGTCCAGCAGCGCGGCACGCTGCCGCAGAGCTACGTCGGACTCCTCACCGATCCCAGCGGCGCGGCGACGATCCTCGCGAGCTCGACGCGCCACGGCCGCACGATGTCGATCAAGGTGCTGCGTCCGGTCGATGCGCCCCCCGGCACCGTGCTGCAGCTGTGGGCGCTGCCGCGCGACGGCGAGCCGTTCCCGCTCGGCGTGGTGCCGCGCGAGGGCAAGGGCAGCTTCGAGATGGCGGACACCTCCGAGAAGCTTCTGTCGAGCGTGCCGCGCCTCGCGGTCTCGATCGAGGCGCGACCCGCCTCGAAGGGCGCGGCCCCTTCGGGCTTCATCCTCACCGGGCACTGCGTGAAGCTCTGGTAGCAGGCGGCCGGCGCCGGCCGCGACCGGCGGCGAATATTCGCGCCGCGGGCATCGGCGCACCGGCTGTCTCCGATGCGCATCGTGCGCCGTATTCCGGGGGACGCGGCCTTTCGCGCCGTCCACCTTCCCGGAGACTTCGATGCACCCACGCAGCACGCTCACCGCTTCCGCGCTCACGGCCCTGCCGCTCGTCGTCGGGCTCGCCCTCGCCTTCGTCGTCAGCTATACGACAGCGCAAGGCACGTCCGACCGGAACGGCGTCCTGACCGACGCCGAGGGACGCACGCTCTACACGTTCGACCACGACGCCCCGTTCACGTCGCGGTGCAACGGCGACTGCGCGGTCGCCTGGCCACCGTTCGCCACCGCCGCGGGCGCGAAGGCGGCGGCCGGCTGGTCGATCGTGGCGCGCAACGACGGCGGTCGCCAGTGGGCGCTCGACGGCCGGCCGCTGTACCGCTACGCGGGGGACGCGCGGCCCGGCGATGCGCTGGGCGACGGGCAGGGCGGCGCCTGGCACGTCGCGCGGCGCGGCCAGTCCGGTACCCCCGCGCCGGCGAACATCACGGGTTACGCGTACTGAAGATTCCCGCGCGCGTTCGACCGCGCACTGCGATCATCGCGGCACGAGGACAGTACCGCTTCACGACCACGAGGAACGACCATGAAACAGCATGCACGCGGGATCCCGGTGTCGTCCGGCTCTCCCGAGGCGATCGCCCACTACGAGGCGGCGATCGGCCAGCTCCATTCCTACGTCGGCGACCCGATCGCGTCGCTCGATCACGCGCTCGAGGCATCGCCCGACTTCGTCGCCGCCCATCTCGCGAAGGCGCTCGTCCTCGCGACCTTCGCCGAGCGCCAGTTCGCGCCGGCGATCGCGTCGTCGATCGCCGCGGCGCGCCGCCACGGTGCGAGGGCGAACGATCGCGAGCGCGGGCTCCTGGCCGCCGCGGAGCACCTGTCGGCCGGTGCCTGGAACGACGCGTGCGCCGCGCTCGACGCGGTGCTCGTCGACCATCCGCGCGACGCGCTCGCGCTCCAGGTCGCGCACCTGATGGACTTCTACCGTGGCGACGCGCTGAACCTTCGCAACCGCGTCGCGCGGGTGCTTCCGCACTGGAGCCACGAGGTGCCCGGCTACTCGTACGTGCTCGGCATGTATGCGTTCGGCCTCGAGGAGATGAACCAGTACGCCGAGGCGGAGGAGACCGCGCGCGCCGCGCTCGCGCTCCAGCGCAAGGACGGCTGGGCGGTGCACGCCGCGACGCACGTGATGGAGATGCAGGGGCGCATCGACGAGGGCATCGCGTGGCTCACCTCGCGCGAGCGCGACTGGTCGCCCGACAACGGCTTCGCGTTCCACAACTACTGGCACCTGGCGCTGTTCCACCTCGACCGCGCCGACCACGGTCGCGTGCTCGCGCTCTACGACGGCGCGATCCACCCGGGCCCGGCGCCGATGCTGCTCGCGCTCGTCGACGCGACGGCGCTGCTCTGGCGCCTGAGGCTCGACGACGCGGAGGTCGGCGGCCGCTTCACCGAAGTGGCCGACGAGTGGGAAGCGAAGCTCGACGGCGAGGGCGGCTTCTACGCGTTCAACGACCTGCACGCGGCGCTCGCGTTCGTGGCCACGGAGCGCGAGGCGGCGATGGCGCGGCTGCTGCAGCGCATGGCGCACGCCGCCGAGGCGCACGACGCGAACGCCGCGATGACGCGCGAGGTCGGCATCCCGCTCGCGAAGGGCGTCGCCGCGTACGGTCGCGGGCGTTACGGCGAGGCGGTCGACCTGATCGCGCCGGTGCGCGACATCGCCCACCGCTTCGGCGGCAGCCACGCGCAGCGCGACGTTCTCACCCT
>DASTCK010000224.1:0-2844 GCA_035711225.1 Casimicrobiaceae bacterium
CCGCCCGCGCGAGCTCGCGGGCCGCCGCGTCGGCGTGACCGGCGTGCCCAGCGACGACGCGGTCCTGCGCGCGATCGTCGCCGGCGACGGCGGCGACGCGCGCGCGGTCCGCAGGGTCACGATCGGCTTCCAGGCGGTCTCCGCGCTGCTCGCGCGCCGCGTCGACGGCGCGACGGCGTTCTGGAACGTCGAGGGCGTGGCCCTGCGCGAGCGCCGTCCCCGCGCGCGGGTGTTCCGGCTCGACGAGTTCGGCGCGCCGCCCTACCCCGAGCTCGTGCTGTGCGTCACGCGGCGGACGCTCGACGAGGAGACATCGGTGGTGCGCGCGACCGTGCGGGCGCTGCGCCGCGGCTACGACGAGGCGATCGCCGACCCCGAGTCGGCGCTGTCGGCGCTGCTCGACCGCGGCGCCACCGACCGCGACGCGCTGCGCCGCCAGTTCGATGCGGTGGCGCCCGCGTTCACCGCGGGCGCCGGCCGCTTCGGCGAGCTGGACCGGGCGGCGCTGCGCAGGTGGTCGGGCTGGGAGTCAGCCGAGGGGCTGGTCGAGCAGCCGCCGGACGTCGCGCGGGCGTTCGCCTACGGGTTCTGAGGGCCGCGGTCGTCCCGGGCGCCGGGCGGCGGGGCCGCCTGGCCGGAGCGCCGCTCGCGGTCACCGGAGGACGAGACCAGCCGCTCGACCAGCTCCGCCCCCTCGCGCGCCATGCGCGACCGCGGCACGACCTGGTCGAAGCCGGCCCGCAGCGCGCGCTCGCGCACCTCCGGGTGGACGTGCGCGAAGAACCCCAGTGTCCGCACGCCGTGCAGCTCGCCGCCCATCTTCAGCGTCTCGACGAGCGCGGCGCCGTCGAGGACGTCGGTCGTCAGGTCGACGACGAGCACGTCGATGCCCCCCACCTCGTCCCACGCCTCCGGCTCGGAGCCCAGGAGGTCGACCTCGTGACCGGCCTGCTCGAGCGCCGCCTGGACGCGCGACCCGAACAGCAGGTCGGGCACCAGCGCCGCGATGCGCGCCATCGCTACTGGCGGTAGATGCGCCGCATCTCCTGGCGCACCGACTCGGGACGGCCCCACGTGCTGTAGACCGCGGCACGGCCGCTGCGCACCTCCCGCACGGCGAGCTCGCCCGCGATGCCGGCGTCGTCGAGCAGCTTCAGCGCGGCGTGGGCGGCCGGCGCGGCGGCGGCGTGGCCGAAGCGGTGGGCGACGAGGATCCGCCAGTGCCAGTCGTGCCTGGAGTACGGCTGCGCGTTGCAGGTGACGAGGTAGGACGCAGCGTCGACGTAGCGCGCCTCGTCGAAGATGCGCACGTCGAGCTCGAGGTCCGTCCAGTCGTCGGGCAGCGAGTCGACGACCTGCTGGAAGGTGTCGGCGAGGGCCATCGCGGCCGGAGGCTACCCGAGCAGGGTCTCGTAGAGCAGGAACGCGTTGAGCGCGATGATGAGCGCCGCGATGACGCCCGCCGCGACGGTCGTCAGGCGGCGGTTGACGAGCGCGCCCATGATCGCGCGCCGCCGCGTGAGCAGCAGCAGCGGCACGAGCGCGAACGGGATCCCGAACGACAGCACGACCTGGCTGATGACCAGCGCGCGGCTCGGGTCCAGGCCGATCGCGAGGACCACGAGCGCCGGCGCCATCGTGATCGCGCGCCGCAACGCGAGCGGGATCGTCCGCGCGATGAAGCCCTGCATGACGACCTGCCCGGCGTACGTGCCGACGCTCGAGCTCGACAGGCCCGACGCCAGCAGCGCGACGGCGAACGCCAGCGCAGCGCCGCCGCCGACCAGCGCGCCGAGCCCCGCATGCGCGCCCTCGATGCTGTCGACGCCGGTGAGCCCCGCGTCGTGGAACAGCGACGCGGCGATGATGAGCATCGACATGTTCACGAGGCCCGCGAGGCCCATCGCGATCGTCACGTCGACGCGCTGGAAGCGCAGCAGCGAGCGGCGCTCGTCGTCGTCGAGCGGGCGGATGCGGTCCTGCGTCAGCGCCGAGTGCAGGTAGATGACGTGCGGCATGACCGTCGCGCCGAGGATGCCGGTCGCCAGCAGGACGCTGTCGGTGCCGGCGAAGCCCGGGAGGAAGCCCTCCGCCGCGGCGCCCGCGTCGAAGCCGATGCGCAGCGTGTCGTAGAGGAAGCCGCCGAGGATGATGGCGAGCATGCCGCCGATCGTCAGCTCGAAGCGGCGGTAGCCGCGCCTGCCGCTGCCCTGCAGCGCGAGGATCCCGAACGCGACGACGGCGGTGATCAGCCCGGCGTGGAAGAGCGGCACGCCGAAGAGCAGGTTCAGCGCGATCGCGGCGCCGACGAACTCCGCGAGGTCGGTCGCCATCGCGATCAGCTCGGCCTGCACCCACAGCCCCCACGTGACCGGCCGCGGGAAGTGCTCGCGGCAGAGCTCCGGGAGGTTGCGCCCGGTCGCGATGCCGATCTTCGCCGAGAGGTTCTGGATGAGCATCGCCATGAGGTTCGCGGCGAGCAGGACCCACAGCAGCAGGTAGCCGAACTGCGCGCCGCCGGCGATGTTCGTCGCGAAGTTCCCCGGATCGACATAGGCGATCGAGGCGACGAACGCCGGCCCGAGGACGGCGAGCGTCGTGCGCAGGCGGCCGCTGCGCCGCAGCCGCTCGAGCTCGCTGATCGATGGCGGCGCCGGGAGGACCGCGGCCTCGGCGCCCGTCGGCGGCGGGGCGGTCACCCGGCGACCTCCACGCGCATCGCGCGTGCGAGCGCGCCGCCCAGGGCGTGCGTGTCGGCCCCGATCCGCACGAAGACGGGTCCGTCGAACGGCTGCTTGTCGAGCACCTCGAGCGCCGCGCCGACCCCCACGCCCCGCTCGGCGA
>DASTCK010000225.1:0-2053 GCA_035711225.1 Casimicrobiaceae bacterium
ACGCGCGTCACGATGGTGGGCAGCGACATGAAGCTCGACACCGGCGTCGGTACCTGCGGCAAGGACGGGCAGAGCGTGCCGGTCGGCGTCGGGCAGCCGACGCTGCGCATCGAGAAGATGACGGTCGGCGGCACACGCTGATCGCCGCCGGCTGATCGTCGCCACGGCCGCCGGGGCGGCAGCACACCGTTCGATGGCCCGCTCGTTTGATCCCGCTTGCCCGCTCTCGGGCAATCCCCTCGCGACCCGCGCGGACGTTCAGCGCGCGCTGCTCACGCTCGTCGACCCGCTGGTGCCCGCGCTGATCGACGGGGGCGCGCGCGTGTCGCTCGGCAGCGGCGGCGCGCATTTCGACCGGGCGGCGCAGCACCTCGAGGGCTTCGCGCGCCCGCTGTGGGGCCTCGCGCCGCTCGCCGCGGGCGGCTGCGCCTTCGGTCACTGGGATCTCGTCCGGCAGGGTCTCGCGCAGGGAACCGACCCGTCCCATCCCGCGTTCTGGGGCGAGGCGGCGGACGGCGACCAGCGACTCGTCGAGATGGCCGCGATCGGGTTCGCGCTCGCGCTGGTCCCCGAGCACGTGTGGGAACCGCTTGCCGCCGCGGAGCGTGCGCGGCTCGTGCGCTGGCTGTCGGCCAGTGGCGTCCGGCGCGCGCCGCGCAACAATTGGCAGTTCTTCCGCGCGATCGTCTCGCTGGGGCTGCGGCGCGTGGGGGTGCCGTTTCCGTCCGAAGGCGTGCAGGCTTCGCTCGACGAGATCGATCGGCATTACGCAGGCGACGGCTGGTACCGTGACGGTCCGGACACGGGCAATTTCGACCACTACAACGCGTGGGCCTACCACTTCTACGGATTGATCTACGCCTCGCTCGCGCAGGCGGACGACGGGTCGCGCGCCGACCGGTTTCGCGAGCGCGCCAGGCGTTTCGCGCTCGACTGGCAGCACTGGTTCGACCCGCGCGGCGCCGTCGTGCCCTACGGCCGCAGCCTGTGCTACCGCTTCGCGTCCGCCGCGTTCTGGGCGGCGCTCGCCTTCGCGGACGAGTCGCCGCTGCCCTGGGGTGCGATCAAGGGGCTCTACCTGCGGCACCTTCGCTCGTGGTCGGATCGACCGATCGCCGGGCGCGATGGCCTGCTGCGCGCCGGCTACGCCTACGACAACGCAATGATGTCGGAGACCTACACGTCGCCGGCTTCCCCCTACTGGTCGCTCAAGGCGTTCCTCGCGCTCGCGATTCCCGACGACCATGCGTTCTGGCAGGCATGCGAGGAACCGTTACCGTCGTCGTCGTCACCGTCGATTCAGGCGGTCGCGGGCTTCGCCGCGAGTCGCGACGCGACGCAGGCGCAGGTCCTCAACGGGGCGCGCAGCGCGGGCCGTGTTCGACAGGGGGCAGCGAAATACGGCAAGTTCGCGTATTCGTCGCTGTTCGGGTTCAGCCTCGACAGTGACGACCCGGCGCTCGGCGCCGTGTGCGATTCGATGCTCGCGCTGTACGACCCGTGGGGGGCGCGCCACGTGCGTGCGCATTCGGACGAGTGCACGGCCGAAGGCGGCACGATCTGGTCGGTGTGGCGCCCCTGCGCGGGCGTGAGCGTCGAGACCGCGCTCGCCGGGCAGGCGCCGTGGCACGTTCGCGTCCATCGCATCCGCACCGATCGCCGCCTGCGGGCGATCGAGGCGGGCTACGCGGTCGGATGGCACGGCGGCGAGCCGGGCGAGCCGCCTCCGCAGGGGCTCGCGAGGGATGGAGTCGCCTCGGTGACGCTCGCCGGCGGGACGAGCGTCATACGCGACCTCCTTGGGCGGCGCGACGCGCAGGTCGGAGCGATGGCTCCCAACATGGGAGCGATCGCGCCGCGCGCGCTCGTGCCGGTGCTGACGAGCGTGCTCGAGCCCGGCACGCACGTGCTGGCCTGCGTCGTTGCCGCGAGCGACGTTGCGTCCAGCGTTGCGCCCGGCCAGCTGCCCGGCGTGCCTGCCGAGGTGTGGAAGCTCTTCGAGCCGGGCGAAGGAGGGGAGGCGACAGCGACGACCCCGGATGACGCGGCGGCG
>DASTCK010000226.1:0-2121 GCA_035711225.1 Casimicrobiaceae bacterium
CTCGCGATCCTCGACGCCTGCAACAGCGCAACGGCGATGGCCGGATGAGCCGCGACGGCGCGGGCGCAACCGCCGATCCGCTGCAAGCGCTGCTGCGCGGCGACTGGATCGACCCGGACAGCGGCTCCGCGACCGGGATCGGCATCGCTGCGATCGCCATCGAGGCGGACCTCCGCGGCCAGGAGGCCGAACGCGTCGCGGCCCTCGGGTTGGGAGCCCGGCTCGCCGTCGTCTCCGACGCGACGACGCATGCGGTGATGGGCGCGCGCGTCGAGCGCGCGCTCGCGTCGATCGCGCGCGTCGACTCGCTCGTGCTCCCGCGCGAGCCGCATGCCGACGCCGCCACCGTCGCGGCGGTGCGCGAGCGCAGCGCGGCGGCCGACGCGCTCGTCGCCGTCGGCTCCGGCACGATCAACGACCTCGCGAAGTTCGCCGCCGCGCGCGACCGCAAGCCTTACGCGGTGTTCGCCACTGCGCCGTCGATGAACGGCTACACGTCGGCGAACGCCGCCATCACCGTCGACGGTCACAAGAAGACGCTGCCCGCCGCGCTCGCGCGCGGCGTGTTCGTCGACCTCGACGTGCTGTCCGCGGCGCCGCCGCGCATGATCCGCGCGGGACTCGGCGACTCGCTGTGCCGCGCCACCGCGCAGGCCGACTGGCTGCTGTCGCATCACGTGCACGGCACCCGCTACCGTCGCGCCCCGTTCGCGTTGCTGGCGAACGACGAGCCCGCGCTCTTCGAGGCGCCCGAGGCGCTCCTCGCCGGCGATCACGAGGCGATGCGCGCGCTCGCCCGCACGCTCGTGCTCTCCGGCATCGGCATGACGCTCTGCGGCGGCAGCTACCCGGCGAGCCAGGGCGAGCACCTGATCAGCCATTACCTCGACATGCGCGCGGACGACGGCGTCGCGCGCCTGCACGGCGAGCAGGTGGCGGTCGCCACGATCACGATGGCACGGCTGCAGGAAGCGATGCTCGACGCGCCGGCGCCGGCGCTGCACGCGACGCGCGCGGACGCGAGCACCCTCGCCGCGCATTTCGGCGACGAGGTCGGCCAAGCCTGCTGGCGCGAGTTCTCGGCCAAGCGCCAGGACGAGGCCGGCGCCGCCGCGATGACCGCGCGCCTCGCCGACGTCTGGGAGGCGCTGAAGCGCGACATCGGCGCCGTGCGCGTCCCATCGGCCACGCTCGAGCGCGTGATGGCGCGCGCGGGCGGACCCGTCGATCCCGCCGACCTCGGCCTCGACGCGACGCTCTACGCGGACGCCGTGCGTCACGCGCGCTTCCTGCGCGATCGCTACACGTTCCTCGACCTCGCGGACGACGCCGGCAGGCTGGCCGGCATCGCGGGATGACGCGTCGCGAGGCGAACGGACCGTTATGATGGCGCGCTCGCCGCGCACCGCCATGTCGACGCCCGCTTCCGCTCCCTCCCGTCCGCGCCTGTCGCAGCAGGAGCGCCACGCGCAGATCCTGGCGCTCCTGCGCCGCGACGGCATCGTGCGCATCGCCACGCTCGCGCGCGCTTTCGACGTCACGACCGAGACCGCGCGTCGCGACCTCGACGACCTCGCCGAGTCCGGCGCGCTTCAGCGCACCTACGGCGGCGGCGCGAGCCGATCGCTGATCGACGAGCCGGGCATCGGCCTGCGTCGCCTCGTGCACGCGGAGGAGCGCACGCGCATCGCCGCAGAAGCGGCCGCGCTGGTCGAGAGCGGCGATGCGCTGATGATCGACGCGGGCTCGACGACGAGCCTGTTCGCGGCGGCCCTCGCCACCCGCAACCTGCACCTCACCGTCGTGACCAACTGCCTGCCGGTTGCCACCGCCCTCGGGCACGCCGACCGCTGCCGCGTCGTCCTGTGCCCGGGCGACTACGTGGCCCGCGAAGCCGGCGTGTTCGGCACCGAAGCGGTGGCGTTCCTGCGCCGCTTCCAGGCCAACAAGGCGTTCATCGGCGCCGGCGGGCTGACGGCGCAAGGCCTGAGCGATGCCGACTCGGCGGGCTGCGCGATCAAGCGCACGATGATCGAGCGCGCCGAGCGCGCGCTGCTCCTGTGCGACAGCTCGAAGTTCGAGGCGGTCCAGTTCGAGCGCATCGGTCCGCTCGACGACCTC
>DASTCK010000227.1:0-2439 GCA_035711225.1 Casimicrobiaceae bacterium
CCGCGTGCTCCGCTTCCTCGCTACCCGCCTTTCGCTCGTCATCCCGACGTTCATCGGGATGACGCTCCTCGCGTTCTTCCTGATCCGCCTCGTTCCGGGCGATCCGATCGAGACGATGGCGGGGGAACGCGGCATCGACGCCGTGCGCCACGAGGCGCTGAAGAAGGAGTACGGCCTCGACCGCCCGGTGCTCGTCCAGTACGGCATCTACATCGGCCGCGTGCTGCACGGCGACCTCGGCAAGTCGATGATCACGCAGGAGCCGGTCGTGCGCGAGTTCATCGCGCTGTTTCCCGCGACCATCGAGCTCGCGCTCTGCGCGATCCTGTTCGCGCTGGTGCTGGGCATCCCCGCCGGGATGATCGCGGCGGTGCGACGCAACTCGATCTTCGACCACGGCGTGATGGGCGTGTCGCTCACCGGCTACTCGATGCCGATCTTCTGGTGGGGGCTCCTGCTGATCCTGCTGTTCTCGGTGCAGCTCGGGCTCACGCCGGTGTCGGGGCGCATCGAGGCCCGCTATTTCGTCGAGCCCGTGACCGGCTTCCTGACGATCGACTCGCTGCTGTCGGACGAGGACGGCGCGTTCCGTTCGGCGCTGTCGCACCTGATCCTGCCGACGATCGTGCTCGGCACCAATTCGCTCGCGACCATCGCGCGGATGACGCGCTCGGCGATGCTCGAGGTGCTCGGCGAGGACTACATCCGCACCGCGCGCGCCAAGGGTCTCCCGCGCAGGCGCGTGATCGCGCTGCACGCGTTTCGCAACGCGCTGATCCCGGTCGTGACCGTGATCGGCCTGCAGGTCGGCGTGCTGTTCACCGGCGCGATCCTGACCGAGACGATCTTCTCGTGGCCGGGCGTCGGCAAGTGGATGATCGAGGCGATCAACCGCCGCGACTACCCGGTGCTGCAGGGCGGGCTTCTCCTGCTGGGCGTCGTCGTGATGACGGTCAACCTGCTGGTCGACCTCGCCTACGGCATCATCAACCCGCGCATCCGGCACGCCCGATGACGCCCGCCGCGACGCTCGCCGATACCACGGTTGCGTCCGAGCCTCCGGGGCCGTGGCGCGAGTTCTGGGGCTATTTCAGCGCCAACCGCGGCGCGGTCGCGGGGCTGGTCATCGTGATCTCGGTGCTCGCGCTCGCCGCGCTCGCCAACGTCGTCGCGCCGTATCCGCCCGACCTCACCAACAACGCGGCGTTCCTCAAGCCGCCGGCATGGCAGGAAGGCGGCTCGTGGGCCTGGCCGCTCGGCACCGACGCGATCGGCCGCGACATGCTCTCGCGCCTGATCCACGGCGCGCGCCTGTCGCTTTTGATCGGCATGGCGGTCGTCGCGTTGTCGATCGTCGCCGGCATCGTTCTCGGGCTCGTGGCCGGCTACTACCGGGGCGTGACCGAGATCGCGATCATGCGCCTGATGGACATCATCCTGACGCTGCCCTCGCTTTTGCTTGCGATCGTCATCGTCGCGATCCTCGGGCCCGGCCTGATGAACGCGATGCTGGCGGTGGCCGTGGTCGTGCTCCCGCACTACGTGCGCATCACGCGCGCGTCGGTGATCGCCGAGATGTCGAAGGACTACGTCACCGCGGCGCGCGCCGGCGGCGCGGGCCGGGTTCGCCTGATGCTGAACGAGGTGCTGCCCAATTGCGCGGCGCCGCTCATCGTTCAGGCCACGCTCGGCGTGTCGACCGCGATCCTCGATGCGGCGGCGCTCGGATTCCTGAGCCTTGGCGCGCAGCCGCCGTTGCCCGAGTGGGGCACGATGCTCGCCGACGCGCGCGAGTTCGTGCTGCGCGCGTGGTGGGTCGTGACCTTCCCCGGCCTGATGATCCTGGTCACCGTGCTGGCGTTCAACCTCCTCGGCGACGGGCTGCGCGACGCGCTGGACCCGAAGCTCAAGCGCTAGACGCGATGCCCCTGCTCGAGATCGAGGACCTCCACGTCGACTTCCCGTCGCAGGGCGGCGGCGTGCTGCGCGCGGTCGAGGGCGTGAGCCTCGCGCTCGACGAGGGCGACGTGCTCGGCATCGTCGGGGAATCGGGATCCGGCAAGAGCGTGACCATGCTCGCGCTGATGGGACTGGTCGCCGCGCCGGGGCGCGTTCGCGCGAAGCGGGTGGCGTTCGCGGGCCGCGACCTGCTGCGCGCGAGCGACAGGGAGCGCCGCGCGGTCGTCGGCCGCGACGTCGCGATGATCTTCCAGGAGCCGACGACGAGCCTCAATCCGTGCTTCACGATCGGCTTCCAGCTGACCGAGTCGCTGCGCCTGCACCTCGGCATGGACGGCAAGGCCGCGCGCCATCGCGCGGTCGAGTTGCTCGAGCAGGTGGGCATTCCCGCGGCCGCGAGCCGGTTGCGGGACTTCCCGCACCAGATGTCCGGCGGCATGAACCAGCGCGTGATGATCGCGATGGCGATCGCATGCAACC
>DASTCK010000228.1:0-7900 GCA_035711225.1 Casimicrobiaceae bacterium
GCGGCGCTTCCCGGCGTGCGCGAGCTGCACATCGGCCATGCGATCGTGTCGCGCGCGGTGTTCGTCGGGATGCGGGAGGCCGTGCGCGAGATGAAGCGGCTGATCCGCGAAGGAGCGGCATCCCCGGTCGCGCGCGAGGCATGAGCGCCCCCGCGCTGGGCCCGCTGATGCTGGGTGTCGAGGGCTACGAGCTCGGCGGCGACGACCGCGAGCGCCTGGCTCATCCTCTCGTCGGTGGCGTGATCCTGTTCGCGCGCAATTTCGCCGACCCCGGCCAGCTCACCGCGCTGACGACGTCGATCCATGCGTCGCGCGAGCCGCGGCTCGTGATCGCGGTCGACCACGAAGGCGGACGCGTCCAGCGCTTTCGCGCCGGGTTCACGCCGATCCCGCCGATGCGCATGCTGGGCGAGTCGTGGGACGGCGACGTCGCTCGGGCCGCGCGCGAGGCCGAGGCCCTCGGCGCGACGATCGCCCGCGAGCTCGCGCAGCACGGGATCGACTTCAGCTTCACGCCGGTGCTCGACCTCGACTGGGGGAGCTCGACGGTGATCGGCGACCGCGCGTTCTCCGGCAATCCGAACGCGGTCGCGCACCTCGCGGTGGCGCTGCGACGCGGGCTCCGCGGGCACGGGATGGCGGCGGTCGGCAAGCACTTTCCCGGCCATGGCCACGTGGCGGCCGACTCGCACCACGAGGTGCCGGTCGACGATCGCCCGATGAGCGCGATCGCGGCGCACGACCTCGTGCCGTTCGCCGCGCTCGTCCGCGACGGCCTCGAAGGCATGATGCCCGCGCACGTGATCTACCCGTCGATCGACGCGCGTCCGGCAGGCTATTCGCGCGTGTGGCTGCAGGACATCCTGCGCGGACGCCTCGGCTTCGACGGGCTGGTGTTCTCCGACGACCTCGACATGGCCGGCGCGCGCCTCGACGGCGGCGCGGACGACATCGTCGCGCGCGCGGACGCGGCGCTCGCGGCGGGCTGCGATGCGGTCCTCGCCTGCAACGACTTCGCCGGGATGGATGCGCTGCTCGATCGCTGGTCGCCGCCGGCGATGCCCGAGCTCGCGCGGCGGTGGGAGCGGATGGCGCTGCGCGCCGACTAGGGCGCGGCGCGCGGAACCCGTCGCTCGCGCCGCGTCACGCGATCCACTGCAGCAGCTGGCGCCGCAGCTTCGCGGCGAGGAGCAGGAACGTCGCGATGCCCGCCCAGGTCGCCTGGAACAGCACGTTGAACGCGGTCGCCTCGCCGGACGCGGCGTAGTAGCCGACGATCGCCGCGAATCCGGCCGACGCCGGCAGGATCCAGATCGCCCAGGTCAGCCAGGGGTGGTACATCTGCCACGAGACGACGGCGAGCGCGAAGGCGGCGACGCCGAGGCCGATCGCCGCCACGAGCGAGGGCCAGTGCGGCGGCATGAACACGCAGGAGACGAGCACGAGGCAGGCGAGGAAAGGCGCGCACTGCCCGGCGCGCTCGGACAGGACGGCCAGGTCGCGGCGAAGCATCTTCTTGACGGGCATACGGGACCTGACGGACGAAAGGGAGTCGGACGACGCCCAGCAAGTTCCGTTCCCGTCGCGGCCACCGGCAACACCGGGGTCGGATTACTGACCCGGGTTGGGCGGCGACCCGCAGGCGATCCCCGCCCCGCGTTCACGCCTTCTTCGTCGCCTTCCCGGCGACGGCGGAGGTGTTGAGCGCCACCGCGGCGCGAACGAGCGCGCCGAACGCCTTCGCGTCGATCTCGTCCCCCTCGCGGAGGTCGATGGCGCGCCGCGTGTTGCCGTCGAGGCTCGCGTTGAACAGGCGCGACGGGTCCTTCAGCGACGCGCCCCTGGCGAACGTCAGCTTCACCACGCCCTTGTAGGTCTCGCCGGTGCAGACGATGCCGGCGTGCGACCACACCGGCACGTTCCACTTCCACTCCTCGACCCCGTCGGGGTCGGCCTGCCTGATGAGGGATCGGATGCGGGCGAGCGTCGCGCCGCGCCAATCGCCGAGCTCGTCGATCCGCGCGTCGATCTGCCGCGAAGCGGACGCGCCGCCGCTCCCGGCGTTCGTGCCCTTGGGTGCTCTCTTCATGTCGGTACCCGATGGCCGATCTCCGCGCCGTGGCGTGGGGATCGACGATGTTGACGGTTCACGTGCATCACGGTCGGCGGAGCACGCTCGCGAAGGAGGCCCTGGCCGCCTGGAGTCCTTCGACGAGCGGGCTCGGCGCGTGGATGGTAGCGGATGCCAGGGTTCGACCGTGCTCGCTAGGGCGCGTCGAGGAATCGGTGAATCGCAGGATTGACGAGCTCGGGGGTCTGGAAAAACGTCCCGTGGCCGGTCCCCGGAACGATGAAGAGCTGGGCCTGGCGCAGTCCGCGATAGATCTCCGCCGTTTCCTCGAGCGACGCGAAGTCCTTGTCGCCGGCGATCACGAGCACCGGCGCCTGGATCGCGGCCAGGCCCGCGGCGTCGATCACCACGGGGGTCAGCCACAGGCGGTACGACTTCGCCACGACGACGTTCCAATGCGCGGCGCCGTCGGGCGTCACCGCTTGATAGTCGGCTCGAAAGCCCGGCGGCAGCCGTCGCTCGAACGTCGAGAGGAACTCGCTCCATTGCTCGGGAGACCAGCGCATCCGCGCCTGCACTTCGTCCGGCGGAAGGTTGGGCCGCAGGTTCGCGCCCGACACGACGACCCGCCGCACCAGGTCCGGATGCGTCCGCGCGAGGATGAGCGCGACGTTGCCGCCGTCGCTGTGGCCGACGACGTCGACGGGCCCGAGCCCGAGCCGGCGGATGACCTCGGCCGTATCGTCGGCCATGTCCTGGTAGGAGAACGGACGCGCGTCGTCGGGGCTGTGGCCGTGGCCCCGCTGATCGATGCCGACGACCGTGCGGGAACGCGCGAACTCGTCGCGTTGCTTGCCGAAGCTGTTGTCGAAATGATGAAGGCCGCCGTGCAGGAAGACGATCGGCTTGCCGCTTCCGGAGACTTGAACGTACAGTCGCGAGCCGCGCACCTCCAGCAGTTCCTGCCTTGGCCCAGCCTGGCCGGCGGCCGATGCGACCAACGCAGCCATCAGCAGCCATCCGACCGCCAGCGGGCCGAGCGCGGCGAACGAGTGGAGGCGAGCCACGGCGTCAGGGCGCGCGACGGCGATGGAGCTCGCTGCCGAGCCATCCGCAGGCGCCGACAAGACCGTCGTCGATCGCCTCGTCCGCTCTGGTCACCGGCGGCGCCCTCCGAGAGTCCATCGCGCCCGACTAGTGTGGATGCGGCCAGCGCCCGCCGAGCTTCTTCGTGATGTCCTCGGCGATGTGCGCGACCAGCGGGCCCAGCTGCTTGATGCGCGTGTCGGGCAGGCGCGAGACCGGGCCGGCCAGCGAGATCGCGCCGAGCGCTTCCGCGTGCTCGTCGTAGATCGGCGAGGCGACGCAGCGCGTGCCGATCAGGTGCTCCTCGTCGTCGAACGAGAAGCCGCGCTGACGGATGACGCGCAGGCTCGCCCACATCGTCTCCGGTGCGGTGATCGTGTTCTCGGTGATGCGCGGGAGCCCCTTGATCTTGAGGATCGCCTCGATCTGCTCGTCGGGCAGCGCGGCGAAGATCGCCTTGCCGACACCGGACGCATGCAGCGGGACGCGGCTTCCCAGCCGCACGATCGTGCGCATCGTCTCGCGGCACTGGACCTGGTCGATGAACACCGCCTCGGTCCCGTCGAGGATCGCGAGGTTCGCGGTCTCGCCCGACTGCTCCATCAGCCGGCGCATGTAGGGGTGGCTCTGCGCGACCCAGTCGCGCGACGCGAGAAAGCTCGAGCCGACGGTGAACGCGTGCAGCCCGACGTACCACATGCCGAGGTCTCCCGCCTGGTACACGTAGCCGCCGCGCTCGAGCGTCGAAAGCAGGCGATGCGCCGTCGACGGCGGAAGCGTGACGCGGTGCGCGATGTCGGTGAGCGTCAGGCCGCCCTCGGCGCGCGCGAGGCATTCGAGGATCGACAGGCCGCGCGTGAGGCTCTGCACCTGCGTGGTGCCGGTCGACGTCTCGGACGGGATGCGGCCGCGGCGGGCAGGGGGCGAAGCGCGCGTCGACGTGCTCATGATCCCCTGCATTCTACTCACAGCGCTCGCGGTTCCGCCAGATGGCAAGCGATTCCGCCAGACGGAAGTTACGGGGACTTGGTTAACCGGCCGGTTACCCTGTACATTGCGCGGGGTGGTCAGGCCACCTGTCCACTGGGCCTGTCAGGAGACCCGGCACGATGCGATCGATCCGTCGTTCCCCGACCTTGCCGCTCGGCGCGCTCGCGCTCGCGATCGCGGCAGGCTCGCCCGCGGCGCTCGCGCAGGAGGCGTGCAAGCCGGCGACGCTGAAGAACCCCGCCGTCAAGCTCGACGAGATCTATCGCACGGCCGAGACGCACGCGAAGGCGTGGAAGCCCGACGTCGTGCCGGCGCGCATCACCAACACGATCCTGGGTCCGCTGAAGGCCGACGGCTCGTCCGAGGCGTGGACCGTCTCGTTCTTCTCGCCGTCATCCAACGCGCACGTCGCGGTCAACACGTTCCGCGGCGGGCTCAACTGCTGGGCGCAGGCCGGCTCGGCCGGACGCCTGCCCGACCTCAAGCCCGGCTTCCTGCTCGACGGGGCGCGGCTCTACGCGATCGCGAAGGAGCACGGCGACGCCTACCTGAAGGACGGATACTTCGTGCAGATCGGCACCGCGGCGGCGCCGTCGAACCGGCACGCCACCTGGAACCTGCAGTTCAGCAAGCCCGACGGCAAGTCCGCGCCGATCCTGGTCGTCGTCGACGCGAACACCGGCAAGGTCGAGCAGGTGCTGCGCCAGTAGGCGCGGTTGCCGCGCGTCGGGGAAAGGTCTTACGCTTCGCAGTCAGAAGGGGCGGCACGAGCCCTTCCCGTTTCCCGGCCCCGCGGCCGGACCCCCAAGCCAGGAGGAGTCATGCATCGCAGCCGTCGTCGATTCGTAGGATCCGCCGCCGCCGTCGCGGCGGGGGCCGCGCTGGGCCCGGCGTTGCCGGCGCTCGCGCAGGAGAAGGTGGTCTGGAAGGCGTCCGACGTGCATCCGCTCGGCTATCCGACGGTCGAGGCGATCGTCAGGATGGGCAAGAAGATCGAGGCGGCGACCAACGGCCGCATCTCGATCCAGATGTACCCGCAGATGCAGCTCGGCGGCGAGAAGGAGATGATCGAGCAGGCGCAGGTCGGCGCGCTGCAGATCGCGCGCATCTCCGTCGGCGCGATGGGCCCGGTGGTCGACGAGCTCAACGTGTTCAACATGCCGTTCGTGTTCCGCGACGAGACGCACATGCGCCACGTCATCGACGGCCCGATCGGCGTCGACCTGCTGGACAAGGTGTCGAACTCGAGCGCGCGCCTGATCGCGCTCGGCTGGATGGACGCCGGCACGCGCAACGTCTACTCGAACAAGCCGGTGACCAAGCCGGCCGACCTCAAGGGCATGAAGGTCCGGATGATGGGCAACCCGATCTTCGTCGAGACGATGAACGCGATGGGCGGCACCGGCGTCGCGATGGGCTTCAACGAGCTGTACAGCGCGCTGCAGACCGGCGTCGTCGACGGCGCCGAGAACAACGAGCCGACCGTGCTCGCGCAGAACCACTACCAGGTCAGCAAGGTGTACAGCCTGACCGGCCACCTGATCATCCCCGAGATCTTCGTGTTCTCGAAGCGGACGTGGGAAGGGCTGTCGCCGGCCGACCAGGCGATGCTGCGCAAGTTCTCGAAGGAGGCGCAGCTCGAGCAGCGCCAGCTGTGGGACGCGTACACCAGCGAGGCCATCACCAAGCTCAAGGCCGCGGGCGTCCAGTTCGTGCCGGCCGACAAGAAGGCCTTCTACGCCGCCACGCAGCCGATCCGCGACAAGTACGGCAGCAAGTACGCCGCGCTGATCAAGCAGATCGAAGCCACCGCCTGACCGTCGTCCCCGGGAACGCGCGCGGCCGGCCGCCGGCCGCGCGCCGACCCTTTCCCGGAGTGCCGTCGTGAACGCCAAGCTGCGCTACCAGCAGGCGATGGAGAAGCTGTACCTCGCCTGCATCGTCGTCTCGGGCACCGCTCTCGTCGTCATCACGTTGATCATCCCGCTCGGCGTGTTCATGCGCTACGTCGTGAACAAGCCGATCGGCTGGCCGGAGCCCGCCGCGATCATCCTGATGATCGTGTTCAGCTTCGTCGGCGGCGCCGCGGTCTACCGCGCGAACGTCCACATCGCCGTCGAGGCGCTGCTGAACGCCGTGAAGCCGGGGCTCCGCAAGGCGCTGAAGGGGGGCGTGACGGCGTGCATGACCGCGACCGCGGCGTTCATGCTGTTCTACGGCGCCGACCTGTGCTGGGTCGTGCGGGGCTCGACGATGGCGGAGTTCCCGTCGGTGTCGCAGGGACTGGTGTACCTGCCGATCCCGGTCGCCGGGCTGCTGACGCTGCTGTTCATCCTCGAGAAGGTGTGGGTGGGCGAGCCGCCGCCCGATTCGGTGATGTACCGGGACCAGGCCGCGGAGCTCGAATAGCCATGGACGCGGTCATCCTCCTCGGGGCCTTCACGGTGCTGTGCGCGGTCGGCGTGCCGGTCGCCTACGCGCTAGGCCTCGGCGCGATCGTCGGCGCGTTGTGGATCGACATCCCGCTCGAGGCGGTGATGCTCAAGATCTCCGACGGCACCGACGACTTCGCGCTGCTCGCGATCCCGTTCTTCGTGCTCGCCGGCGGCATCATGGCCGAAGGCGGCATGGCGACACGCCTCATCAACCTCGCGCGCGTCTTCGTCGGCGCGATCCGCGGCGGCCTGGCGCTCGTCAACGTGCTCGCGAGCACGCTGTTCGGCTGCATCTCGGGCTCCTCGGTCGCGGACACCGCGTCGATCGGCTCGGTGATGATCCCGCAGATGGCCAAGGCCGGCTTCCCGCGCGTGTTCGCGACCAACGTCACGATCTGCGGGTCGGTGCAGGCGCTGATGATCCCGCCGTCGCACAACGCCGTGATCTACTCGATCGCGGCCGGCGGCACGGTGTCGGTCGCGCACCTGTTCCTCGCCGGCATCTTCCCCGGCCTGCTGTTCGGGCTGTGCCTGATCGGGCTGGTGCTGTGGACCTCGTACCGCCGCGGCTACCCGCGCGGCGAGCCGGTCGAATGGAAGGACGTGCCGCGCATGGTGCGCGAGGCGCTCTGGGGGCTCGGCACCGTCGTCATCATCATGGGCGGGATCCTGTCGGGCGTGTTCACCGCGACCGAGTCGGCGGCCGTCGCGTGCGTCTACGCGTTCCTCGTGACGTTCCTGGTCTACCGCGACTACAAGTGGGGCGAGCTGCCGCGCCTCGTGCATCGCGTCGTCAAGACCGTCGCGATGGTGATGATGCTGATCGGGTTCTCGGTCGCGTTCGGCTACCTGATGGCGCTGATGCAGATCCCGGCGCGGATGACCCAGTTCTTCCTGGGGATCTCGGACAACAAGTACGTGTTCCTGCTGCTCGTGAACATCCTGCTGCTCATCCTCGGGACGTTCATGGACCTCGCGCCGATGCTCCTGATCTGCACGCCGATCTTCATGCCGGTGATCCTGAAGCTCGGGATCGACCCGGTGCACTTCGGCATGATCATGATCCTGAACCTCGGCATCGGGCTCATCACGCCGCCGGTGGGCCCGACGCTGTTCGTCGGCTGCGCGATAGGCAAGGTGACGATGGAGGAGGTCAGCAAGGAGCTGTGGCCGTTCTACGGCGCAATGTGCCTCGCGCTCCTGCTCGTCACCTACATCCCGGCGATCTCGCTGTGGGCGCCGGGGCTGATGAAATAGCGCTGCGGCAGGTCGGCCGCCACCCCTGGTGTCAGTCACCCCTCTGTCACCGCAACCCGGT
>DASTCK010000229.1:0-2536 GCA_035711225.1 Casimicrobiaceae bacterium
GACCGCCTGCAGGGCGCGCAAGCGCAGCACCTCGCGCGCGACGTCGGTGATTTCGTCGTGCGCCGCGCCGACGGGCTCGCCGCCTACCAGCTCGCGGTCGTCGTCGACGACGCCGAGCAGCAGGTCACCGACGTCGTGCGCGGCGCCGACCTGCTCGCCTCGACGCCGCGCCAGCTCCACCTGCAGCATCTGCTGCGGTTGCCGACACCCCGCTACCTCCACGTCCCCGTCGCGATCGGCGCGTCCGGCGAGAAGCTCTCGAAGCAGACGCACGCGCTCGCGCTCCCCGGCGAGCCGCTGCCCACGCTCCTCGCGGCGTGGCGCTTCCTCGACCAGCCGGCGATCGACGCGGTGAGCGTCTCGGAGTTCTGGGCGAAGGCGCCGCGCGCGTGGGATGCCGCGCGGCTGCCGCCGGTGAGGATGCTGCCGGCGCCGCGTTCTTCGTACGTGGCATAATTTCGAACGGCTGCGTTCCAGGCGACGGTCGTCGCAAGGCGCCGACCGCGCCTGAACGTGCGACGGGGCGGATCGCAGAACCGCGCAGCGGGAGGAAGGTCTCCTGCGTCATCGCTTGCCGTCGCGCCACTTCGTCTTCCAGCGCCTCCGCGCCCTCCGAAAGCCTGCATGACCACGCTCGTTGCCGTGCGCAAGCACGACGAAATCGCCATCGCCGCCGACTCGCTCACGACGTTCGGCGACCTCAAGCTCGCCGCGTCGTTCGACCGGAGCCCCGAGAAGATCGTCCGCTACCGCAACACCTACCTCGGGCTGTGCGGCTCGGCGGCGCACCAGCTCGTGTTCGAGAGCCTGCTCGCGAGCCGCGAGGACCTCGATTTCTCCGGGCGCGTCGCGATCTTCGACACGCTGCGCAAGCTGCACCCGGTGCTCAAGGACCAGCACTTCCTCAATCCGAAGGAGGAGGAGGACGACCCCTACGAGTCGACGCAGATCACCGCGCTCATCGCCAACGAGAACGGCATCTTCGGCGTCTACTCGATGCGCGAGGTGTTCGAGTACACGCAGTTCTGGGCGGTCGGCTCGGGCCGCGAGTTCGCGCTCGGCGCGATGAACGCGATGTACGGCCGGCTCAAGACCGCCGAGGCGGTGGCGCGCATCGGCGTCGAGGCCGGCGCGACGTTCGACAAGAACACGGCGCTGCCGATGTCGCTCTACACGCTCAAGGCGCGCGCCTGATGCCGGTCGACGCCCTCGTCCCGTTCGTGTTCGAGGGCGAGGCGGTACGCGGGGCGTGCGTGCGCATGGACGGCGCGGCGCGCGACGCGCTGGCCGTGCACGGGTACCCGGCGCCGCTCGCGCGCGTCCTCGGCGAGCTCCTCGCCGCGGCGACGCTGCTCGCGGCGAGCCTCAAGTTCCGCGGCTCGCTCATCGTCCAGCTCGCCGGGCCCGGGCCGGTGCGGCTCGCCGTCGTCGAATGCGACCACCAGCTCGCGTTGCGCGCGACCGCGCAATGGGACGCGCGGGCGCTGGCGACGATGGCGGCCGGCGCGACGCTGGCCGAGCTCGCCGGCGGCGGCGGCGAGGCGCGCCTCGCGATCACGCTCGACCCGGAGGAAGGGGAGCTCTACCAGGGCATCGTCGCGCTCGAGGCGGGCTCGGTGGCGAGCCTGCTCGAGCACTACCTGGCGTCGTCCGAGCAGCTCGCGAGCCGGCTCGCGCTGTGCTGCCGCGACGGTCGCGTCGGCGGGCTCCTCGTGCAACGCCTCCCGGGGGCAGGCGACGACGCGGCGGCGCCGTGGGAGGAAGCGACGAGCGTCGTCGGCGCGCTCGATCCCGCGGAGCTCGTCGCGGACACCGATCCGACCGGGGTGCTGCGGCGCGTCTTCCCCGGGCGCGACCTGCGCGTCTTCCGCGAGCGCACGCCGCGCTTCGTGTGCCGGTGCACGCCTGCGCGCGTCGATCAGGCGCTGCGCATCGCGGGCCGCGACGAGGTCGAGGCCGCGCTCGCCGAGGCGGGCGTCGTCGAGGTGACCTGCGAGTACTGCGGGCGGCGCTACACTTACTCGCCGAGCCAGGCGCGCGCGCTGTTCGGGGCTGCCCAGCCCTAGGTCGCGACCGCGCGGCAGCGCGACGACACCGGTGAGCCTGTACCTGCCCCGCCATTTCGAGCCCGCCGAGCGCGCCGCGGCGGCGCGGCTCATGCACGACCATCCGTTCGCGACGCTCGTGACGCCGGCCGCGCCCGAGCCCTTCGTCTCGCACGTGCCGCTGCTGCTGCAGCCGTCGTGCGAGCCGCACGGCACGCTCATCGGCCACGTCGCGCGCGCCAATCCCCACTGGCAGTCGTTCGCGGGCAGCGAGTCGATCGCCGTGTTCCACGGTCCGCACGCGTACGTGTCGCCGTCGTGGTACGTCGATCCCGCCACGATGGTGCCGACGTGGAACTACGCGACCGTGCACGCGCACGGCGCGATCGACGTCGTCGACGACCCGGCCGAGTCGCGCGGCATCCTCGAGGCGCTGGCCCACCGCTTCGAAGCGCATCGCGACACGCCCTGGAAGCTCGCGATGCCGGAAC
>DASTCK010000230.1:0-5181 GCA_035711225.1 Casimicrobiaceae bacterium
TGCCGCAGGTCCTCGCCGTCGCGTTCCAGCAGGTCGTAGCCCACCAGCGCCACGGGTGACGCGGCGAGGATCTTCGCCGAGAGCAGCTTGCGGCCGATGCGCGTCTGCAGCTCGGCGAAGGGCCTCGGGCCGCCGTCGTGCCACACGACGATCTCGCCGTCGATCACCGTGCCCGGCGGAAGGCGACGTCCGAGCTCGGCGAGCTCGGGGAAGCGCTCGGTCACGAGCTCCTCGCCGCGCGACCACAGCCACACCTCGCCTTCGCGCGCGACGAGCTGCGCGCGGATGCCGTCCCACTTCCACTCGACGATCCAGTCGGCGGGATCGCCGAGCGTCGCGGGATCGGCGTTCAGCTGGTGGGCGAGGAAGAACGGATAGGGATGGCCCGCCGCGCTGCGTGCGTCGCCTTCGGGCGCCACCAGCGCGAGGAACGCGTCCGCGTCGGGTTGCGCGGCGATGTGCGTATAGCCGATCACGCGCTGCGCGACGGTCTTCGCGTCGAGCCCCGCATGCGCGGCGAGCGCGCGGGTCACCAGCAGGCGCGACACGCCGACGCGGAAGCCTCCCCCGATCAGCTTGATCAGCAGGAAGCGGCCGTTCCAGTCGAGCTCGTCCCAGTAGCCGATGAGCCGCGCCTTCACGTCGGCGGGATCCGCGCCGCGCAGCGCGGCGAGCCGTGCGACCCACTCGGCGAGCCCGAGGTCGGACACTCGCGCAGCGGGCGGCAGCACGTGGGCGAGCGTCTCGGCGAAGTCGCCGACCGCCTGGTAGCTCTCCTCGAACAGCCAGGACGGCAGCCTCGACGCCTCGATCGCGGCGTCGCGCATCACCGCCGACGGGACGGCCTGGCGCGGCTTGCCGCCGGCGAGGAAATAGGTCGCCCAGGCCGCGTCGGCGGGCGATGCGGACGCGTAGTAGCGCGCGAGCGCCTCGAGCTTGCCGCTCGTCGCGGTCGTCGCGTCGAGCTCGACGTAGAGTCGCGCGAAGGCCTTCACGCGCCCGCCTCCGCAGCATCCTCGTCGTACTCGGTCGCGAACGCCCCCGCGTCGAGCCCCCGCTCGGCGAGCCAGCGGACCATGACGCTGACCTGGCCGTGCGTCACGATCACGCGCTCTGCACCGGTGGCGGCGATGGCGGCCTGCAGCCCGGGCCAGTCCGCATGGTCCGAGAGCGCGAAGCCGCGGTCGAGCGAGCGGCGCCGGCGCGCGCCGCGCAGGCGCATCCAGCCCGACGCGAACGCGTCGCTCGCCTCGCCGAAGCGACGCAGCCACGGCGTGCCGGCCGCGGACGGCGGCGCGAGCACGAGCGCACGTCGCAGCGCCGCCGCGTCGACGTCGGTGACGTGGTGGGTCGGCGGCAACGCCACGCCGGTCGCGCGATACGCCTCGTTCAGACCTTCGACCGCCCCGTGGCAGACGATCGGTCCGATATCGGTCGCCGCCGCCTCGCGCAGGCCGGCGAGCACGCGCTGCGCCTTGCCGAACGCGTAGCAGTAGAGCAGGCTCGCGCGGCCCGCTTCGGCGTTGGCGCGCCACCACGCCGCGATATCCGCCACGGTCTCGTGCGGCGGCGCCCAGCGGTAGATCGGCAACCCGAACGTCGATTCGGTGACGAACACCTGGCAGGCCTGCGGCGCGAACGGCGGGCAGGTGGGGTCAGGCTCGGTCTTGTAGTCCCCGGACACGACCCATACCGCGCCGCCGTGCTCGAGGCGCACCTGCGCGGAGCCCAGGACGTGGCCGGCCGGATGGAGCGAGATCGTCACGCCCCCGTGGGTCACGCGCTCGCCGTAGCCGAGCGCATCGAGGCCGATGTCCGCGCCGAGCCTCGCACGGAGCACGCGCTCGGAATCCCGCGTAGCGAGATAGCGGGCGCTCCCGGGCCGTGCGTGGTCGCCATGCGCGTGCGTGATCACCGCGCGCTCGACCGGACGCCACGGGTCGATGTAAAAATTACCGGGCGGACAGTACAGGCCCTCGGGTCGCGCGACGACGAGATCGGTCATGGCTTCGTGGACCCCGCGGCCGCGCGGGGGTTCGCGCGCCGATGCATTGCGGCCGCGGATCGGAAGGGGGATTATCGCGCGACGGACGCCGCCGCCGGCCCGCGCGCCCGACGTCCCGCCAGGCCTCGACGATGGACGACGCCCTGCTCCTGTCGCGCATCCAGTTCGGGTTCACGATCGCGTTCCACATCGTGTTCCCGTCGATCACGATCGGCCTCGCGAGCTACCTCGCGGTGCTCGAGGCGCTGTGGCTGCGCACGAAGCGCGAGGTGTTCCGCGACCTCTATTTCTTCTGGCTCAAGGCCTTCGCGCTCAACTTCGGGATGGGGGTCGTCTCGGGGCTCGTGATGGCGTACCAGTTCGGCACCAACTGGAGCGCCTTCTCCACGTTCGCGGGCAGCGTCACCGGGCCGCTGCTGACCTACGAGGTGCTCACCGCGTTCTTCCTCGAGGCGGGCTTCCTCGGCGTCATGATGTTCGGCTGGACGCGGGTGGGCCCGGGACTGCACTTCCTCGCCACCGTGATGGTCGCGCTCGGCACCGTGATCTCGGCGACCTGGATCCTCGCCTCCAACAGCTGGATGCACACGCCCGCCGGCTACGCGATCGTCGAGGGCCGCATCGTGCCGACCGACTGGATGGCGGTCATCCTGAACCCCTCGTTCCCGTACCGGCTCGTGCACATGGTGATCGCCGCGTACCTCGCCACGGCCCTCGTCGTCGGCGCGTCGGGCGCGTGGCACCTGCTGCGCGGCCGGGACGATCCCGCGGTCCGCACGATGACGTCGATGGCGATGTGGATGCTGCTGCTGGTGGCACCCCTCCAGCTCGTCGCGGGCGACCTGCACGGGCTCAACACGCTCGAGCACCAGCCGGCGAAGATCGCCGCGGTCGAGGGCCACTGGGAGAACGAGCCCGGCGAGGGCATGCCGCTGACGCTCGTCGGCTGGCCCGACATGGCGCGCGAGGAGACACGCTGGAAGATCGACGTGCCGCGCCTTGGCAGCCTCATCCTCACGCACAGCTGGGACGGGCAGATCCGCGGGCTCAAGTCGTTTCCGCGCGAGGACCGCCCCAACAGCACGGTCGTGTTCTGGACGTTCCGCGTGATGGTCGGGCTCGGCGTCGCGATGATCGCGCTCGGGCTGTGGGCGGGGTTCGCGCGCTGGCGCGGCACGATGTACCGCTCGCGGCGCCTTCTCGCGTGCGTGCTCGCGATGGGCCCCGCCGGCGTCGTCGCGATCCTCGCGGGCTGGATGACCACGGAGATCGGCCGCCAGCCCTGGGTGATCCAGGGCGTGATGCGCACCGCCGACGCGGTGTCGCCGATCGGCGCGGCGCAGGTCGGCTTCACGCTCGCCGCGTTCGTCGTCGTCTACTTCGTCGTGTTCGGCGCCGGCATCGCGTACATGCTGAAGCTGATCGCGGCGGGGCCGCACGCGCTCGGACCAGGCGAGAGCGCGGGCGGACCGGGTCGGCCGCGCCAGCAGATGCGCCCGATGTCCGCGGCCGGCACGGACGGTGCGCCCACGCCGGCGCACGGGTGACGCGCGATGGGCATCGACCTTCCGCTCGCGTGGGCCGTCATCATCGTGTTCGGCATCATGATGTACGTCGTGATGGACGGCTTCGACCTCGGCATCGGGCTCCTCTACCCGTTCTTTCCCGCCAAGCCGGATCGAGACGTCATGATGAACACGGTGGCGCCGGTGTGGGACGGCAACGAGACCTGGCTCGTGATGGGCGGCGCCGGCCTGCTCGCCGCCTTTCCGCTCGCGTACTCGGTCGTGCTCTCGGCGCTGTACCTGCCGCTGTTGCTGATGCTGCTGGGGCTCGTGTTTCGCGGTGTCGCGTTCGAGTTCCGGTTCAAGTCCACCGATGCGCACCGCCGCTGGTGGGACCTCGCCTTCATCGGCGGCTCGGCGACGGCGACGTTCTTCCAGGGCGCGACGCTCGGCGCTTTCATCGAAGGACTGAAGGTCGAGCGCGGCGCGTACGCGGGCGGGCCGCTCGACTGGGTGAGCCCGTTCTCGCTGTTCACCGGCGCGGGCCTGCTCGTCGCCTACGCGCTGCTGGGCTGCACGTGGCTCATCTACAAGACCGACGATCGGCTGCAGCAGCGCATGATCGCCCTCGCACGCCCGCTCACGCTGCTCCTGCTCGCGGTGATCGCCGTGATCAGCGTGTGGACGCCGCTCGCGCACCCGGCCATCGCCGAGCGCTGGTTCTCGTGGCCCAACCTGCTGTGGTTCTCGCCGGTGCCGGTCCTCGTGCTGCTGTGCGCGTGGCGCCTCATCGCGTTGCTCCGGCAGCAACCGAACGCCGGGCCCTTCGTGCTCACGCTCGCGCTGGTGTTCCTGGGCTACAGCGGGCTCGGCATCAGCCTGTGGCCGAACATCGTGCCGCCCGACCTCTCGATCTGGGAGGCCTCCGCGCCGCCGCAAAGCCAGGGCTTCACGCTGGTCGGCGCGCTGCTGATCATCCCGATGATCCTGGGCTACACCGGGTGGAGCTACTACGTGTTCCGGGGCAAGGTGAGGGCCGGCGAGAGCTTTCACTGATGCGGGCGCCGACGCTCCGCTCCCGCGAGCCGGCCGCGCGCTGGAGCCGCCGGCTCGGGTGGATGCTCGCGCTGTGGTCGGCGAGCGTCGCCGCGCTCGCGCTCGTCGCGTGGCTCCTCAACGGCCTGATGGGCTGGGCGGGGCTCGTCCGGTGACGGTCGTGCGAAACGGCTGCGGGACGTCGGCGTTGCGCGGCGCCGTTTCCCGTTCATGGCGAGACGGATCGCATCGTTCGACAGGCTCGACGGCCTCGCCACGCTCCCTTGCCCGCGTCCACGCCGGCGTCGTCTTCGGTGCCGTGCTGCTGCTCGCGGCGGCGCCGCACGCCGTCGCGGAGGACGTCTCGTACATCGCCGAGACGCGCGACACGGCGAAGCGCCAGGGGGCCGTCAACGCGGGCAACGTGGCGTGGCAGTGCGAAGGCACGCGCTGCATCGGGATCGGCCCGTGGGCGACGCCGCCGGTGTCGCTGTGCGCCGCGCTCGCGCGCGAAATCGGCCCGATGCAATCGTTCGCGCAATTCTCATCGGCCGATCTCGCGTCGTGCAACGCGGCGGCCGCGATGCCCCCATCGCCGAAAGCCCCCGTTCCCGACGCGCGGCCCCCCGCCAAGAC
>DASTCK010000231.1:0-16193 GCA_035711225.1 Casimicrobiaceae bacterium
CGACCGGCGCGCCGGCCCACGCGACGAACAGCGCCGCCACCACGAGCGTCGCGGCGATCGCCGCGAACGGCGCGGCGACCGCCATCGCCGGTGACAGCGCATCGCGCGCCTCAAGCCGCATCGCGCGCGTCCTCACCGGCCATCGCGAGGCCGAGGGCGGCGAGCGTCCACGCGGAGGCCGGTCGCGCCGCGGTGAGCCTGCCGGCGTGCATCACCGCGATGCGATCGGCGAGCGCGAAGATCTCGTCCAGGTCCTCGGACACCAGCATGACGGCCGCGCCGCGCGCGCAGGCGTCCAGCAGCTGCTGGTGCACCCACGCGAGCGCGCCGGCGTCGAGCCCCCAGGTCGGCTGGCTCGCGACGATCAGCGTCGGCGCGAAGCGGTCGGCACGGACGGTGCCTCCCGACAGCGCGCGCCCCACGATCAGCTTCTGCATGTTGCCGCCGGACAGGGTGCGCGCAGGCACGTCGATGCCGCCACCGCGCACGTCGTAGCGATCGACCAGCTTGCGCGCGAACGCGCGTGCGGCGCCGCGACGCACGATGCCGCCGCTCGAGAACGGACGTTGGTAGCGTTCCGCCACCGCGTTCTCCCACACCGGGAGGTCGCCGATCGTTCCGACGTCGCGCCGGTCGTCGGGAATGCGCGCGGCGCCGGCGGCGATCCACGCTCGCGGCTCCGCAGGCATCGGGCGGCCGCCCAGCGTCACGGTGCCGGCATCGGCGGCGCGCAATCCGCACAGCAGGTCGACGAGCGCCGCCTGCCCGTTGCCGGAGACGCCTGCGACCGCGGTGATCTCGCCGCCGCGCAACGCCAGCGACACCTCGTGCAGGCGCTCGCCGAGGCGCTCGCCGTGCATCGCGACGCGATCGAGCACCAGCACGACGTCGCCGCGGCCATGCGGCTTCGCGACCGGCGGCGCGATCGGGCGACCGACCATCACCTCGGCCAGCGCGGACTTGTCCGTGCTCGCGGCGGGCATCGTCGCGACGAGCTTGCCCGCGCGAAGCACGGCGACGCGGTCGGAGACGCGCAGCACCTCGTCGAGCTTGTGGCTGATGAAGATGATCGCGAGCCCGTCGGCGACGAGGCCGCGCAGCGTGGCGAACAGCGCCTCGCTCTCCTGCGGCGTCAGGACCGCGGTCGGCTCGTCGAGGATCAGCACGCGCGCGTCGCGGTAGAGCGCCTTCAGGATCTCGACGCGCTGACGCTCGCCGACCGAGAGCCGCGCGACGCGCGCGTCCGGATCGACCGACAGGCCGAAGCGCTGCGCGGTCGCGACGAGGCGAGCGCGCCCCTCGCGCCGGCGAGAGACCGGCCGCCACAGCGGCTCGGTGCCGAGCATCACGTTGTCGAGCACCGTCAGGTTGTCGGCGAGCGTCGAGTGCTGGTGCACCATGCCGATGCCCGCGGCGAGCGCGGCGGCCGGATCGCCCGGCGGCAGCGGGGCGCCGAACGCCTCGATCGTGCCCGCGTCGGCGACGTAGTGTCCGAACAGGATCGAGACGAGCGTCGACTTGCCCGCACCGTTCTCGCCGAGCAGCGCGAGCACCTCGCCGCGCGCGAGGTCGAGCGAGACGCCGTCGTTCGCGAGGACCGGCCCGAAGCGCTTCGTGATGCCGGAGAGGCGGAGGACCGGGTCGGCCATCGCATGCGCCTTCGGGGTCAGATGGGAATCTGGCCCCGGTCTGGCGCGTGATGCGCTATTTCGCCGTGGTCTTCGGCTCGGTCTCGACGACCTTCACGGCGAACTTGCCGTCGAGGATCGCCTTCTCCCTGGCCTTCACCTTCTCCGCGAGATCCTTCGGGACCTTCGACTCGAACGTGCCGAGCGGCGCGAGCTCGCTGCCCTTGTACTTCATCATCGAGTACGGGCCGTAGTCCTCGGCCTTGAACTTGCCGTCCTTCACGGCCTTGATCGCGCGGTCGATCGTGGGCTCCATGTTCCACAGCGCGCTCGCGATCACGGTGTCCGGGTATTGCGGCTGCGTGTTGATCACGTTGCCGATCGCGAGCTTGCCCTTCTCCTTCGCCGCGTCGGACACGCCGAACCGCTCGGCGTACAGGATGTCGGCGCCCTTCTCGATCATCGCGTAGGCCGCCTCCTTGGCCTTCGGCGGGTCGAACCACGAGCCGATGAACGTGACGTAGAACTCGACCTTCGGGTTCACCTCCCTCGCGCCCGCGATGAACGCATGCATCAGCCGGTTCACCTCGGGAATCGGATAGCCGCCGACCATGCCGATCCTGTTCGTCTTCGTCATGCCGCCGGCGACCATGCCCGAGAGGTAGGCCGGCTCCTGGATGTAGTTGTCGAACACGGCGAAGTTCGGCGCCTGCGGCTTGCCCGAGCTTCCCATCAGGAACGACACCTTCGGGTAGTCCTTCGCGACCTTGCGCGCGGCGGCCTCGACGGCGAACGACTCGCCGACGACGAGCGTGTTGCCCTTCTCGGCGTACTCGCGCATCACGCGCTCGTAGTCGGCGTTCGCGACCTTCTCGGAGAACACGTACTCGATCTCGCCGCGGTCCTTCGCGGCGTTGAGCGCCTTGTGGATGCGGCTCACCCACTGCTGCTCGATGGGCACCGTGTACACGGCCGCCACCTTGAGCTTGTTCTGCGCGAGCGCGGGCAGCGACATCGCGCCCACCGCCGCCGCCACCATCACCGCGCCTGCCGTCAACCACGCCCGTCGCGTCGCCATCGCCGTCGTCTCCCCGGAATCGAACCGAACCCGCGCGCGGGGGCGCGCCCATCGCGCCGCCCGCTGCGTGCATGCTACCTCAACGGCGAGGCGTCAGAGCCGCTGCGCGCGGCGGTGCGCCGCGGTGAGCGACTGGCGCGTGGCGGCGTCGCAGGCCCAGGGATCCGACGCGCTCGACGTCGCGCACGAGGTCGAGCTTCGTGAGCGCGGTCCGCCGATCGGGCGGTCCGGGTCCGAGATCGCGACGCCGGCGACGAGCGGCCGCGCGGCCGACCGCCGCGCGCGTCCGGCACAAGAGGCGCGCGGTGGCGTCGGCATGCGCCTGGCGCTCGCCATCGTCGGGTCGGCGCGCCTCGTCCGTCGGCGACGGTACCTAGTCCCCCCCGCTACACGATCGGGATGAAGCTGCGCATGGCCACGTCGGCGGCGGAGCGGTCGGCCAGCACGCCCGCGAGCTCGCGCTTGCGCACGGCCAGCCGCTCGCCCAGCACCTTCATGTCGAGCTCGGTGCGCCGGAGCTTCGGGAACAGCTCGTCCTGCTCCTCCTTCACGTGGTGCCTGACGTACTCGCCCAGCACCTTGACCTTCGCGTCGTAGTGGTCGTCGCCGGGCGCCGACGTCTCGAGCGCAGCGACCAGCGCCTTCACGGACGCGTGCTCGACGTCGGCCTCGTCGACCAGCGAGGCGTCCTTCAGGACCGTGCGCGCGGCCGGGTAGAAGATCTCCTCCTCGATCGTCGCGTGGACCGTCAGCTCCCGGCAGATGCGCGCGACCAGCGCCCCCATGCGCGCGTCGCCCGGCTTCATCCGGTCGACCTGCGCGAGCATCGACGCCACGTCGCGATGGTCGGCGCGGAGGAGCGCGATCGCGTCGGCGGAGCGTTGTGCATGCGCCCGCGGCTTGCGGACGCCCGCTGACGCGCGCGTCGTCTTGCCGCGCGCCGGCGGGTGGGCACCCGCGCGGCGGTCGCGGTTGGTGGCAGCGGTGGCGACATTCGGACGGCGCGTGGCCGAGGGCGTCGACTTGGTGGGCATGGCGATCTCCGGCGGAAGGGCGTGGACGCAGACCCGACGACGTTGCAAGGGCCGTACCCTCCGCGCCGCGCGGCGAAACAACGGGATAAGGCGTTCGTCCCGCGCTCGCCGCGCGCCGGTGCCATGATCGGTTGCAAGAGCTTCCCGCAGTGTCGTCGTCCGTCCTGCATGCCACGGCGTCGACACGCGCGCGGCGACCGTGCAAACTCCGGCGCATGCAAGCGAGTCGCTCTCCGGCGATCCGCGCGATCGGTCGCCTCTCCGCGATGGCGTGGGCTCGCGCGACGGTCTTCGCCGCGGCGCTGATCCTCGCCGGCTGCGGCGGCGACGGCGGGTCGTCCGACAACGGGCCGCCGCCACCGCCGCCGCCCCTGCCCGATCCGCAGGTGCGGATCACGGGACTCTCGCCATTCGCGCCCGGCTGCGACGGCGTGCTGCCCACCGGCACGCTCTACGTCAACACGGAAGTGGAGCCGCACGTCGCGGTGAACCCGTCGAACCCGAACCACCTCGTCGCCGCCTGGCAGCAGGACCGCTGGTCGGATGGCGCGGCCCGCGGGCTGCGCTCGGCGGTATCGACCGATGGCGGCCGCACCTGGACGGCGTCGTCGGCCACGTTCTCGCGCTGCACCGGCGGCACGCCGGCGAACGGCGGCGACTACACGAGGGCGAGCGACCCGTGGGCTGCGATCGGTCCGGAGGGGACCGCGTACCAGATCGCGATCTCGGTGACCGGCATCGCCCAGACGCTCGGCTCGCTGAGCGCGGTGCTGGCCGCCCGATCCCCCG
Organism: Casimicrobiaceae bacterium; assembly: GCA_035711225.1. Lineage (GTDB taxonomy): Bacteria > Pseudomonadota > Gammaproteobacteria > Burkholderiales > Casimicrobiaceae > VBCG01. The sequence continues at coordinate 4,530 of DASTCK010000231.1, forward strand.
ACGGCGGCCGCACCTGGGAACCCCCCGTGACGCTGATCCGCGACGAGGGCCTCCCGTTCAACGACAAGGAGTCGATCACCGCGGACCGCTACACGGCGGGATTCGCCTACGCGGTGTGGGATCGCCTCGACGGCGACCGCGGTCCCATGATGTTCGCGCGCACCACCGACGCGGGACGCACGTGGGAGCCCGCGCGGGCGATCCACGATCCGGGCCCCGGCCGCCAGACCCTCAACGCCCAGGTCGTCGTGCTGCCCGACGGCACGCTCGTCGCGTTCTTCAGCCGCTTCGTCTACGTGGGGCCGACGCTGGTCGCGAACGCGCTGGTCGTGATGCGCTCGCCCGACAAGGGCGCCACGTGGTCGGCGCCGGTCACGATCGGCGCGGTGCAGGCGCGCGGCGCGACCGACCCCGAGTCGGGGACGCTGATCCGCGACGGCGCGAACCTGGGGTCGATCGCCGCGGGGCGCAACGGCCAGCTCGCGGTCGCGTGGCAGGACTCGCGCTTCTCGGGCGGGCAGCGCGACGGCATCGCGTTCTCGCGATCCTTCGACGGCGGGCTGACCTGGACGACGCCCGTGCAGATCAACCGCGTCCCGTCGGTGCAGGCGTTCCTGCCGACCGTGCACATCCGCGACGACGGAACGATCGGCGTCACCCACTTCGACCTGCGCAACAACACGTCCGCCGCGTCGCTCCTCGCCGATTACTGGCTGCTCCAGTCGTCCGACGGCGTGACCTGGCGCGAGACGCGGGTCGCCTCCACGTTCGACTACGGCACCGCGCCGTTCGCGCGCGGGCTTTTCCTCGGCGACTACATGGGCCTGACGAGCATGGGCGAGACGTTCGTCCCGGTCTACGCGCTCGCGAACTCCGGCAATGCGACCGACCGCACCGACGTCGTCGCGAGCCTCGTGTCGAGCGCCGGCGCGGCGGCGAAGGATGAGGGCGTGACGTTCGACGCGGGTCCGCCGACCGAGGCGCTCCCGCTCACGCCCGAGCTCGACGCGGCGCTCGCCGCGAGCGTTCGGCACACGCTGGAGCGCCGCCGCGAACCCGGGCCGGGCGTCGCTCCCCCCACGCGCTGAGCGCGCGGACGCTGCAATTCGTCGCGGGCACCCGGCGGAGGCGCACCTCCGCCGGGCCCGTCGACTGGTGACCGCACGCGCCTTCGCGCGCGCGGCGGCGGCCCCGATTCCCGGCTAAGCGCGCCGCGCACAGCGCGCACGACCGCCGTTCCTGCCCGGGCACGACCGACGCGCCCGTTACCGCACAACGCTCGACCGGCTCCGCTGGCCGACCGCGCCTCATCGCCGCCCGACGCCGCTCGCGACGAGCGCCAGCAGCACGCCGAGCAGCGACAGGCGCTCGCGCCGCACGCTCGACTCGCGTTCCGGCGCGGCGAGCCGGATGTCCAGTCCGTCGCGGCCGCGCAGCAATGCGCCTGCGCGTGCTTCCGCAACGTAGTCGAGAGCGTCGCGTCGCCGCGGTCGCTCCGGTGCCTCGATCCATCGTTCCATTCTGGGTGCCTCGCATGTCGTGATCGTGAAAGGACCGCGCGGCGCCTGGGCGTCGAAACGACGAAGCCCGGGGCCTTGCGGCGACCGGGCTTCGTCGGGGGGAAGGACGCGCTCAGCGCATCGTCGGCCCCGTCGGCCGGTCGTGGTCGTTCATGCCGGTGGGCTCGCCGCCGGCGCGCGAGGGCGCGAATCGCCCGCGCGCGCCGAGCCGTCCGCCGTTGCCGGTGGCGTTGTCGCAGAGGGTCGTCAGCATGTCGTCCTCCTTCGTCGAGCCCGCGCGCACCGCGGGCGATGAGCCATGCGCCGCACTTCACGCGGCGGACTTGGACGAGGGCGGGAGGCTTTGCCCGGGTCGGTGCCGCCGGCTCCCCGGCGGACCGCCACGGGCCGGAGAACTACTGCGCGCGAACCCCGCCGGCGAAAACCGGCGAGACGCCGCCACGAGCCGCGATGCACGACGCCACGGCACGCCGGGCGCGGAGCGCCTGGCTTGCGGGGACGTGGGTCATCGTCGGGATCATGGGCAGGGTCGTTTGCGCGTACGCTCGTGCGAGCGAGGAAGCGATTCTAGTGACGCTCGCGCGGGCGCGCCAGCGAAATCGCGTCGATGCGAGCGTCGCGTTGCGCGGATGCGACAGTCTCAGCGCGCGCGGCGCCGCCCGGAGGCGCCGTCGAACAGGTGCACCGCGCCCGGAGCGAACGCGAGGTGAACGGCCTCGCCCTCGCGCACCGCCGGCCGCGCGTCCATGCGCATCTTGACCAGGCGCTCGCCGACCTCGACGTCGACGATCGTCGTGTCGCCCAGGTCCTCGACCAGGTAGACCCGCGCGGGAAGCCCGCGGTCGGCGAAGCGCAAGGCGCCCGGGCGCACGCCGAGCGTCACGTCGCCGTCCGGCCCCGGATCACCGGCGACCGCCACCGGCGTCCCGTCCACGGCGACGACCGAGGCGCGCACCGTGGCGGGCAGGAGGTTCATCGGCGGGCTGCCCAGGAACCCGGCGACCGCGACGTCGGCGGGGCGCGAGAACACCTCGTCGGGCGTGCCGACCTGGACGATGCGCCCGTCCATGAACACCGCGAGACGGTCGGCGATCGTCATCGCCTCCTCCTGGTCGTGCGTGACGTACACGGCGGTGACGCCGAGCGAGCGCTGCAGCTTGCGCAGCTCGACGCGCGTCTCGACGCGCAGCTTCGCGTCGAGGTTCGACAGCGGCTCGTCGAGCAGGAACAGGCGGGGCTTGCGCACGATCGCCCGCGCCAGCGCGCAGCGCTGCTGCTGGCCGCCGGAAAGCTGGCCGGGCCGTCGCGCGAGCAGGTGGTCGATGTGAACTTTCGCGGCCGCGTCGCGCACCGCGCGCTCGACTTCGTCGCGCGGCGTGCCGATCATCTTCAGCGGGAAGCCGATGTTGCCCGCGACGGTCATGTGCGGATAGAGCGCATAGCTCTGGAACACCATCGCGACGTCGCGCTCGCCCGGCTCGCGCGACGTGACGTCGTCGCCATCGAGGATCACGCGGCCGGCATCCGCGCCCTCGAGCCCGGCCAGCACGCGCAACGTCGTCGTCTTGCCCGAGCCGGAGGGGCCGAGCAGCGCGAAGAACTCGCCCGGCCGGATCTCGAGGTCGATGCCGTGCAGCGCCGTGAACGCGCCGTGGCGCTTGACGATGCCCTCGAGCCGCACGTGCCCGCCTGCGCTCATCGGCGCCCCCCGCCCTTGACGGCGCCGACGGTGAGCCCCTTGACGATGTGCTTCTGCGCGACGAGGCCCAGCAGGATCACGGGCGCCATCGCCAGCATCGATCCCGCGGCGAGCTTCGCCCACAGCGTCTGCTCGACCGAGATGAAGTTGAACATCGCGACGGTGACCGGCCGCACGCGGTTGCCGCCGAGCACGACGGCGAACAGGAACTCGTTCCAGGCGTTCAGGAAGACGAAGATCGTCGTCACCGCGATGCCGCCGCGGACCTGCGGCAGGATCACGTGCCAAAGCGCGCGGAGCCGCCCCGCGCGATCGAGCAGCGCCGCCTCCTCCATCTCGGGCGGGACGTCCTCGAAGTACGACACCATGAGCCAGATCGCGAAGGGCAGCGAGAACGTGATGTAGATCGCGACCAGCCCCGAGTACGTGTCGAGCGCGCCGAGCTTCTGCAGCGCGAGGTAGTAGGGAATGATGAGCCCGACCGGCGGCAGCATCTGCGTGGCGAGGACGTAGAAGCCGCCGGCGCGCTTCGCGGGGAGCGCGAGCCTCGCGAGCGCGTACGCGGCGGGGATCGCCAGCAGCATCGTCACGAGCGTCGCGGCACCCGCGACGATCATGCTCGACACCAGGTTGGGAAGAATCGAGGCGGAGCCGAACAGCACCTCGCGATAGTTGGCGAGCGTCGGCTCGAAGATCACGACCGGCGGGTACGCGAGAACGTCTCGCTCGGTCTTGAACGAGGTCAGGAGGCCCCACAGCACGGGCACCGCCCACACCGACATCACCAGCGCCGCGACGACGCCGAGCGCGACGGCGCGCGGGCCACCCGGCTTCATGCGGCCCTCCGCAGGCGGAACATCACCAGCGACACGGCGAAGGTGATGCCGAGCAGCACGATGGCGAGCGACGACCCGTAGCCCAGGTTGAGCTCCGCGAACGCGGTCCGGTAGGCGTACAGGTTGAGGATCTCGGTGGCGGTGCCCGGCCCGCCGCCGGTCGCGGCGAAGATCGCCGCGAACGCCGAGAGCGCGGTCATCGTGCGCATGATCACGACGATCACGACCGCCGGCCGGATCAGCGGCCAGGTGATGTGCGCGAAGCGCTGCCAGGCGTTCGCGCGGTCGATGCGCGCGGCCTCGAACACGTCGGGCGGCAGCGACGCGAGGCTCGCGAGGATCACGAGGAACGCGAACGGCGTCCACTGCCAGGTGTGGATGGCGATCACCGACACGAGCGCGAGCTGCGGGTCGCCGAGCCAGTTGTGGCTGCCGAGCCCGAGGCCGCGCGTCACCACGTCGACGAGGCCCACGTCGGGCGCGAGCACGAGCGTGCGCCAGAACAGGCCGACCACTACCGGCGCCAGAACGATCGGCAGGATCGCCGCGACGCGCAACGCCGCCTGACCGCGGGGGATGTGGAGGACCAGCAAGGCCAGCGACAGGCCGATCGCGACCTGCGCGACCACGGTGCTCGCCGTGTAGATGGCGGTCAGCGCCAGCGAGTTCCAGAAGCGCGGGTCGCCGCCCATCTTCGTGAAGTTGCCTGCCCCCACGAAGCCGGTGAGCCACGGCATCGACAGGTCGATGCGCATCAGGCTCGTCCACGCGAGGTAGACGAGCGGCGCCGTCGTGGTGAGCAGCAGCACGACGAGCGCCGGCCCGAACAGCGCGAGCGCGAAGCGCCGCTCCGCGCCCGCGAGCGTCCGGACCGGGGCGGCCGAGGCGCTCAACGCGTCGTCCCGCGGGCTGCCGCCCGCGTCACGTCTTCAGGATCTCGGCGATGCGCGCCTGCGCCTCGTCGAGCGCCTCCTTCGACTTCTTCTGCCCGACCAGCGCGGCCTGGATCGCGGTCGCCATCGTGTCGCCGATCGCCGGCCATTGCGGCACGCGTGGACGCCAATCGACGTCGGTGTCCTGCTCGAGCGATGCGAGCGAGGCCTCGAGGAAGCCCGGCCCGATGTCGCGCGTCATCGCGACGAACTCCGGCGACTTCCACAGCGACGCGCGGTTGAGGCCCGAGCGCTTCGCCGGCCCGGCGAACTTCCACGACGTGCGCGCCTGCGTCTCGGCGGAGGCCGCCCACTGGATGAAGAGCCACGTCGCCTTCTTCTGCCGGTCGTTCAGCGCAGCGTTGATCGGGAAGCCCCAGTTCCAGATCGACGTGACGCGCTTGCCGGTGGGGCCCGCCGGCCAGCGCGCGAACGCGATCTTGCCGATCACCTTCGACTTCTCCGGATTGGTCAGCACCGCCGCGGACGAGTGCGCGTCGATGTAGCAGCCGAGCGTGCCTTGCGAGAACGCGTCGGCGATGTCGGGCCAGTTCCAGTTGCGAACGGCGGGCGGAGCGTACTTCGACTCGGCGTCGACGTACCAGTCGAGCGCGCGCACCGCCTCGGGCGAGTTGACGACCACGCGGCCGCCCTGCATCCAGCTGCCGCCGAACGCGCGGAAGATCGACGGGTAGATGTACATGTTCTGGCCGGCGCCGGCGAAGCCGCGCAGCGCCATCCCGTACATCCGGTTGGCCGGGTCGGTGAGCGCCGCGGCGTTGCGCACGAACTCGTCGAACGTCGTCGCGGCCTTCAGCCCCTTCGCGTCGTACAGGTCCTTGCGGTAGACCTGCACGGTGACCTCGCCGTCGTACGGGATCGCGTAGGGCTTGCCGTCGAGCGACGCGGCGTCGCGCCACGCCTTGAAGATGTCGGCGTAGTTGAACCACGCCGCGTCGGTGAGCGACGCGTCGTTGAGGTACGCGTCGAGCGGCTCGACCCATTTGTTCGACGCGTAGAGCGGGTAGTACATCGGGTCGGTGGCGCTGGTCGCGTAGGTCGCCGTCTTCGACGACAGGTCGAGCATCGCCTTCTGCCGGATCTGGCCCGGCGGAACCTTCTCGAAGCGCACCTTGACGCCCGTGAGCGACTCGAACTGCGGGGCGATCGCGATCAGGTTGTCGAAGTACGACGCCGGGATCACCGCGACGGCGATCTCGGCGCCCTCCGCTTGCCGCCAGTTGATCTTCGCCTGCTGCCAGGGCCCGAGGTCGGCCGCCTGCGCATGCGCGTAGCGGGCGACCCACGGAGCGCCGAGCGCGGCGGCGCCGAGCGCGGCGCCCTGCGCGATCACGCGGCGGCGCGACGGGCGCGCCGGCTTGCGGGTGGTGCGGTGGCTCATGGCTTCCTCCTCGGGGAACGCGATCGGGGGGTGGGTCTAGCGGCGCTCGATCGCCGCGAAAGGGCTGCAGCCGGGCGCGTCGTTGGCGTCCTCGGCCTGCTTCAGCAGGAAGTCGGGGAAGCGGCCGCCGGCATCGGCGACGCCCAAGTCGAACAGGCGCTTGACGACGTCGGGGTGCTGCTCGGCGAGGTTCGGCGCGTCGGGCGCCGGTCGCGGCGAGTCGTGCAGGAACGCGCCGCGGCCGTTGACCTTGGCATTGAACCACCAGCGGTCGTCGATCACCGTCATCGCGCTTCCCCAGCCGACCGTGACGTGCTTGCGCGCCGCGGGAGCGCCCTCGAACGCCGTCTTCCAGAACGAGAGGCCGTCGATCGGCGCCGCCGGCGCGACGCCTGTCGCCTCGAGCGCCGTCGCCGTGATGTCGTGATGCTGCACGAAGGCGTCGCACGTCGTGCCGGCGCGAAGCCTCTTCGGGTGGCGCACCAGCAGCGGCACCTCGTAGCTCTCCGGGTCCGACGGGTAGCCGCGCTTGCCGATGTAGCCGCGCCGCTCCCACATGCTGTGCCCGTGGTCGGACGTGACGATGACCAGCGATTCGTCGAGGACGCCGGTGACGCGCAGCGTCTCGACCAGGTGGCCGAACCACCGGTCGCACATCTCGACGAGGCCCTGGTAATTGGCGCGCGTGCGCTTCACGAGGTCCGGGGGCAGCCACGGCATCTCGGCGTAGGGCGAGATCACCTGCTCCCGACCCTCCGAAGGATCGTAGCGCCTGCGGTAGTGCTCGGGCACGAACCACGGCTCGTGCGGGTCGAACGACTCGACGGTCAGGAACATCCGCTTCGCGTCGACGTTCTGCTCGATCCAGCGCGCGGCCTCCTGCATCACCTCGGCGTTGAACCACTGCTCCTCGCGCACGCGGTCGCGCATGTTGAGCAGGATGCGGCTCGAGAACCACGCGGCGCCGTAGCCGGGCTGCTCGAGGCCGGTCGCCTTGCCGCGCAGCTCCTGCAGCTCGCGCGGCACCCAGTGGTCGATCTCCTGCTGCGTCGGCCACGGTCCGCTGCGCGCGGCGTCGGCCTCCTGGCCGCGGATGAACGTCCACTGGTGGAAGCCGCGCCAGAAGTTCTTCGACGGCTTGAACTCGTGGTAGAGGTCGGAGACGAGCCCCGTGCGGAAGCCCGCCTGCTCGAAGGTCTCGGCGAGCGTCGTCTGGTCCTCGGGAATGGGTCCCCAGCCCGGCGCGATGCCGACGAAGTCGCCCTTGATGTGGCGGAAGTCGCCGTTGTGGAACGGGTAGGTGCGAAGTCCGGTGTAGAGCGTGCGGCGCGCACACAGCGTCGGCAGCGCCTCCGGGTAGGCGCGCTCGAAGCGCACCGATTCGCGCGCGAACGCGTCGAGGTTCGGCGTCGCGATCGCGCCCCACGGCGGCGGCGTCCCGTAGCAGCCGACCGCGTCGCGCCGCAACGTGTCGAACATGACGATGATGACGTGGCGCACCGGGGACGGCGTGGGCATGGCGGGGGTCCTGGCCGGATGCGGCCGAGCCGCATGATGTATTCGATTACATGAGCGTCGTCGTTTACGCGCGGCGTGTCAATATTGCAGAGCAGCAAACGGGGGCATCGGGCGACACCCCCGATATGAAATCGATTGCAACGCGCGTATGCTCGCGCCGATGAGCGACCCGCCCCACGCGCCCCGGCCGAAGCCCGGGGACACGCCGTCCCGGGCGAGCGCCAAGGACGTGGCGCGGCTCGCCGGCGTGTCGACCGCCACGGTGTCGCGCGCGCTAAACCTGCCCGACCAGCTCGACCCGCACACGCTCGAGCGCGTGCGCGCCGCGGTCGACATGCTCCGCTACGTGCCGCACGGCGCGGCCCGTGCGCTGCGCAGCCAGCGCACGCAGATGGTCGGCGCCGTGGTGCCGTCGTTCGACTACGCGCTCTACGCCCGAACCACCAGTGCGCTGCAGCGCGCGCTCGACGAGCGCGGCTACTCGCTGGTGCTCGCCGCGCATCACTACGACCTCGCGACCGAGGTGCGCGTCACCGAGCAGCTCGTGCGCCACGGCGTCGACGCATTCGCGTTCGTCGGCATCGACCACGACCCCGCGCTGTTCCGGCTGCTCGACGACTATGGGCGGCCCTACGTGCTCACCTGGGGCGTCGACCCGTCGGGCCGGCATCCCGCGATCGGCTTCGACAACCGCGCGGCCGCGCAGACGGTGACGCGCCACCTGCTCGGCCTCGGCCATCGTCGCTTGGGGCTGCTGTCGGCACCCCTCCCGGGCAACGACCGCGCCCGCGAGCGCGGCGCGGGCGTGCGCAGCGCGCTCGCGGCGCAGGGCCTCGCGCTCGACGAGTCGTGCGTGCGCTACGCGGCGATCTCGCTGCCGGCCGCGCGCGCCGCGATGCACGGGATCCTCGCGCTGCCCGAGCCTCCGACCGCGGTCGTCGCGACCAACGACGTGTTCGCGGTCGGCGCGATGCTCGCGTGCCGCGACGCCGGCGTGCGCATTCCCGGCGACCTGTCGATCACCGGCATCGACAACACCGACCTCGGCGCGACGCAGACGCCGCCGTTGACGAGCGTCCGCACGCCCATCGTCGAGATCGGCACCGCGGCGGCCGCGCAACTGGTCGCCCGGCTCGAGGGCCAGCCCGCCGATCTGCAGCAGGTCTTCGACGTCGAGCTGGTGGTGCGCGGGAGCACCGCGCCGCCGCGCCACGGGGTCGGGTTCCCGAATCCACCGTCGCAGGGTCGCATCGCCGCCACGGCATCGGATCCGGGCACCTGACGCCCGGCACGCGGGGACGGCACCCGCCGGCACGGGACAGGCCCGGAACCCGTCCCCCGCGCTACAACGCCATCGCCACCCGCGTCCCCTGCTCGATCGCGCGCTTCGCGTCGAGCTCGAGCGCGACGTCGGCACCGCCGATCAACGTTGGCTTCACGCCCGCGGCCTCGAGCGAGGCGACGAGCTCCCGCCGCGGCTCCTGGCCGGCGCAGATCACGACGGTGTCGACGTCGAGCACGCGCGGCGCGCCGTCGACGACGAGGTGCAGCCCCGCGTCGTCGATGCGCGAGTACTCGACGCCGCCGAGCATCGTGACGCCGCGCTGCTTGAGCAGCGTGCGCCGGATCCAGCCGGTGGTCTTCGCGAGGCCCTCGCCGACCTTCGACGCCTTGCGCTGCAGGAGCCACACCTCACGCGGCGAGGATTCGGGCTCCGGCGCCTTCACGCCGCCGCCGCGCGCGTAGGCGCCGTCGATGCCCCACTGGTCGCGGAAATGGTCGAGCGCGCTCGCGTCGCCGTTCGCGGCGCTCGGCACCTGCGGCACCACCGCGGGCGGGAGCGCGGCGCCCGGATGCGTGAGCAGCTCCGCGACGTCGAACCCGATGCCGCCCGCGCCGACGATCGCCACGCGCGCCCCGGCGACGCGACGGCCCGACACGACGTCGGCGTAGCTCGCGACCTTCGCGTGGTCGATGCCCGGGAGCGCGGGTACGCGCGGCACGATGCCGGTCGCGAGCACGACGTCGTCGAAGCCCGCGAGATCGAGCGCCTCGGCCCGACGCCCCAGCGCGAGCTCGACGCCCAGGCGCGAGAGGCGCGCGCGAAAATAGCGCAGCGTCTCCCCGAACTCCTCCTTGCCGGGGATGCGCTTCGCGAGGTTGAACTGGCCGCCGATCTCGCTCGCCGCCTCGAACAGCGTGACCGCGTGGCCGCGCTCGGCGGCCGCGGTCGCGCACGCGAGGCCCGCCGGTCCCGCACCGACCACGGCAACGCGCCTGCGCGCCGTCGCGACGCGAATCGCGAACTCGTCCTCGCGGCACGCCGCGGGATTGACGAGGCAGGAGGCCACCTTGTTGACGAAGATGTGGTCGAGGCAAGCCTGGTTGCACGCGATGCAGGTGTTGATCTCGTCGGCCCGACCTTCGGCGGCCTTGCGCACGAACGCCGCGTCGGCGAGGAACGGGCGTGCCATCGACACCATGTCGGCGTCCCCGCGCGCGAGGACGGCCTCGGCGACGGCGGGATCGTTGATGCGGTTGGTCGCGATCAGCGGCACGCGGACCTGGCCCTTGAGCCGTCGCGTGACCCACGCGAACGCGGCGCGCGGCACCATCGTCGCGATGGTCGGCACGCGCGCCTCGTGCCAGCCCACGCCGGTGTTGATGATCGTGGCGCCGGCGTCCTCGACGGCGCGGGCGAGCTCGACGACCTCGTCCCAGGTGCTGCCGCCCTCGACCAGGTCCAGCATCGACAGCCGGTAGATCACGATGAAGTCGCGGCCGACCGCCGCCCGCGTCGCCTTCACGACCTCGACGGCGAACCGGATGCGGTTCGCGTACGGGCCGCCCCACGGATCGTCGCGGTGGTTGGTGCGCGCGACGATGAACTGGTTGATCAGGTAGCCCTCGGAGCCCATCACTTCGACGCCGTCGTAGCCCGCCCGCCGCGCGAGCTCGGCGCAGCGCGCGAAGTCGGCGATCGTGCGGCGGATGCCGCCCTCCGACAACGCGCGCGGGCGGAACGGCGAGATCGGCGAGCGAACCGCGGAGGGAGCGACCGACAGCGGGTGGTAGGCGTAGCGGCCGGCGTGCAGGACCTGCATCGCGATGCGCCCGCCGGCCTCGTGCACGGCGTCGGTGACGGTGCGATGCCGCCCGACCTGCCACGGGAACGAGAGCTGCGAGGCGAACGGCGCGAGCCGCCCGGCGAGGTTGGGGGCGATGCCGCCGGTGACGATGAGCCCCGCGCCGCCGCGCGCGCGCTCGGCGTAGAAGCGCGCGAGGCGCTCGAAGCCGCGCTTCGCCTCCTCGAGGCCGGTGTGCATCGAGCCCATCAGCACGCGGTTGGGCAGCGTGACGAAGCCGAGGTCGAGCGGCGCGAGGAGATGCGGATAGCCTGACATGCAGTGGCGGTCTTGGCCGGGGGCCCGGTTGCGTTCGGGCGCAAGTCTACCCGCCCGTCGCCTGCCGTGTCGGGCGTCGAGGCTTGGTCAGGCGCGCCGGAACGTGAAGGGGAGCGCGAGCAGCCGGCCGAAGCCGAGGCGCGAAGCCTCGCGCTCGTCGGCGAGGCCGAACGCGATCGCATCGCCGGCGCGCGCGCCCGCGCGGGAGGTGCCGAGCCAGCGGTCCCACACGGAGAGCAGCGCTCCGAAATTGCTCATCGCCTCGTCCGCCTCGACGATGTGATGCGTCGCGTGCATCGCCGGAGTGACGATCTCGAGCCGCAGCTCGCGATCGATGGCCGGCGCTATACGCA
>DASTCK010000232.1:0-2705 GCA_035711225.1 Casimicrobiaceae bacterium
AGCCGCGCGCCGAGCGCGAGGCAGCGCGCGACGACAAGCCGCAGCGCTGCCGGGCTGCCGTGGCCGTGGAACTCGACCACCGTGTCGCCGGTGTACGACGCCGGGGCGGGAAACCGGAGCGCGAGGCCCTGGTCGATCGGCTCGCCGTGCCCGCCTCGAAACGTGACGAACGTCGCGGTCCGCGGCGCGAGGTCGGAGCCTGCTACGGCGCGCGCGATCGCGTCGACGGCGCCGCCCGCGCCGGAAACGCGCACGACGCCGATGCCGCCGCGCCCCGGCGGCGTGGCGATCGCGCAAATGGTCTCCGGATCGCGGTCGCCCCCCATGCCTGCGACTCTACCGGAGGCGCGGCGGTCCCCTCCCGTCCCGGCCCCTCCGCGCGACGCGATCACGGCACGCCCCTTGCTGGTCTGTCGACCGTCATCGCCACCTGGCCCTGCCACTCGCGACCGCCGTCCCGTGCCCGCCTCCCTATCCCGCCGCGCGCAGGCGCGGGCGCATGACGCCGCTCGGCCTTGTCTGACGTGGGCCGTCGCGCTCGCGGCGTCGCTCGCGGCCGCGGGCGCCACGGCGGAGGAGCTTCGGGAAGCCTCCCCGTCGTCCGGCGCCCCGCCGTCGCTGGAGGTCCGGAGAGCCCCGGCCAGGGTCGCGCCCGCTCGCGCCACGGTGATCGACCGCGCGCTCGCCCTCGAGCGGGACCTGCCCGGTTATCCCGAACGCGCCGCGTCCGCCCTCGCCGTCGCCCTGCCGCCGGCGCAGTCCGCCCCGGTCGCCGAACGCGTGCTCCTCGACGTGCTCGACGGCCAGGCGAAGGTGACGTCCGGCGAGATCGACGCCGCGGTCGAGGTCGCCGAGCGGCTCGATGCCGAGGCGGCGAGGCGGTTCGACCCCGGCGTCCGCGCGGCCTCGCTCCTGGTCCGCAGCGCGATCGAGACCGCCGCCGGCCAGAACTCGCGCGCCATCGCGTATGCCCAGGAAGCGCGAACGTTCGCGGCCCGCGCCGGGAACGCGCACCTCAGGTACTGGGCCGCCCTCGCCCACGGCATCGCCTCCAGGATCCGCGGCCAGCCCGACGACGCGCTCCAGAGCCTGCAGGAAGCGCTCTCGCTCGCCGACGCCGCCGACGACTCGTACCGGCGCTCCACCGCGCTCTACCAGCTTTCGGTGCTCCACCGCGACCTCAAGGATGCGCCGCTGGCGCTCTCGACGAGCCTCACCGCCTACCACTACGCCGAGCTCGCGAAGAACCCGTTCGCGATGGCGAACGCGCGCATGGCGGAGTCCGCGGTCATGGAGCTCTTCGACCGCCCCGGACGCGAGCTGGCCGCGATGCAGGAGGCGCTCGCGATCGCGCGCGCCGCCCGCTCCGCGCGCGCCGAGGCGAAGGCGCTCGTCAACCTCGCCGACATCCGGCTTCGCCGCAAGCAGTACGCCGAGGCGCTCGAGCTGTCGCGCAGCGCGCTCGGGCTGGGACAATCGCTGCACGATGCCGCGCTCGTCGCGACCAGCCAGGCGAACCTCGGCTTCGCGACGATGGGCCTCGGGCGCCTGGCCGAAGGCAAGCGTCACGCGGACGAGGCGATGGCCGAGTACGAGCGGACCGGCGCGACCGCGGAGATCGCGGAGCTCGCCGGCGAGTACGGCCGCATGCTCGAGCAGCTCGGCGACTACAAGGCGGCGCTCGCGCTGTTCCACCGCCAGCGCGCGCTGCAGGACGAGATCGCGCTGCAGACACGCCAGCGCGTGCTGCTCGAGGTGCAGGAGAAGTACGAGTCGGAGAAGCGACGCCGCGAGATCGACCTCCTCAACCGCGAGAACCACGTCAAGACGGCCGAGCTCGAGAACCAGGCGTTCCGCCAGCGCCTCTGGTGGGCGCTCGCTGCGCTTCTCGCGGTGTCGTTCGCCGTCGTCGCGACGCTGTACCGCAAGCTTCGCGCGTCGAGCGCGCTGCTCGCGCGGAAGAACGCGGACCTGTCGATCCTGTCGAGCCGCGACCCGCTGACGGCACTGTACAACCGCCGCTACTTCCAGAGCTTCCTCGCCGCCGAGGCCGAGGCGGCGGCGCAGAGCCGCCGCGCCGACGACGCGGCGCCGCGCGTGCTCCTGCTGATCGACCTCGATCACTTCAAGGAGACCAACGACCGCTTCGGGCACGCGCTCGGCGACGCGGTCCTGGTCGCGGTCGCCGACCGGCTGCGCGCCGCGCTGCGCGATACCGACACGATCGTCCGCTGGGGCGGCGAGGAGTTCCTGGTGCTGGCGAAGGCGACGCCCGACCGCGTCGACGAGATCGCCGCGCGCATCCTGCGCGCTATCTCCGCCGAGCCGATCGTGCTCAACGACAGGACGATCCGCGCCACCGCGTCGATCGGCTACGCGCCGATGCCGCTGCCGCCGTCGACCGAGCCGCTGACGTGGGACCGCGCGATCGGGCTGGTCGACATGGCGCTCTACCTCGCGAAATCAAATGGCCGCAACCGCGCCTACGGCATCCAACGCCTGGCCTCCGACGACGAGCCCACGCTCGCCGCCGCCGAGCGCGACCTCGAGCACGCGTGGAAGAGCGGGCGCGCCGAGCTGCACGTGATCTACGGCCCGCCGCCGCGCGAGGAGGCGGGCATCGACACGCTCGCCCGGCGCGCGATCCCGGATTCGCGCGCCGCCTAGCGGCGCGTCGCTTCCCGTTCGCCCCTCGGACGCGAGCG
>DASTCK010000233.1:0-6788 GCA_035711225.1 Casimicrobiaceae bacterium
TCCTCGTTGGAAGCGTCGATCCAGCGGATGCGGTCGCCGCGGACGTCGGGGCGATGCGCCCGCGAGGCGCCATGCCCGACGCCGGCCGGCGCGAACTCGCCCGCCGCATCGAGCCGCCGCGCGCGCTCGCGCAGGCGCGCAACCAGTCGCTCGTCGAGAAACCCTGGCGCCACGGCGACCCCGTCGTCCGCGATCGCTTCGGCGAGCGTGGGCCGGGGCGCGGGCGGCGCGCTAGCTCGCACGATCGTCCCTCCTCCTCACGCCGAACCGGTTGCGTTGCGGATCGCGCGCGTACGCGAGCCAGCCGACGCTCGGCACGGCGAACGTCGGGACGACGATCTCGCCGCGCCCGGGCCGGGACCTTCGCAACCTCGTTGTCAATGTCGTCGACGCTGACCACGCAGGGGTATGCGCAGCCCGGCTGCCCGTCGGCCGGCGGCCGCCGCGGCGCGGCATCAGCCCGCCGTCGATTCCGGGCGCCGGATCGCCGGTGGGGATCAGCCAGCCGTCGTCGCCGAAGCAGTCGAACGTCCAGCCGTGGAGGCCGGCGCCGAAGCGCATTTCGCGCGCGGGGTCCGCCGCCTGGATCTCGAACCCGGTCAATCGGGACATGGCACGCTCCCTCGGCCACGCGCTCTGGCTATGATAGCGCCACCCCTGCGCGCCCCCGGACCTCCCCCATGCACATCCTGATCACCGGCGGCGCCGGCTTCCTCGGACGCAAGCTCGCCTCGGCCCTCCTCGCGCGCGGGGCGATCGCCGGACCCGACGGCTCGACGCGTCCATTGACGCGACTCACGCTGCTCGACATCGCCGAGGGCGGCGCCGTCGACGACGCTCGCGTGACGCGCCTCGCGGGCGACCTCGCCGACGCGACGCTGCTCGACCGCGCGTTCGCCGGCGGCGTCGACGGCGTGTTCCACCTGGCCGCCGTGGTCAGCGGCGAGGCCGAGGCGAACTTCGACCTGGGCTGGCGCGTCAACGTCGACGCGACGCGCGCGCTGCTCGAGCGCTGCCGCGCGCTCGGCGCGCCGCCGCGCGTCGTGTTCGCGAGCTCGGTCGCGGTGTTCGGCGGCGCGCTGCCCGACCGCGTCCCCGACGACCAGGTGCTGACGCCGCAGTCGTCGTACGGCGCGCAGAAAGCGGTCGGCGAGCTCCTGGTCCACGACTACGCGCGCAAGGGCTTCCTCGACGGCCGCAGCCTGCGGCTGCCGACGATCACGGTGCGCCCGGGCAAGCCGAACAAGGCCGCCTCGTCGTTCGCGAGCGGCATCATCCGCGAGCCGCTCGCCGGCGTCGAGGCGACCTGCCCGGTCGACCGCACGACTCGCATGTGGGTGCTCTCGCCGCTCGCGGTGATCGCGAGCCTCGTCGCGGGCTACGAGGCGCCCGCGTCCGCGCTTCCGCCGTCCCACAGCGTCAACGTCCCCGGGATCTCGGTGACGGTCGGCGAGATGGTCGATGCGCTGCGCCGCGTCGCCGGCGACGCGGTCGCCGGCCGCGTCGTGTTCCGCCACGACGCGGCGATCGATCGCATCGTGCGCACCTGGCCGCGCGATTTCGACGCGAAGCTCGGGCGCTCGCTCGGCATGCGCACCGACGCCGACTTCGAGGCGATCGTGCGCCAGTTCATCGAGCACGACCGGCCCACCTGACGCCCGACGGCCGTGGCCGACGTTCCCGCTCCCGCGTTCAATCCGATCGCGATCGGTCAGGTCGTCGCGCGCAACATCGTCCCGGTCGTCGGCATCCTCGCGTTCGGTTGGCCAGCGGCGAACGTGCTCGTCCTCTACTTCGCCGACACGATGCTGTCGATGGGCGTGATGTTCGCGGGGCTCGCGTCGTACTTCACACGCCAGGCGAGCGACGACGGCGCCGCCGCACGGATCAACGGCGAGGCGGGCGCGATCGCGGTCGCCGTATTCCTGTGCGCGGTCATCGCGGTGCCGCTCGGCATGCCGCTCGTGTTCGTCGGCGCGTGGGCGACCTGGGAAGGCTTCACCGGGCTCCTGTCGGATCCGGGCTTCCTGTCGGGGCTCGCGTGGCAGGTCGCCGCGGCGGTGTGGTCGTACGCCGGGCTGTGGCGCGCGCTGCACGACCGCAGCCCCGAGGAACTCGGGCTCAAGCGGCGCTTCGCACTCGTGTTCCTGCGCTGGGTCGTGATCCTGCTCGCCGTCTATTCGCCGATCGGCTGGATCTTCGGACGCTTCCTGCCGCACCTGCTGGTCGCGCTGTACGCGGCGACGTCGATCTTCGCCGAGATCGCCCCCGACCGCTTCCTGCGCATGATGCCGGGAGGCGAGGTGGGGACGGACGCCGCGGGGGCCGCACGAGCGCCGACCGAGCGTCCGGACGGTGCCGCCGCGCGCCGGCGACGCGAGCGCCGCCAGCCGCGATGAGTAAACCGGGGTCGGATCTTGATCTGACCCCGGTGTCAGGCGTCCTGGTCGGCGAGCGCCGGCTCGACCGAGGCGAGCGCCTCGCGAAGGAGCGCCGATCCTGCGCCCTTGAGCCGCGCCGCGTCGGACAGGATCTGCCGGTAGCGCCGCCCGCCGCTGCACCCGTGGTAGAGGCCCAGCATGTGCCGAGCGATCGCGCGGAGCGGCGTACCGCGCGCGACATGCGCGTCGACGTAGGCGAGCATCGACTCGAGCGCTTGCGCGCGCGTGCGCGCCGGGCCCTGATCGTCGAACAGTCGCGCGTCGACCTGCGCGAGGAAGAACGGGTCGTGGTACGCGGTGCGGCCGAGCATCACGCCGTCGACGTGCTCGAGCTCGCCCTCGATCGTCCGCCAGTCGCCGAGCCCGCCGTTCAGCACGAACACCGTGCCCGGAAAGTCGCGCTTCAGCCGGTGCACGACCTCGTAGCGCAGCGGCGGCACCTCGCGATTCTCCTTGGGCGAGAGTCCCTTGAGCACGGCGTTGCGCGCGTGCACGATGAACACGTCGCAGCCCGCCGCACCGACGGCGCCGACGAAGTCGCGCACGAACCCGTAGTCCTGGACGGCGTCGAGGCCGATGCGATGCTTGACCGTGACCGGGATCGTCACCGCGTCGCGCATCGCGCGAACGCACTCCGCGACCAGCGCGGGCTCGGCCATCAGGCAGGCGCCGAAGCTTCCCGTCTGCACGCGCTCGGACGGGCAGCCGCAGTTGAGGTTGATCTCGTCGTACCCCCAACGCTGGCCCAGCGTCGCGGCGTGCGCGAGCGAGGCCGGGTCGCTTCCGCCGAGCTGGAGGGCGACCGGATGTTCGTCCGGATCGAAGTCGAGGTGCCGCGGCACGTCGCCGTGCGCGAGCGCGGGCGCCGTGATCATCTCCGTGTACAGGCGCGCGCGGCGCGTGAGCCGGCGATGGAAGTAGCGGCAGTGCCGGTCGGTCCAGTCCATCATCGGCGCGACGCAGAAGCGCCATGCCGCGCCCGGGGCCGGGGTGCTCATCGCGACGATTGTACGTGCCGGCGCATCGGGACTTCGGGACACACGGTCGCGCGTCTCCGGGGGTCCGTCCCTTCGGACTTAAAACACGTCTGGCGCGGCCGGAGCAGCCGAGCGCCGCCCACCCCGATCCGTCCCTACGTCGCCGGCGTCATCCGGGGTCCCACCGGCAGGTATGGCTCGGATGCTGCCGGGAACAATTCCGTAATCCCGGCAATGCCTTGACACCTCGACCGATAGGATCCAACGTATCCTGCGCGGCCCGCAGCGACCTGCGCTCCCCGTGGGCAGACACAATTCGATGCAACTCCCGCCGTTCCTCGACCTGCGCGCCGGATTCACCACCCACTTCGAGTGCGTTCCGGCAACGACCGACGATCTCAGAGACGATTGCTTCCGGATCCGGCACGACGTCTATTGCCGTGAGCTCGGGTACGAGTCGGTGCGTGTCGACGGCCTGGAAAGCGACGCGTTCGATGCGCATTCCGCCCATTGCCTTCTGCGGGCCAGGCAGTCGGGACGATTCATCGGTTGCATCCGGCTCATCCTGGCCGACCCGGCCGATCCGGCGGCTCCGTTTCCGTTCGAGCGAACTTGCGCCGCGACGCTGAACCGCGCGCTCGTCGACGCCGCCATGCAGCGGCGAACGCAGGTGGCCGAAGTGTCGCGGCTGGCGGTCATCAGCGCGTACCGGCGCCGCAAGGGCGAACAGCGCGACCCGGGATCGATTCACACGGGCGACTTCGGCACCCCCGACCGGCCGCGTTTCCCGTACATTCCCGTCGGCCTGTATCTCGGAATGCTCGTGCAGGCCCAGCGACACGGCGTCGACACGCTGTTCATGCTCACCGAGCCTCGGCTCGTCCGCCACCTGTCGCTGCTCGGCGTACGCATCAGGCGCGTGGGCGGCCCTGTCGAGCATCGCGGCCGGCGAGTGCCGTCGACGCTGTCGGTAGCGCGGACCATCAAGTCGTTCGGCCCGCTGGTGCGCCCGCTGTACGAGGCGATCGAGGACGAGATGACGGCGGGCTACGGCGCGGACGCCCTCCCGCTCGCACGTGGCGCCGTCGCTCAGAAGTCGTAGCGCACTTCCGCGTAGAGCCGGTCCCGATTGCCGTAGCGCCCGAAGAAGCCGTCGCTCGGGCCGGTGAAGATGTCGAGGCCGACGCCGACGGTCGCGTTCTTCGCGGCATACCAGTTGAGCCGTGGCCGCACGAGGCCGCCGCCATCCTTGAAGTTCTGGATCCAGAGGATCTGCGGCTCGAGTGTGCTGGTCAGCTTGGTCGACAGCAGGATGCTGGCGCCGAAGCCGTCGTCCCTGATCGCCAGATCGCCGCCGCCACCGTCGAAATAGACGCGCTGGAATCCCTGCACGTTGAGCCGCGTGTCGGCGGGCATCGAGGGGAGCGAGAAGTCGAGGCTCACGATGTAATCGAGCGTGGCGCGCTCCACCACGCTCTGCGCGGCGGTCAGATCCGCCACCGCGTGGCCCCGGCCCTTGGTGTACACGGCCTCGCCGCGGAGGACCACCTCGCCGAAATCCTTGCTCACGGTGCCGCCGGCCTGCCAGATCCGATCGTGGCGTGGCCGGAAAACGAACGGCTGGCCCGGGTTGGCAGACGCCTCCCGATAGAACGTCGGCGCGACGCTGTAGCTGCGGTAATAGAAGGCGGCGAGATCCCATCCGGCGACCAGCGTGTTCGCGCGGAATCCATAGCTGGAATTGGACAGCTTACGGGCAGGGCGCTCAGGATCCTCGAAGAGCGCAGCGACCTCGCTCGGCGTCGGCGACGGCAACGGCGCAGGATAGAAGTCGGCACCGGGCTTGCCGATGCGATCGAACGTGGGCACGGGAATCCAGACGAACTCGACGTGCGAATCGCCGGCGGTGTATTCCGCGCGCGCGGCCCATTGCGGGATGCGGATCAGGTCGAAGCTCGGCAGCAGGAACTCGCGCATGTCGTGCGCCGAGACGATGTCCGCAAAGAACAGCCCGACCACCTCTCCCCAGACGATCTGCTGCGCTCCGAGGCGGAAATCCCACGATCCCGCGGAGAAGTCGACGTAGTTCTCGCCCCAGAAGAAGTCGAGGCGCTGGTCCTTCTTGACCGGATCGAGATAGAAATCCGTCGTGGCGAAGACCAGGTCGCCATCGACGCGCCCGCTGAGCTTCCACTTCACGGCGTTTGCGATCTCGCCTTGCCCGACGACCTGCAGTCGCCCGACGCCGCGCGACCAATGCACCGGATCGGCGTACGTATACGCCGCAGCGCCCTGGAAGAAACCCCCGAGGCGATAGGCCGGCTTCGGTTCCGCGTTCGCGTCGGACCCGAACAGCATGTCGCGGGTCAGCGGTTCCTTTTCGTCGCCCTTCGAACCCGTCGCCGCTCCCTGAGCCAGACGCAAGGTCACGTCCGACGGCCCGAGCAGCCGCGTTCGCCAGCTCGAGGCGTCGATTCCCACAGGGGCGTCCGAAGCACCGGCTGAACCGGCCATCGACGGGCCAACGTCGCCCGCCACAGCGTGCTGCGGGAGCGAAGCCGCTGTCGCCATCGCAAGCGCGATCAGTCCGGGCAGCCAAGATCCACGTCGCATCATTTCGCTTCCTCGCGTGCGCGACTAAGGGACTCCGAGGGGTGACGCTCCTTGACGACGACCCAGTGGTCGTACGTTCGCACCCCGAGGCGGCGTATGTGGCCGTCCTCGATGCGAACCAGGCGGTCGGCCTTGGCAATGACCTTCTTGTCGTGGGTCGAGAAGACGAACGTCGTGCCCGACGAGCGATTGACGTCTTTCATCAGCTCGAGGATGCCTGCGCCCGTCCGGCTGTCGAGATTGGCGGTGGGCTCGTCGGCCAGGACGATCCGCGGATGCGTCGCCAGTGCGCGGGCAATCGCCACTCTCTGGCGTTGGCCCCCGCTCAGTTCGTTGGGGCGCTGGCGCGCATACTTGGCGAGTTGCACCACGTCCAGGAACTTCGCCACGCGCGCCCGCCGTTCCTCGCGATCGAGTTCCTTGAACTGCAGCAGCGGATACTCGACGTTCTCTTCCGCCGACAGAACGGGAAAGAGGTTGAAGGTCTGGAAGATGAACCCGATCGACCGCGCGCGCAGATCGGCCAACTCATCGGGCGTCCGCCCGCTCGTATCGCGGCCGTCGATCAGGATTCGACCGCGGGTGGGAGTGTCGATGCAGCCGATCAGGTTGAGGAGCGTCGACTTGCCGCTGCCCGAAGGGCCGGCGATCGCCATGAACACGCCTTCGTCGATGGAGAGCGTCACGTCGTCCAGCGCGGGGACCAGCTTGTCCCCAAGGCGATAGGATTTCGAGACGTTTTCGACCTGGATGAGGG
>DASTCK010000234.1:0-12864 GCA_035711225.1 Casimicrobiaceae bacterium
GGTTGTCGGGCCGGATCGCGAGATGGCGGAGCAGCGAGGAACCGCGCCTCGGCGGGAGCCACGGCAGCGCGAGCGCGAGGAGCGTCCCGCCGCCGACGACCGCCCACAGCACCGCCGGCCCCCAGGTGTAGAGCGCAGCGAGCGCGGGCAGGTAGAACCAGTCGAACGCGAGCGTCGTCGGCGTGCTCGCGAGGTCGGCGGGGGCGAGCGACAGGGCGGGCTTGACGATGGACAGCGCGATGAGCGCGGCGGTCATCGGGATCGCGATCGACCGCGGCGGATGGGTGTGCGCGCCGGGCACCCGCTGCGTGTGGACCCACAGGAGCGCGAGCACGCCGAGCGGGAAGCCGATGTGCAGGAACGACAGCAGCGAGAACAGCCGGTCGTTGACCGCCTCGGGCGTGATGAAGTTGCGCACGAGCGTGCCGTTGAAGATCGGCAGCCAGTCGAACCACTCGGCGGTCGCGACGACGGTGAACTGCGCGAGCCGGTCCCAGGGCAGCATGTAGCCGTTGATGCCGGAGACGTAGACGAGCCACAGCAGCACGATGCCCGAGACCCACGAGAACCAGCGGAACGAACGGTAGTGGTCGAACACGAAGTGGCGCACGACGTGCAGCAGCATCGTCAGCACCATGCCGTCGGACGCGTAGCGGTGGAGGCTGCGCAGGATGCCGCCGACCCAGCGCTGGTTGTGCGTGATCGCCTCGACCGACTGCCAGGCCTCGGAGACGCCGGTCGAGAAGAACGCGTAGAGGTAGAGGCCGCTCGCGACGACGATCCACAGCAGGTAGTAGCTGATCGCGCCGAGGAAGTAGAACGGGTTCGACGCCTCGCCGAACGCGTGGTTGAAGAGCTTCTCGACCGCGAGGAACGCGGCCTGGCCGGCGTGGTGGACGAGGCGGAGCATGGCGGCAATGCTACGCCGGCGATGCGACGGAGCAAAAAAAGCCGGCCGCGGACGGAGGCAAAGCGCCCGGGCCGGGGGTCAAATCATCGATCGCTCTTCGATGCCATCGTGCCCCGGCGCGCTCGCGCGTGACTTGACCTGGATCACGCGACCCGCGTTTCGCCGGGAGGGGCGCGGCGACGGCGCGACGCCGCGACCAGGTACCAGATCGTCGCGACGACGATCGACGCTCCGGTGAAGAGCTCGATGAACAGCCCGTAGTTGAGCCGATAGCGCCCGGCGCGCGCGTCGTAGACCGTGCACAGCACGCGCACGCGCTCGAGGAAGCCCGCCACGTCGTCGCGCGGCGCGGGGACGCCCAGCACCAGCTCGCGCAGCGGCGCGACGAACATCGGCAGCTCGAAGCTGTCGCCGTACACCTGTCGGAACACGCGGCCGTCGCGGTCGACGATCGTCGCCTGCGTCAGGTGGTCGAACCCGCCGGCGGTCGGCGCCCACTGGAAGCCGAGCTCGCGCGCGAGGGCGTCGAGCGTGTCGGGCGCAGGCGTCGCGAAGATCCACCGCGCGTCGCCGACGCCCTGCTTGGCCGCGAACGCGCGCATGGCGCCGGGCGAGTCGAACGGCAGGTTGAAGCCGATCGTGAGCACGCTGAAGCTGTCGTCGCCGAGGGCCTTGCGCGCCTCGGCCACGGCCTCGCCGAGGAACCTGGTCGTCGTCGGGCAGACCTGGAAGCAGCCGGTGTAGACGAACGAGACGACGAGCGGCTTGCCGCGCAGCTCGGCGAGCGGGAACGTGCGCCCGTCGCTCGCGGTGAGGACGTGGTCGCCGACGCGGTTGCCGATCGCGGCCTGGCTCACCGCCAGCGCGTCGCGCTGCTCGAGCTTCGCGCCCGCGGGCAGCGCCTGCCCGAACGCGAGATTCCACGCGACCAGCAGCACGAGGCCGATGAAGGCCGCGAGCAGCAGGCGGTTGAGCTGGGACGGATCGGGCGACGGATCAGCCACGGAACAGCGGGTCGGCGAGCGCCGCCAGGATCAGCAGCGACAGTTGCACGAGCGACGCGTGGAAGCTCGCGAACGCGCGCCGGCGCGTCGGGTCGACGACGAGCTGCGCGGCGCGCCACAGCAGCAGCGCGCCGCCCGCGATCGCGGCGGCGACGTAGAGCCACGACAAGCCGAGGAAGCCGGGGACGATCGACGCGACGACGAGCAGCACGCTGCCGGAGAACACCGCGCGCGCGGCGGCCGCGTCGCCGACGACGACCGGAAGCATCGGGACCCGCGCGGCCGCGTAGTCGTCGCGGCAGGCGATCGCGAGGCTCCAGAAGTGCGGCGGCGTCCACAGGAACAGCGTGACGGCGAAGAGCATCGTCGGCGCGGAGGGCATCCCCGGGTCGACCGCGGCCGCCCCGGCCAGCACGGCGAAGCTGCCGGCGAGCCCACCGATCACGATGTTCCATGCCGTGCGGCGCTTGAGCCACACCGTGTAGACGACGCCGTAGGTGAAGGCGCCGAGCGCCGTGTAGAGCGCGGCGAGCGGATTGGCGGCGACCCAGGCGAGGGCGACGCCGGCGCAGGCCACCGCGCCGATCGTGAGCGGCCAGACGGGACCGGCGCGCAGTCGCCCGGTGACGAACGCGCGATGGCGCGTGCGGCGCATCGCGGCGTCGAGATCGCGCTCGACGTACTGGTTGAACGCGCCGGCCGCCGCGGAAGCGAGCGTGACGGCGATGACGACGGCGGCGGCTCGCCACGCGTCGATCGTCCCGTCGGCGATGACGAGGCCCGCGAGCGCCGTGGCGCCGATCGCGACGCCGATGCGCAGCTTGAAGAGATCGAAGACCAGCCGCCAGCCGCGCGCTTCTCGCGGAGCGGCGGCGGCGGCGGGCGTGGCGGCGGTCATGACGGTCGGAACGGTCGGGTCGCAGGCGGACGGTGGGAACGGCGCGCCGGAGGCGCGTCGCGCCGCCCCCACCGCCCGCTGCGATGGCGTGCTGTCATGGCATCACGAGAGCGGCCAGACGGTCGACAGGTACTTCCAGTTGACGAAGTAGTAGAGGACGAACGCGGTCAGGAACACGAGCGCGAGCGCGAAGGTCCCCGGCGCGACGAATCCCGCCGTGCCGATCCCGGTGTGCGAGACGCCGACCGGCTGCGGCACCGGCGGCGCGGCGCGGCCATCGCGCGCGGCGACGTACTTGAACCCCGGCGTCTCGATGCGCTTGCCGAGGAACACGCTGCCCACGGTGACCAGCAGGTACATCGTGCCGCCGACGATCGCCGCGAGGCCGCTGATGGCCATCAGGCCCATCATCAGGTACGCGGTGCCCGGGAACTCGTGGCCCAGCGCGTTGCCGGCGAACGTCATGTCCCAGTGGCGGCGCGGCACGCCGAGCGTCCCCGCGCCCATCATGAACAGCGCGAAGCCCATCATGCCCAGCCCGAACAGGTACGGCTGCCACTTCGCCATCGCCGGGAACATCAGCTCGCGGCGGAACAGCGTCGGGATCAGGAAGTAGGTGAGGCCCATGAACGCGAGCGTGGTGCCGACGACGACCGTCGCATGGAAGTGGCCCGGCACGTAGATCGTGTTGTGGATGATGAGGTTGAGCTGCTCGGTCCCCATCATCACGCCCGAGATCCCGCCGAGGAAGCCGAAGCCGATCAGCGACAGGAACATCGCCGAGAAGCTCGGGTTGCTCCACGGGGCCTTGCGCAGCCACTCGAACAGGCCGCGGTTGAAGCCCTTCTCGCGCTGTGCCACCTCGATCGCGCCCGGGACGGTGAGCCCGTGCACCATCGACGCCAGCACCGCCAGGTACATCGCGTAGCTGGTGTTGAAGATCTTCCAGTTCGACGTGAGGCCCGGGTCGGCGAGCAGGTGGTGCGCGCTCGCGAGCTGCAGGAAGCAGATGTAGAGGAAGAACGCGGTGCGCGACACCTTCTCGGACATCGGCTTCGCGCCGAACACGACGCCGGCGATCGCGTACCAGACCGACACGTGCGCCGCGACGTTGATCTGCTGCGAGCTGTGGCCGAACGCCCACCACACGGTCCGGTACATCAGCGAGTCGATGTAGTTGACGAGCCCGATCGACCACAGGAAGGTCGGGATCAGGATGATCGCGCCCGACGCGATCGTGAACACCGCGATGATCGCCGCGGTGACCGCGCCGAACGTGACCAGCGGGACCGACCCGTTGTAGGTGCCCTCGGCCCGCGCGACGACCAGCGTGCCGAAGAACACGAAGCAGGCGACGAGCGCGCCCACCGCGAACAGGATCAGGCCGAGGTAGAACGCGGGGTGCGCGCCCATCGGCGCGTACGAGGTGAACATCACCGACGAGTCGCCGCGGAACACCGCGACGTTGTTGGTGAGCGCCCCGATGATCATGAGCCAGAACGCCGCCCACGCGAGCTTCGGGGTCGCCAGCCGGCACTTGAGCAGCACGCTCGCGGCGAAGTAGAGCACCGCGATCTCGAAGAAGATGATCCAGAACACGAGCATGTCGAGCCCGTGCGCGGTCAGCACCAGGTAGAACCAGTCGGGCGGCAGCAGGTGGACCGCCGGCCAGCGCGTGAGCGTGACCAGCAGCGCGAGCACGCCGCCGACGAGCAGCGAGACCACGCCCGCCACCGCGTTCCAGCGGATCAGCTTCTCGGCGGGCTCGTGGTAGACCAGCCCGGTGGACGGGCAGGTGCGGAACATCCGGTTCACGGCCATCGTCATCCCCTCACTTGGCCTTGACGACGTACAGGCGGCTCGCCATCGTGTGATGGTTGATGCCGCAGTACTCGTTGCAGATGATCGAGTAGGTGCCCGCCTTGGTCGGCGTCATCGTCATGACGTGCTCGTACCCGGGGTGGACCTCGATGTTGATGTTCTCCGGCTGCAGCGAGAACCCGTGCAGCCAGTCCATCGACGCGAGGTGCAGGCGATAGGTCTTGCCCTCCTCGAGCTCGAGCATCGGCCACCACTGCCACAGCCGCGCGATCAGGTAGACGTCGCTGCCCGGCGGCGGCGCGACGACCGGCACCTTGAGGTCCGTCTCCTCGCGCACCTTGTACTTGTCGACCATCGCCTGCGTCTTCGCCTGGAACATCTCCGGCGTCGTGCGGTAGGCCTCGTTCGACAGGTTCTGCTTACCGTACACGTGCCAGTACGGCATCATGAAGAACATGATCAGGCACCACGCGAACGCGATCGCGATCCAGGTGCCTTCGACGCGGTCCAGCGGCTGCTTCCACCAGACGCGGTCGGGCGGGGACGAAAGGGCGGTCATGCGACGTTCTCCTCGGGGCGGTTCACGCCGCGGTCACTTGGCGATCGGGATGCCGACGATCTCCATCACGCCCCACACGATGTAGAGCACGGTGGGCATCGCGATGCCGATGAACAGGAGCAGGAACGGGTTGTCGAGGATCTGCTGCATCGCCGGGACGGGTTCGTCGTCGAGGTCGTTGAGCGAGCGGTCTTGGGCGGTGGTCATGGCGGGGCTCCCCTGGTGAACGCGGGCCGCGGCGGAACGGCGGCGGCCGGAATCGCGGCGTTCGGCGGATTCTCGGCGCGGCCCCCGCCGGATGAATTGATGCCCGTCAAGTAACTCCCGGGTTCGCGCCCGGACGGCCTCGGCCGGGTCGAGGCCGCCGAGGATCACGGCGCTAGAATGCCGCCATGTCGTCGACTGCTTCCGTCCGCGCTTCCCCGGTCGCCGCCTCCTCGGGTGCGCGGCCCGCGCCGGCGCACCGCGCGATCGCCGCGTGGCTCCTCGCGTGCTGCGTGCTGGTCTTCGCGATGGTGGTCGTGGGGGGCGTGACCCGGCTCACCCATTCCGGGCTGTCGATCGTCGAATGGCAGCCGATCGTCGGGACGCTGCCGCCGCTGAACGAGGCCCAGTGGCAGGAGACCTTCGCCAAGTACCGGCTCACGCCCGAGTACGAGCTCGTCAACAAGGGCATGGCGCTCGACGAGTTCAAGGGCATCTTCTGGTGGGAGTACGTCCACCGGCTGCTCGGCCGCCTCATCGGCGCCGCGTTCCTGCTTCCGTTCCTCTGGTTCCTCGCGCGGCGCCGCATTCCCGAGGGCTACGGGCTCAAGCTCGCCGGCATCTTCGTGCTGGGCGGCCTGCAGGGCGCGATGGGCTGGTACATGGTCAAGAGCGGGCTGGTCGACGACCCGCGCGTGTCCGCGTTCCGGCTCACGGCCCACCTGGCACTGGCATTCCTGATCATCGCCGCGATGCAGTGGGTCGCGATGTCGCTCCTCTACCCGCCCGCGCCGATGCGCGACGACGCCGCCGCGCGCGCCGCCCGGCGCTGGGCGCTGGCGCTGCTCGCCCTGGTGGTCGTGATGGTGCTCACCGGAGGCTTCGTCGCCGGGATACGCGCGGGCTTCGCCTACAACACCTTTCCGCTGATGAACGGGAGCGTGGTGCCCCCGGAAATCCTGATGCTCGAGCCCTGGTGGCGGAACTTCTTCTGGAACATGGCGACGGTGCAGTTCGACCACCGGCTCGGCGCGTGGATCCTCGCGGTCGTCGCGCCGGTCGCGTGGTGGCGCGTGATGCGCGCCGGCGTGGGCGGGCGCGCCCGGGTCGGCGCTCACCTCGTCCTCGGCATGTTCGCCGTCCAGGTCGCGCTCGGCATCGCGACGCTGCTCGCGGTCGTGCCGCTGGCGCTCGCCGCGGCGCACCAGGCCGGCGCCGTCGTGCTGTTCGCGCTCGCGCTCAACCTCGTGCACGCGCTCGCCGCGCGCCCCGCCTCATCGAGGTCGGACCCTGCTCGGGAATCGAGCAGGGCCTGACCCGATGCGCGGAGGCGGCTTGACCGGCATCAAGGCGCCCGATACGCCGCAGTCGGTTGAATGACGCGAGCGTGCCGTCGACGGCGGCCGCTCCTGCGACCGTGACGCCACGCCACCTCACCCTCGATGTCCGCGGCATGGAGCCGCCCGAGCCGCTCGAGCGCGTGCTCGAGACGATCGGCGACTTCCGCGCCGGCGACACCCTGCGGCTCGTCATCGACTGCGAGCCGCGTCCGCTGTTCCGCATCCTCGCGCAGAACGGCTACCAGTGGCGGGTCGAGCCCGGCACCGGGTCGCGCTTCGAGATCACGATCGGCGTTCGCGACGACGCGGCCGGGCCGCCGACATGACCGCCGGCTTCGCCCCGTGGATCCGCGAGATCGGGCGCGGCCCGCACGGCGCCCGCAGCCTCGAGCGCGGGCAGGCGCGCTCGCTGATGGCCGCGATGCTCGACGGCGAGGTGCCGGACCTCGAGCTCGGGGCCATCCTGATCGCGATGCGCGTCAAGGGCGAGACGCTCGACGAGACGCTCGGGTTCCTCGAGGCGCTCGCCGAGCGCGTGGTGCCGCTCGACGCGCCCCACGACCGCCCGCGTCCCGTCGTGCTCCCGAGCTACAACGGGGCGCGGCGCGGCGCCAACCTGACGCCGCTGCTCGCGCTCCTGCTCGCGCGCTACGGCGTGCCGGTGCTGGTCCACGGCCTGGGCGGCGCCGGCGCGGATGCCGACGACGATGCCGACGACGACGCGGACGCGCAGGCCAGCTTCGGGCGCGTCACGAGCGCCGCGATCCTGGGTGAGCTCGGCGTCGTGCCGTCGCACAGCCTCGCCGACGTCGAGGCCCGGCTCGCGCGCGCGCAGGTCGCCTACGTGGCGACCTCGACGCTCTCGCCGGGGCTCGCCCGCCTGCTCGCCACGCGGGCGCGCGTCGGGCTGCGCTCGTCGGCCCACTCGCTCGCGAAGCTCGTCGATCCCTTCGGAGGGGCCGCGGTGCGCGTCGTCAGCGTCACGCACCCCGACTATCTCGCGCGCATGCGCGAAGTGCTCGCCGCCACGCGGGCCGACGCGATGCTGCTGCGCGGCACCGAGGGGGAGCCGTATGCCAATCCCAAGCGCTGCCCGCGCCTCGAGATGTTCCGGCACGGCGAGGCATGGCGGTTCGTCGACCCGGAGGAGGGCACGCTCGCGGCGCTGCCATCGCTGCCGGCGTCGCACGATGCCGTCTCTACGGCGCGCTGGATCGCCGAGACGCTGGCGGGCGTGCACGCCGTGCCCGGGCCGATCGTCGAGCAACTGGCGCTGCTGCTCGAGGCGGCGCACGCGCCGCTCGAGGCACCCGCCCTCGCGGGCGTTCGCTGACCGGGCTAGTCCGCGGCGAGCATCGCGCCGGGCGACGGCACGATCGTCGAAAGCGTGTCGGCGAGCGCGACGACGTCGCCGACGACGATGAGCGTCGGCGGGACGAGCCCCGCGGCGCGCACGCGCTCGGGAAGCGTCGCGAGCGTCGCGCGAACGACGCGCTGCGTCGGCAGCGTGCCTTGCTGGATCACCGCGGCGGGCGTCGATGCCAAGCGACCGTGCGCGACGAGCTGCCGGCACAGCTCCGGCAGCCCCGCGAGCCCCATGTAGACGACCAGCGTCTGCTGCGGTCGCGCGAGCGCGGGCCAGTCGAGGTCCATCGTGCCGTCGCGCAGGTGGCCGGTGACGAAGGTCAGCGAGTGCGCGTGGTCGCGGTGCGTGAGCGGGATGCGCGCCGCCGCGGCGACGCCGCAGGCCGCGGTCACGCCGGGGACGATGTCGAACGGAATCCCGTGGGCCGCGAGCGCCGCCGCTTCCTCGCCGCCGCGCCCGAACACGAACGGATCGCCACCCTTGAGCCGTACGACGTCCCGGCCGCTACGCGCGAGATCGACGAGGAGCGCATTGATGTCCGGCTGCGGCAGCGCATGGTTCGCGCGCTCCTTGCCGGCGTAGACGAGCTCGGCGTCGCGCCGCACCAGCGCCATCACGCCGGCACCGACCAGGTGGTCGTAGACGACGACATCGGCGGCACCGATCAGCCGGGCCGCCTTGAGCGTCAGCAGGTCGGGATCGCCGGGACCCGCGCCGACCAGCGACACGGTGCCGACGCGCGCGCGCGCGGCGGCGGTGCGCGGCAGTCGCTCGCGGTGAGCGGGAAGCGAGGCGACGCGCGAGCCATGCGCCGTGCGCATGCACGATGCGCGCGCCGATCGCGCGCGACCCTTCGCCCCGACGGGCATGAACGCCTCCGTTCAAGACCGGCGCGCCCCGTGGCGAGGCGTCCGGCGTGATGGAGGCAGTGTGGGGCGCGGGCGGCACTCGCCCCTTGATGGCAGTCAAGGAAGCGCCGCCACGGGCAGGCGGCGGACGGCGCCCGCGGGCGTCAGTACCTGACGAGCCCCGGCTCGACCAGGATGAACTCGTACCCGAGCCGCGTGTCGCCGCCCTTGCCGCCGGTCCACATCAGGCAGTACTCCTGCGCGACGACGGCGGTGAAGTCGCCTTTCTGCTCGCGCACCGAGTCGCTTTTCAGCGGATAGACGACGTCGTTGCCGTGGTGGTAGTGCAGGTTGAAGCTTCCCGGCCGATCCTGCGTGAAGTTGTACTGGATCCGGGCCCCGGGCTTCAACGCGAAGCAGTCCTCGTGCACCTTGCCCGGCGCGAGGACCACGTCGACGTGACGCGGCATCGCGAGCGCCGTCGGCGCGGCGAGGGCAGCGGCGATGGCGGAGAGCGCCAGGGCAATCCGATCGAGCGAACGCATCGCTGACCTCGGTTGATCGCGTGGGAACGCCAAACGATGATACGTCGGCGGTGAAGGGGCCATGCGGTTGCCGACCAATGACGAGGGCGGGCTCGCCGCCCGCCCTTCGCGCCGCTTGCGCGTGCGACCGCGCTTGCGTTATTGACGTCCCCGCCCGCCGCCGGCCTCCAGCGCCCAGACGACGAACGTGACGGTCTTCGCGCCCGCGCCGAGCTCCAGTTCATAGACCTCGGTGCGCCCGCCGTTGGACTGCCGCACGAGCCTGCCCCACGTGCGCGGGTCGTTGTGGTCGATGTCGACGGCGTAGAAGCTGCTGCTCGCGCTCATCCCGATCGTCGTCGAGCTGTCGAGGTGCGCGTAGATCGTCTGGAGCTCGTCGTAGTCGTGCTGGTTCGGGTGCTGGTTGGTCGACGGGTCGCTCGTGTAGTCCATGCAGGTGCCGAGGTTCGGGTTGCTGAAGTTCTCGTCCTGGTGGTCGAGCCCGAACGTGTGGCCGACCTCCTGGCAGACCACCATCTGCCGCCACGCCGGCGTGTTGTAGGTCGCGGTGTTGAAGTAGGTGTCGTTCATCTTCACCGAGCCCTTGGTGATGTGCGTGCCGCCGGTGATCGAGATGCTCGCGACGCCGAGCCACCCGTTGTTGCCGTAGGTCGAGTTGCACACCTCGACGCGACCCGAGGTGGCCTTGCAGTTCCTGGGGTTGGTTCCTCCCGCGACGATCGTCGTGTCGAGCACGGTCGACTTCGACCAGTCGCTCGACGCCTGGACCAGGTACGGGTCCCAGGTGCTGTTGACGTTGTCGCCGAGCTTGAGGGTGAACGGGTTGGACGTGCGCGCCCAGTGATAGCCGCCCCACGAGTGGTTCGCCATGACGGTCGAGACTCCCGCGGCGGCGGTGACCGAGGCGACGGCGAGCCATGCGAGGCGACGGGAGAAGGGACGGGACATGGGGGCCTCCGTGCGGGGGGACGGGAGCAGGGACGCTACTATGCCCATGTCATAGGGTCAACGGGAGAAAGCCGCGTGCCGGCAGGTGTCCGACGGACGGCAGCGACGGCGTCGGGGGCTGCCCTTGCCGCGGCGTTACAGTCGCCCCCGACCGTTCCCCCGGAGCCTCGCCGAGCGTCCGGCTTCGTCGAGGGGAGCCGTCGCCGCGGCATCACGAGCGAGAGCGAGCCATGCCCGAACCGCACCACGACGCCATCGTCGACCTGCTTCGCCGCATCGAGACCAACCAGCGGCAGGGTCTCGACGCGCAGCGCGAGCAGCTCGCGTTCGTGCGCGCGCAGATGGAGCGCACCGAGCGGATGGCGAGCGAGAGCCTGGCGGTGCAGAAGGCCGCCGTCGAGCGCGCGAAGCGGGTCGGCGCGATCGCGCTGCCGCTCGTCGTCGTGCTGCTCGCGCTGCTCGCCTGGCTGCTGATCCGCTACCGCGTCCTGTAGCGCCGGGCCCGCGCGAGCGCCGCGCCGGGCTTTGACGCCGGTCAATACGGCGCCGCACTCGCGACTCGACAATGCGGTTGCGCGAGGTCGGGGGTGCGGGATCGGCGCATCCGTCGTTCGCGCCCTCCTGTCGCTCGTCACGCGGCGGTGATCGCCCGCGCGCGGCATCAGCGCGCACGACGGCTGCGCGCGGCGCGTGGAATGCGTTTCTTCGCGCACGCTCCTGCGACGCGCGAATGCGCGCCGATCGCACCGCGACTGATCCGCATCAAGGCCGCCGTGCCCCGCGCACCGAATACTCGCTCCGGCCACACGCGCGGACACGCGCAGCCTTCCCCACGAATGGAGACCGTTCCCATGTTCACGACCCGTGCAGGCCCGCGCCACGCGCGCATGGCCGCCGCAGCGATCGCCCTCGCCTCGACGTGGGCGCTCGCGCAAGCACCGACGCAGCACAAGGAGATCTCGCCGCCCGAGACCGCGTACCAGGCGGGGAGCTCGCCGCTGGGCCAGGTCGAGATGTACCAGGACATCAACCCGAAGGCGCCCGCGATGTCGAAGATCGAGTTCGACCAGGCGCGACAGATCTACTTCGAGCGCTGCGCGGGCTGCCACGGCGTGCTGCGCAAGGGCGCCACCGGCAAGCCGCTCACGCCGGACCTGACGATCGACAAGGGCAGCGAGTACCTGAAGGTCTTCATCAAGTACGGCTCGCCCGCGGGCATGCCGAACTGGGGGACGTCGGGCGAGCTCAACGACGGGCAGGTCGACCTGATGGCGCGCTACATCCAGCAGACGCCGCCCCAGCCGCCCGAGTTCGGCATGAAGGAGATGAAGGCGACGTGGAAGGTGCTCGTGCCGGTCGGCCAGCGCCCGACGCGGAAGATGAACAAGTACAACCTCGACAACCTCTTCTCGACGACGCTGCGCGACACCGGCGAGGTGGCGCTGATCGACGGCGACAGCAAGCAGATCATCAACATCGTCAAGACCGGCTACGCGGTGCACATCTCGCGCGTGTCGGCGTCGGGGCGCTACCTGTTCGTGATCGGCCGTGACGCCAAGATCAACATGATCGACCTGTGGATGGAGAAGCCCGACAACGTCGCCGAGATCCGCGTCGGCCTCGAGGCCCGCTCGGTCGACACGTCGAAGTACAAGGGCTACGAGGACAAGTACGCGATCGCCGGCAGCTACTGGCCCCCGCAGTACGTGATCATGAAGGGCGACACGCTCGAGCCGCTCAAGATCGTCGGCACGCGCGGCATGGTGGTGGGCACGCAGGAATACCACCCCGAGCCGCGTGTCGCCTCGATCGTGGCCTCGCACTTCAAGCCCGAGTTCGTCGTCAACGTCAAGGAGACCGGCAAGACGCTGATGGTCGACTACTCCAACCTGCAGGCGCTGAAGACGACCGAGATCGGCTCGGCGCAGTTCCTGCACGACGGCGGCTGGGACTCGACCAAGCGCTACTTCCTCGTCGCCGCGAACCAGAGCAACAAGATCTCGGTGATCGACGCCAAGGAGGGCAAGCTCCAGGCGCTCGTCGAGGTCGGCAAGATCCCGCACCCGGGCCGCGGCGCCAACTTCGTCCATCCGAAGTTCGGACCGGTGTGGTCGACCGGTCACCTCGGCGACGAGACGATCTCGCTGATCGGAACCGACCCCGTGAAGCACAAGGAGCAGGCGTTCAAGAAGGTCGCCGAGTTGCAGGGCCAGGGCGGCGGCGCGCTCTTCATCAAGAGCCACCCGAAGAGCAGGCACCTCTATTCCGACACGCCGCTCAACCCGGACCCGAAGATCTCGCAGACCGTGGCGGTGTTCGACATCGACCGCCTCGACAAGGGCTACACCGTGCTGCCGATCGCCGAGTGGGCGGGCGTCACCGAGGGCGCGAAGCGCGTCGTGCAGCCGGAGTACAACAAGG
>DASTCK010000235.1:0-14554 GCA_035711225.1 Casimicrobiaceae bacterium
TCCAGCGCGCGCACGCCGTTGGGATAGGTCTTCGAGAGGCCGGCCAGCTCGAGCGTCGCGGTCATCGGGCGTGCTTCCGGGAGCGGTGAGAGCGGCGATTGTGGGGGTCGTCGCTCCCCGCCGACAATCGCGCGGCGACGGGATGCCGCCGGGGCGGACGGAGGGCCCGGCGGTGCGCGCGGCGAGGGCGTCAGCGCGCGGCGCGCCTCGCCGCGAGCGCCGCCAGCGCGGCGAGCACCAGCGCCGCGACGACCGCGATCGCGTTGCCCCAGCGCATGAACGGCGTGCTGCCGGAGCGGCCGGTGACCGTCGTCTCGAGGATGCCGCGCCGGAACCACGGGAGCTGGATACGCACGGCGCCGTCGGCCTCGATCACGCTGGTGACGCCGGTGTTGGTGGCGCGCAGCATCGGTCGCCCGGTCTCCTTCGCGCGCATCGCGGCGATCTGGTTGTGCTGCCACGCGGCCACCGAGCGACCGTACCACGCGTCGTTGGTGACGTTGACGAGCATCGTCGCATCGCGCGACCAGCCCGCGAGCTCGCCGCCGAACGCGTCCTCGTAGCATATGTTGACCGAGAGCCGCTCGCCGCCGACCGCGAACGGCGGCTGGTCCGCCGGGCCCGGCGCCTGGTCGGAGAGCGGGATCGCGAGCACGCGCTCGATCACCCAGCCCACGAGCGGCTTCGCCGGGATCGTCTCGCCGAACGGCACGAGGTGGCGCTTGCGGTAGAGCTGCGTACGGGACACGCCGAGCGTCACGACGCTGTTGTGGATGCGCGGCTGCGACTCGCCTGCGTCGGGCGGCCGCACGGTGAACAGCCCCACGAGCACGTCGCCGCCGCGCGCCTGCATCGTCGAGGCCAGCGCCTCGATCGTGTCGTGCGGCACGTCGGCGGCGAACACCGGGAACGCGCTCTCGGGAAGCACCACGATGCGTCCGCGACTCGCTGCGACCAGCTCCGCGTAGATGCGGAACGCGCGCTCGCGCAGCGCCGGGTCGAACTTCTCCTCCTGCGGGATGTTGCCCTGCACCAGCGACACGGCGACCGGCGCGGCGTTCGGCGTGGTCCACGCCACCGTGTCGAGCAGGCCCCCGCCGATGAACAGCGCGGCGATCGCGGCGACCGACGCGGCGACGCGACGCCACGCCGGTCGCGCGAGCGCTTCGATGCCGCAGGCGACGAGCGCGGCGGCCGCGGCAACCGCGAGCGACACGAGGAAAACGCCGCCGACGGGCGCGAGGCCGGCGAGCGGGCTGCCCGGCAGCTGCGCGTGGCCGACGGCGAGCCACGGGAAGCCGGAGAGCACGAAGCCGCGCAGCCATTCGGCGAGCGTCCACGCGCCCCCCGCCGCGACGAGGCGCGCGGCGTTGCCGGCGGGCGCGAGCCGCGCGGTCGCGTATCCGGCGAGCGCGGGCCACAGCGCGAGGTAGGCGCAGAAGCCGGCGATGCCGACGAGCGCGAGCGGCGCCGGCATGCCGCCGAAGCGCTCGAGCGCGATGGCGATCCACGAGACGCCGGCGCCGAACAGGCCCGCGCCGAACAGGAAGCCGAGCCATGCGGCGCGGCGCGGCGACGGCTCGTCGCGCCACAGCAGGAACAGCACCGCGAGCGTCGCGACGGGCAGGAGCGCGACGCCGAACGGCGCGAAGCCGAACACGGTGAGCGCGCCGGCGAGCGCGGCGAGGACGGAGCGGGCCATGGAATCGCGGAGGGCCGCGGATCAGGGAAGCGCGCGTCCCCTCGTCACGGCGCCGGCGACGCCGCGGGCGGCGCGATCCGCTCGACCTGCAGCGTGTGCACGCGCCGGCTGTCGGCGCGCACGATGCGGAAGCGGAAGTCGCCGATCGTCACCGCGTCGCCGCGCTTGGGCAGGCGGCCGAACGCGTGGACGACGAGCCCGCCGACGGTGTCGACGGCGTCGTCGGAGAGCTGGCTGCCGAAGCGCGCGTTGAAGTCCGCGATCTCGGTCTGCGCCTTGACGCGGAAGCGCCCGGCGCCCTCGGCGATGATGTTGTCCTCGGTCTCGTCGAAGTCGTACTCGTCCTCGATGTCGCCGACGATCTGCTCGAGCACGTCCTCGATCGTGACCAGGCCCGAGACGCCGCCGTACTCGTCGACGACGATCGCGATGTGGTTGCGATTGCTGCGGAACTCGCGCAGCAGCACGTTGAGGCGCTTCGACTCGGGCACGAACACCGCGGGGCGCAGCGTGTCGCGCAGCGTGAAGCCCTCGGGATTGCGGTAGTAGTTGAGCAGCTCCTTCGCGAGCAGGATGCCGACGACGTCGTCCTTGCTCTCGCCGATCACCGGGAAGCGCGAGTGCTTGGTGTCGATCACGAACGGGATGAACGCTTCCGGCTCGTCCTCGATCGACACGCAATCCATCTGCGAACGCGGGATCATCACGTCGCGCACGGTCATCTCGGACACCGAGAGGACGCCCTCGATCATCGAGAGCGCGTCGGCGTCGAGGAGCCGGCGCTCGAACGCGCCGCGCAGCAGGTCGAGCAGCTCGTCGCGGTCCTCGGGCTCGCGCGTCAGGAACGCCGAGAGCCGCTCGAGCAGCGTTGGTCGGGGCTCGTCGCGCTCGTCGGGATCGGTGGCCATCGTCAGGCGCGCGCCGGCAGCGTTCGCGCGTAGGGATCGGGGAAGCCGAGCGAGGCGAGCAGCGCGGTCTCGCGCGCTTCCATGCGCGCCGCTTCGCGCGGCGTCGCGTGGTCGTGGCCTTGCAGGTGCAGCATCCCGTGCACGACGAGGTGCGCGCAATGCGCGCGGAGCGTCCGCCCGCCCGCCTTCGCCTCGTGCCGGAGGACCGGCGCGCAGAGCACGATGTCCCCCGCGAGCGGGACGGCGTCATCGTACACGAACGTGAGCACGTTGGTCGCGTGGTCGCGCCCGCGGTAGAGGGCGTTGAGCGTCCGGCCCTCGGCGAGGCCCACGAAGCGCAGCGTCGCCGCGACGTCGCGCTCGACGGCGGCGGACGCCCAGCGGCGCAGCGTGGACGGCGCCGGCAGCCCCGTGCGATTCACCGCGTACTGGACCGCGAGGGCGAGCCGGCGGCCGGAGCCTCGCGCCGCGCGTTGCGCCGGGCGGCCCTCAGGCGCCCGCGTCGCGCTCGTACGCATCGATGATCTTCTGCACGAGCGGGTGGCGGACGACGTCGGCGCTGGTGAAGCGGCAGATCGCGATGCCGCGGACGTCCTTCAGCACGCGGTCGGCCTCGATCAGCCCGCTCTTGCTGCCGCGCGCGAGGTCGATCTGCGTCACGTCGCCGGTGATGACCGCGCGCGTGCCGAAGCCGATGCGCGTCAGGAACATCTTCATCTGCTCGGGCGTCGTGTTCTGCGCCTCGTCGAGGATGATGAAGCTGTGGTTGAGCGTGCGCCCGCGCATGTAGGCGAGCGGCGCGATCTCGATGGTCTGCCGCTCGAACAGCTTGGCGACCTTGTCGAAGCCCATCAGGTCGTACAGCGCGTCGTAGAGCGGCCGCAGGTAGGGATCGACCTTCTGCGCGAGGTCGCCGGGCAGGAAGCCCAGCCGCTCGCCGGCCTCGACGGCGGGGCGCACGAGCACCAGCCGCTTCACCGCGTCGCGCTCGAGCGCGTCGACGGCGCACGCGACCGCGAGGTAGGTCTTGCCGGTGCCCGCCGGGCCGATGCCGAACGTGATGTCGTGGGCCTGGATCGCGGCGAGGTAGGCCGCCTGGTTGGGCGTGCGTCCGTGCAGGTCGGCGCGCCGCGTGCGCAGCGCCGGCGCGTCGTCGTCCTCGGCGACCGGGCGCGGGCCGCGCGTGGCGATCTCGACCAGGCCGAGCTGGATGTCGTCGACCGAGAGCGGCTTCTCGGCGGCCGCGTAGAACCGCTCGAGCGCGGCGCTCGCCTGGGCCGCGCGGTCGGGCGCGCCGGCGATCGTGAACGTCCCGCCGCGGTGCGAGATCGCGACGTCGCACGCGGCCTCGATCTGCCGCAGGTTCGCGTCGAGCGGCCCGCACAGATTCGCGAGCGCGCGGTTGTCGGGAGGCGACAGCGTGATCGAGGCCTGCGCGCGGCGTGCTGCCATTTCCGGCGTCCGCTTCAGATCGCCGTGCGCACGACCGGGGCCTTGAGCGCCTCGTCGAGCATCGCGAGGCTTTCCGCGAGGTGCGCCGCCGCCGCCGGCGACCAGCCCGGCCGCGACGCCACCGCGGCGATCTCGCCGCGCAGCGCCTTCGCATCGGCACGCAGCAGGGCGCGCGCGTCGGGGGGCATCGACGCCGAGGGTCGCAGCAACGCCGTCGCGAGCCGCGCCGCGTGCTCGCGCTGCAGGTTGCGGCGCATCAGCGGGATGTCGCGGCCGCCCTTGAGCTCGCTCCAGATCGCGCGGTGCAGCGAGCCGTACACCTCGGCGAGCTGCAACGCGTCGGCGGGCTTGTCGACCTTCCCCTCGGCGTCGAGCAGGCGCTGCGCGACGGTCTCGCTCATCACGCGCTCGAGCACCGTCTTCTGCGCCGCGAGCACCTGCGTGGGCAGCGAGTAGTCGAAGCCGGCCGGCGCGATGCCCACGTCGTAGGTGTCGCCGCGGTCGAGGAAGTCGACCGACAGGCTGCGCAGGAACTCGGGCTTGAAGCGGAAGCTGTCGGCCGAGAACACGCCGCCCTCGATCAGCTTGAGCGCGTCGCGCTGCTTGGCCATCGCCACCGGGTTCATCGGCGTGCGGCCGGAGCCCGCGGCATCGCGCAGCACGCTGATGCCGCCGATGTAGCGCGCGGCGAGCAGGCCGCTCTCGCGCACCTGCGCGATGCCGCGCGAGATGTTGCGGCGGAGCGACGCGTACGACTCGCCGGGCTTCAGCGGCCGCGCCTCCCAGCGCTCCCACAGCTCCTTGGCGAGCGCGAGCCGTCGGCTCGCGTAGCCGAGCGGGTCGCTGCCGAGGTCGCCCGCGGTCGCTTCGGGGTCGATCTGCTGGTTGGTCTCGTCGTCGTAGGCGTACGCGAGCAGCGGCTCGCTGCTGCGCCCGGCGATCCTGCCGAGCTCCTCGGCCTCGCGCTCGGGGGCGATCGGCTTGTACGCGTACTCGATCGCCCAGTAGTCGTACGGCCCGAGCGTCGTCATCGAGTACTCGCCCTGCGTCTCGTTGCGCAGCGCGAGGTTGATCGGCGTGTATTCCATCACCGAGCCGGACACGCCGTTCTTCCTCGTGAACTCGCGGTCGTTCAGCTGCGCCTGCGTGTAGATCGTCGACGCGCGGAAGTTGTGCGTGAGGCCGAGCGCGTGGCCCACCTCGTGCATCACGACCTCCTTGAGGTCGGACAGCACGAACTCCTCGGCCGCCGGGCCGTCCGGGTCGATCACGCCCCGCGCCGACAGCAGGTCCATCGCGAAGCCGCGCTCCTCGGCGACGAAGTCGGCGATGCGGCAGATCATCGCATTCTCGGGCAGCAGCGACGCGGCGAGCCCGTTCGCGCCCGCCGTCGACCCCGACGAATCGGCGAGGCGATAGCGGGAGAAGCGCAGCCGCACCGGGTCGATGCCGATGTCGGCGTCCAGGATCTCGCCGGTGCGCGGATCGGACTGCGACGGCCCGATGCCGCCGAAGACCGGGCGCGCCGAGGTCATCCAGCGGATCGACGCGTGCCGCGCGTCCAGCGTGTCGAAGTCCGCGTCGTCGGGCTGGACCTTCGCCTGCACCGCGTCCTTGAAGCCGATGCGCTCGAACGCCTTGTTCCACTCGAGCACGGCGGCGACGATCGTGTCGCGGTAGCGCGTCGGGACGTTGCGGTCGATCCAGAACACGATCGGCTGCTTCGGCGGCGACAGCGCGGCGTCGGGATCCTGCTTCTCGAGCCGCCATCGCTTGACGTAGTTGACGTTGGGCGTGAGCTTGGTGTCGCTCGAATAGTCGAAGCGCGACACCATGAAGTAGCCGACCCGCGGGTCGGCGACGCGCGGATGCATCGGCGAATCGGGCAGCTTCGCCAGGTTGTACTGGAAGCCCAGGAACAGGCTGCGCGGGTCGGGCACGGTCGCCGGGATGCTCGGCACGGGCGCGCCGGCGAGGGGCGACGGGACCGCGGGCGGCTGCGACAGGCGGCTGACCGAGTAGTGCGCGTTGACCTGCACGCCGACCGCGTCGGGCGACACGCGCGTGCGCGTGATCGACGTGTTGCGGGCGTCGAAGCCGAACGGCTGCCGGTACGCGCGGTCCAGGAGCGCGTACGCGCCCGGGATGTCGGTGAACAGCAGCGTGTTGAGCTCGACCAGCACCGACTTGCGCTCGGGATGCGGCTGCGAGGCGACCGGCGCGGACGCGAGGAGGCTGTCGGAGAACGCGTCGGCGACGGCCATCGCCTCGGGCGTCTTCGGCTGCGCGAAATAGCGCTCGTTGCGCGCCACCAGCTGCACGTTGTTGCCGACCTTCCGGAGCTCGACGATGTGCGAGCGTCCCATGAGCCCGCCGAACATGAAGTTCTCGCCGAGGCCGTTCGCGAGGTTGACCGAGAAGAACATCGGCTTGTCGAGCTGGTCGGGCGCGATCTCCATCCAGACCTTCTCGTCCTTCTGCCACAGCGTGAAGTAGCCCTTCGACTCCTTCGCCTCCTTGACCACGTCGGCGAACGGCCGCGTCTGCGACGCGGCGGCGGCGGCGGCGGCCGCGGCGGCCGCGGCGGCGGGGCCCGCGGAGGAGGGCCGGCCGGCGCCGTTCGGCGCGCCGGGTTGCTGGTGCGTGGCGGCCTGCGCGCCGACGGCGGCGGCGGCGGCGACGCTGGCGACGCGCGCGACGTCGGCGGTGGCGCGCGCGGCCTCGGCGGATTCGGCCGGGTCGGCCGGCGCGCTGGCGCAGCCGCCGAGGGCGAGCGCGAGCGCGGTGAGGACGGAGACGGAAGCGGGAAGCAGGGGCTTGGGCATGGAGGCCTCGCGGGAGCAGGGTCGAGGTCAGGCGGCGAGCACGCCGCGCAGCGAATGCGGCAGCGCAGCGGACACGACGACGTCGACGTAACGGCCGGCGAGGGCGGGATCGCCGGCGAAATTGATCACACGGTTGTTGTCGGTGCGCGCCGCCAGCTCGCGCGGATGCCTGGCGGACGGCCCGGTGACGAGCACGCGCTGGCGGCTGCCGACCATCGATTCCGACGCCTGGCGGTACTGCGCGTCGATCGCGGCCTGCAGGCGCTCGAGTCGCGACTGCGCGACGTCGCGCGGCACCGGGTCGGGAAGCTCCGCGGCCGGCGTGCCCGGCCGCGGCGAATAGAGGAACGAGAACGCGCCGTCGAAGCGCACGTCGTCGACGAGCTTCAGCGTGCGCTCGAAGTCGTCGTCGCTCTCGCCGGGAAAGCCGACGATGAAGTCGGTCGACAGCGACAGCCCGGGGCGCGCCGCGCGGAGCTTGCGGACCGTCGACTTGTACTCGAGCGTCGTGTAGCCGCGCTTCATCGCGGCGAGCACCCGGTCGGAGCCGGACTGCACCGGCAGGTGGAGCTGCGACACCAGCTTGCCGACGCTGCGGTAGGCGTCGATCAGCCGCGGCGTCATCTCCTTGGGATGCGAGGTCGTGTAGCGGATGCGCTCGATGCCGGGCACCTCGGCGACGTGCTCGACGAGCGTCGCCAAGTCGGCGATCGCCTCGCCGCCGTCGCGCGCGCCGCGGTACGCGTTGACGTTCTGGCCGAGCAGCGTCACCTCGCGCACGCCCTGCAGCGCGAGGTCGGCGACCTCGGTCAGCACGTCGTCGAGCGGACGCGACACCTCGTCGCCGCGCGTGTAGGGCACCACGCAGAACGTGCAGTACTTGCTGCACCCCTCCATGACCGACACGAACGCGCTCGCCCCGTCGACGCTCGGCGGCGGCATCGCGTCGAACTTCTCGATCTCCGGGAAGCTCGTGTCGACCTGCGGCCGTCCGGACTCGCGGCGCGCGCGGATCAGCGCGGGGAGCCGGTGCAGCGTCTGCGGCCCGAACACCACGTCGACGTAGGGCGCGC
This sequence comes from Casimicrobiaceae bacterium, assembly GCA_035711225.1. Classification (GTDB taxonomy): domain Bacteria; phylum Pseudomonadota; class Gammaproteobacteria; order Burkholderiales; family Casimicrobiaceae; genus VBCG01. The sequence continues at coordinate 7,961 of DASTCK010000235.1, forward strand.
GCGCGACGATCGCGCCGCCTTCCTGCGACGCGACGCATCCGCCGACGCCGATGATGAGGTCCGGGCGCGCGTCCTTGAGCGCGCGCACGCGGCCGAGGTCGTGGAACACGCGTTCCTGCGCCTTCTCGCGCACCGAGCAGGTGTTGAACAGAATGACGTCGGCGTCGTCGGGCCGGTCGGTCGGCTCGAGGCCGTCGCTGTCCGCGAGCACGTCGGCCATGCGGGCCGAGTCGTACTCGTTCATCTGGCATCCGAACGTCCGGATGTAGAGCTTGCGGGTCACATCGAGGGCGCCGGCGCCGGGAGGAACCGGGGGGCGCGGTGGGGCGTGAAGGCCGGGGAGTATAGCGGAGATGCGCGGCGCCGAGGCAGGGGGAATGGAAATCGGCGCAACGCCGATTCCGCTGTCGGAGAGCGGCCGACGGGACCGTCCGGCCGCATGGTGTCCGACCGCGGCGTCGGCGGCCGGTTCGGTGCCGAAGGCGCTCGTGCGGCGTTGCAGTACCATCGGCATCGCAGGTGTCCGCCGCGGCTTTCGACGCGGCGGGTGAAACGGGAATGCGGTGACCTCGCCGGCGATGCCGGGCGGGGGATTCCGCGGCTGCCCCCGCAACGGTAAGTCCTGAGAGGGCCGTCCACTGCGCCACTGCCGCGTCCGTCGCGGCGGGAAGGCGGGCGGCCCGCATGGCGAGCCCGGAGACCGGCCTGCGACCGCACCGCGCCTGCCGCTTGGGCACGCGTGGCGCGGCCCACGAGCGCGGCGCGGGTGGTGCCGGCGCGGTCGCCCCTTCGGCTGTCGGACACGGTGTCCGACGCCGGGCCCGAAGCCGTCGCGATCCGCGCCTCTGCCCCCGTGCCGCAGGTCCGCACGCAAGGCCGGGCGGGGATGCCCGGTCGCACCGAAGGCCGGTCATGAGGGTCGCCACGAAACCGCGCAGCACGCCACACCGTCCGCTGAGCCTGCTGCTCGCCATGGCGTTGTCGACCCCGTCTGCTCACGCGCAGGCGCCGTCGCCGAAGGCCGCCGCGCTCGATCCGGTCGTCGTCACGGCGGCGCGCGGCGCGCAATCGATCGAGGACCTCGTCGCCGACGTCACGCTGATCGGTCCCGACGACATCGCACGGAGCGGCGCCGACAGCCTCGCGACGCTGCTCTCGCGCCAGCCCGGCATCGAGATCGTGCGCAACGGCGGCCCGGCATCGACCTCCGGCGTCTTCATCCGCGGCGCCAACCGCCAGCAGACGGTGGTGCTCCTCGACGGCCTCCGCCTCGAGTCGTCGTCCGCGGGCGCGGCGACGCTCGAGGCGATCCCCCTCGACCAGATCGAGCGCATCGAGATCCTGCGCGGCCCGGCGTCGTCGCTCTACGGCGCCGACGCGATCGGCGGCGTGATCCAGGTGTTCACTCGGCGCGGCGGTGACGCGCTCGCGGCGAACGCGACGGCGGGCTACGGGACGCACGCGACGCTCAACGGCAGTGCGGGCATGTCGGGAACCGCCGGGCCGTTGCGCTACGCGATCCAGGCTGGCGGGCAGCGCAGCGACGGCTTCAATGCCATCACCGATCCGGCGAACGTCTCGTACGATCCGGACCGCGACGGCTATCGGGCCGGGAACGTGAGCGCGTCGGTCGGCCTCGACTGGGCGAAGGACCAGTCCGTCGGCGGGCGCTATTTCCGCAACCGCCTGAACGCCCGGTTCGACGGCGGCGACGCCTACGACGACCGCACGGTGACGATCGTCGAGGCCTGGCAGGTCGACTCGCGCAACCGGCTGGCGGCGAACTGGGTGTCGACGCTCGTCGCCGGGCAGAGCGTCGACGACTCGACGTCGACGAGCGCCCTCGGCGCGTCGCGCTTTCGCACGCGCGACACGCAGTACCGGTGGCAGAACGATATCGTCCTTGCTGCCGGCGAGCTCTCTCTCGCCTACGAGCGACGGGAAGAGCGCCTGGCCAGCGACGCGGACTTCCCCGTCACCTCGCGCGACACCGATTCGGTGCTCGGCATCTACCGGCTCGTCGCCGGCCCCTACGCGCTGCAGGCGAACCTGCGCAACGACCGTTCGTCGCAATACGGCGGTCGGACGACCGGCACCGTCGCGTTCGGATGGCGCTTCGCCCCCGGCTGGCGGCTGACCGCGAGCGCCGGCACCGCGTTCAAGGCGCCGACGTTCAACGACCTCTACTATCCGGGCTACTCGAACCCCGGCCTGGTGCCCGAGACCGCCCGCAACGTCGAGGCGTCGCTGGCGTGGAACGGCATGCTCGGCGAGTCGCGGGCCGGCGCCAGCGCGACCGCCTGGCACAACCGCGTCAGCGACCTCATCGTGTTCCGGTGCGACGCGAGCTTCGCCTGCGCGCCGCAGAACGTCGATCGCGCGACCCTCGAAGGCGTGACGCTCGCCGGCACGCTCGCGTGGCGCGACACCACGCTCCGGGGCTCGATCGACCTGCAGAACCCGACCGACGACGCGACCGGCAACCTGCTTCCGAGGCGCGCGCGCACGCATGGCGCGCTCGGCCTGCTCCAGCGGGCCGGCCCCGCGACGCTCGGCGTCGAGCTCGTCGCGTCTTCGCGACGCTACGACGACACCGCGAGCGCACGCGCGATGGCAGGCTATGCGATCGTGAACCTGACCGCCGAATGGGGGGTCGGTCGCGGCGTCACGCTGTTCCTGCGCGGGGACAACGTGCTCGGGCGCGACTACGAGCTCGCCGCGGGCTACGCGACCAGGGGCGCCCGGGGGTTCGCGGGGCTGCGATGGGCGCTGTGACGGGCCGCGTCGCGATCGCGCTGGTCGCGCTCGTCGCCGCAACGGCGGGGCATGCGACGCGCGTCGTCGACGATGCGGGCGCCGCGATCGAGCTCGCGCGGCCCGCGCGGCGCATCGTCACGCTCGCGCCGCACGCCGCCGAGCTGGTCGACGCGGCGGGCGCGGGCGCGTGGCTGGTCGCGGTGGGTGCGCGCACCGACGAGCCCCCACAGGCGCGCACGTTGCCGGTCGTCGGCGACGCGAACGCGATCGACGTCGAGCGCATCGTCGCGCTCGCGCCCGACCTCGTCGTCACCTGGCCGTGGACGGCGCCCGCGCAGGTCGCGCGCCTGCGCGATCGCGGCATCGCGGTATTCACGACGGCGCCGCGCACGATCGACGCGATCGCCGGGGATGTCGAGAAGATCGGCGCCCTGGCCGGTACGGGCATCGTCGCCGCGCGGGCCGCGGGCGCGTTTCGCGCGCGACTCGCCGCGCTCGCCGACGGCGCGCGCTCGCGCACGACGGTCCGCGTGTTCTACCAGCTGTCCGACGCGCCGCTCTACACGATCGGCGCCGGCCACACGATCACGCAGGCGATCGCGCTGTGCGGGGGCGAGAACGTGTTCGCCACGCTGCCCGTGCCCGCTCCGGTGGTCAACGTCGAGGAGGTGCTCGCGCAGGCGCCGTCGCTGATCGTCGCGGGCACCGAAGGCGCGCGGCGACCGCGGTGGCTCGACGAGTGGCGGCGCTGGCCGGCGCTGCCCGCCGCGCGCGACGCCGGGCTCGCCGTGGTCGACGCGGACCTGCTGCACCGGCCCGGGCCGCGATTCGTCGACGGCGTCGCGCAGCTCTGCGCCGCGATCGAGCGGGCGCGCTGAGCGGGGGGCACGGCGCGGGGCGGGTAAAATGGGCCGTCCCGCCGCAGCGCGCACGACGATGAACAAGGCATTCACCCGCGAGAGCGACGCTCCCGCCGAGGACGACGACGACGCCGAAGCCGGCCCGGCGCTGCCCGCGGGAACGCGCAACTACATGACGCCGGGCGGCTTCGCGCGGCTCAAGGCGGAGCTCGACAACCTGGTCGGCACGGAGCGGCCCGCGCTGGTCGCGACGGTCGCGTGGGCGGCGTCCAACGGCGACCGCTCCGAGAACGGCGACTACCTGTACGGGAAGAAGCGGCTGCGGGAGATCGACCGGCGCATCCGCTTCCTGGTGAAGCGCCTCGACGCCGCGGAGGTCGTCGACCCCGCGGCGCGCGCGCGCGACGGCGTCGACCAGGTCTGGTTCGGCGCGACCGTCGACTACGCGACGCGGGACGGCGAGCGGCGCACGATCAGCATCGTCGGGATCGACGAGACCGACACGTCGCGCGGCTACGTGTCGTGGATCTCGCCGGTCGCCCGCGCGCTCACCAAGGCGCGCGAGGGCGACATCGTGCCGCTGCGCACGCCGGCGGGCGCCGACGAGCTCGAAGTGATCGCCGTTCGCTACGTCCCTCTCGCCACCGGCGCCGACGCGCGCTCGTCGGCCGCCGGTTGACGGTGCGGCCCGCTGCCCCCACCATAACCCCATGGACCACGACCTCGCGGCGCTCGAGCAGAAGCTCGCGACGCTGATCGCGCACACCCGCGCGCTACGGGCCGCGAACGAGGACCTTCGCGCGCGCCTCGCGCAGGCGCAGGCGCACGAGCGCGTGCTCGACGAGCGGATGCGCGCCGCCGTGTCGCGCCTGGACGCGCTGCTGGCGCGGATGCCCGCGGAATGACGCCCAAGAGCCCACCCGACAAGCCGCTCCAGCTCGACGTGTCGATCCTCGGCCGCGAGTACAAGGTCGCGTGTCGCGAATCCGAGCGCGCCGAGCTGATGCAGGCGGTCGCGCTGCTCGACGCGCGCATGCGCGAGATCCGCGATGCCGGCAAGGTCGCCGCGATCGACCGCATCGCCGTGATGGCCGCGCTCAACCTCGCGCACGAGGTGTTGCGAGTGCGCGCCGCCGACAGGAGCGCGGCGCCCGCGGCGATTGACGACCCGCGCACGCAGCGTAGAATCCAATCGATGCAGTCCGCGATCGACCAGGTGATGGCCGGCCAGGACAAGCTGATCTGATCTTCGTGCCGCGCGTCGCCGCGCGGCGTTTACCGTTCAATCCCCTGCGGTGTTCGACACCTGGCCTGACATTCCTTGAACCAATGCCTAACGGCGAGGCTGCCGAGCCTCAAGCGAGCCTGTGTGCGCTTCCCAAGCGGAAGTGCCTGATGGCTCCGGCAGGCGGCCACCCTGAACCCAGGTTCAGGATGCGGCCAGACGGCACTTGCGGGGACCCTTCGCGACGACGGCGCCTTCGGGCGCCGTCGCCGCGTGGGCGATAGGCGATGGGCGATGGGCGATAGGATGTCTCGCTGAGTCGCACGTCGCGACATCCCTGTCGCCCATCGTCGCCTCACGCCGACGCCGTTGGCGCCGTCGCGTTGGGGGTTGGGCGATAGGCGATAGACGATAGGATGTCTCGCTGAGTCGCACGTCGCGACATTTCTATCGCCTATCGCCCATCGCCTATCGCCTCTCACCGCCCCATGCCCTTCTGGTTGATGAAATCCGAGCCCGACGAGATGTCGATCGACGATCTCGCGAAGCTCCCGCGAAGGACCGCGCCATGGACGGGCGTGCGCAACTACACGGCGCGCAACTTCATGCGCGATGCGATGCAGGTCGGCGACCTCGCGTTCTTCTACCACTCGAGCTGTCCGGAGCCCGGTGTCGCGGGCATCGTGCGCATCTCGTCGCCCGCGCATCCCGACGAGACGCAGTTCGATCCGGGGAGCGACTACCACGACCCCAAGGCGACGCGCGAGGCGCCGCGCTGGATGTGCGTCGACGTGACGCTGGTCGAGAAGACGCGCCTGGTGCCGCTCGCCGAGATGCGTGCGGCGAAGGCGCTGGCGGGCATGGCGACGCTGCAGCGAGGCAATCGGCTGTCGATCACGCCGGTGACCGAAGCCGAGTGGAAGGCCGTGCTGAAGCTCGCCGCGAAGAAGCCGAAGGGCGCGTGAGGTCGCGCGCAAGGCCGGCGATCCGGCGACAGCCTGCGCGCCGCCACGCTGCTGCTCCGCCGTACGCGTCGCTCGCGGGGATCGCGTGAACCTGGCGCTGATCCCGATCCTCGTCGCGCTCGGCGTGTTCGTCGGCTTCATGGCGGGCCTGCTCGGCATCGGCGGCGGCTTCACGATCGTCCCGGTGCTCGTGGAGGTCTTCACGCACGAGGGGGTGGCGACGCGCCACCTGCTGCCGCTCGCGATCGGCACGTCGGCCGCGACGATCATCTTCACCGCGTTCGCCTCGGCGCGAGCGCATCACCTGCGCGGCGCGGTCGCCTGGCCGGTCGTGCGGGCGATGGCGCCCGGGCTGGTCGCCGCGTCGCTGGCGGGCGCGCACGTCGCGAGCGCGCTGCCGATGCGCGTCCTGGCGGCGATCTTCGGCAGCGTCATCTGGATCACGTCGTGGCAGATGGCGCGCAACGCCGTGCCGCATCCGACGCGCGAGCTGCCCGGCCGGCTCGCGCTGTTCGCGCTCGGTTCGGTGATCGGCCTCGTCGCGGGGATGGTCGGCACCGGCGGCGCGTTCCTCGCCGTGCCGTTCCTGACCCGCTGCAACGTGAAGGTGCATACGGCGGTGGCGACGTCGGCAGCGATCGGCTGGCCGGTGTCGGTCGCGGCCACGGTCGGCTACGTGCTCGCCGGGCTGCCGCAGGACGACCTGCCGGCGTACTCGGTGGGCTACGTCTACCTGCCCGCGCTCGCCATCATCGCGATCGCCAGCATGGCGCTCGCGCCGCTCGGC
>DASTCK010000236.1:0-13466 GCA_035711225.1 Casimicrobiaceae bacterium
GTTCCATGCGGTGAAGCTCGCCGCGATGCCGGCGCTCGCCCTCGCGCTCGCCCACGCGCTGTCGCTGAGTCCGCTGGAAACGAAGGTCGCGATCGCGCACGCCGCGGTGCCGACCGCGACGTCGGCCTACATCCTCGCCGCGCGCATGAACGGGCGCGGCGCGCCGGTGGCGCTGATCATCTCGAGCGGGACGATGCTGGCGGCGGGGACGCTGCCGGTGTGGCTCGCGTGGGTTGCCTAGAGGTGGCGATAGGCGATGGGCGATAGGCGATAGGAACCGCTCGCGAATGCGCGACGCGTTCTTTCCCATCGCCTATCGCCCATCACCCATCGCCGCCTTTCACTTGCGGTATCGATTGATGAAATCCGCCACGATCCCCTTCTGCGACCGGTCGATCGCGGCGTCGAGCGTGCGATCGCCGGGGTCGTACTGCTTGGCCTTGCGGAACGCGTGGATCGCGTCCTGGTGGTAGCCCTGCGCCTGCATCGCCGAGCCCAGGCAGCGCCAGGCGTCGGGGTTGCCGAGGTCGAGCTCGGTCCAGGTGCGGCACAGCTCGCCGGCGCGCCGCCAGTTGCCCGCACGCAGCATGCGCGGGCCTTCGACCGAGACGACGGCGATCCGCGAGCGGCGCTCCGCGAAGGTCGCCGCGAGCTCGTCGTCGATGGGCGCGCCGGGCCGTGACGAGGCCGCGGCGGCCGCGCTCTTCGGCGGCGACGTGATCGCGCGCGTCGGCGTCGACGACATGAGCCCGCCGATCGACGTGCTGCCCGCGAAATGGCCGAGCGTCGCGGCCGACGGGATCGCATCGGTGATCGTCGCGCGCGCCCACGTGATCGAGTCCGCCATCGGCTGGTGCCACGCGACGCCGTAGAGCCACAGCATCGCCGCGAGGCCGCACACGCCGGTCATCAGGTTCAGCACGCCGGGCGGCCCGTGCGTGACGAGGCAGTCGTAGGCGAAGTCCCAGTCGGTCTCCTGGTGCACGGTGACCTTCTCGTAGGCCACCGCGATCAGGAACGGCGCGAGCAGCGGGAAGCCCATCCCGAGGCCTTCCCACCAGACGCGGAACGCCCGCTTGATCCCGCGCTCGAACTGCGTGCGCGAGTCGCGACGCGCATAGGCGTCCGAGATCGAGAACTGCAGGTAGACGCCGAACAGCCACTTGCCGGGCGTCGTGGCCAGCGACGCGATCAGCAGCGCCTCGATCGGCACCCACGTGCCGGTGATGATCGTGGGCGCGACGAGCGGGTGGCCGAGCCAGTAGGCCACGTGCTCCGGCACGGCGCCCGCGCCCTTGAGCTCGGAGAGCAGGAGCGCGAGCACCAGGCCCCAGATCGCGTAGTCGAACAGCCGCGCGCCGAGGCGCTGCCACGGACGCGGCTCGCTCGTGCGTCCCGATTTCGCGCGCTCGAGCTCGGCCATGCGCAGCTGGAAGATCCAGCTCGCGTCCTCCTGCGGCTGGTTGGTGCCGAGGAAGACGCTCTTCTCGCGGCGCCAGTTCAGGATCGCGAGGTCGGTCTGCGGCTGCAGCGGCGCGACGTGCGGCGCCCGGCCGCGGAACAGCCACCACGCGCCGTGCACGGCGCCGTAGACGACGGTGAGGCCGAGGAGTCCCAGCGTGAGCCACACCAGCACCTGCTTCGCGACGAGCACGGCGTCGTCCGGCGTGACGAACACGATCGCCGCGGCGATGAACGCGCCGAACAGCGCGCACAGCATGAGGGTGACGATCGGCGAGCGGCCGAACGTCGCGACGCGCTCGGTGAGGCCGGGATGGTGCAGGTCGAGCGCGTCGCGGCCGTCGGTGCCGGTCAGCACCGCCTCGAGCTCGTCGTCGTCGAGGATGTCGTCCTTCTCGTCGTCGACGGCCTCCGCGCCGACGTCGGTCTGCTCACCCGCCTCGGCCACCGCGTGGGTGACCACGTGCGCGATGCGCTGCTCGGTCGTGCCGGTCGACAGCGCGAGCTCGTTGTCGTAGCGCGCGCGGCGCTCGGAATCCGAGAGGATCCGGCTCGCGTGGTTGATGAAGCGCAGCGCCTCCTCGACGTTGCCCTGGCCGTCGCGCGTCTTCGCGTAGTACTTGCGGATCAACCGGCGCAGCGAGGCGCGGACCTCCTCGTCGGAGGCGGTCTGCGAGATGCCCAACGCCTCGTAGAGCGTGGCCTTCATGCGCGGATCTCGGGCCTGGGAGGCGCCCCGGCGGCCAACTGCCGCTCCGGTTGCCCGGGTCGGCATCGCGCGGCGCATCCGTTATGACAACGGAATCTTCGAACAAAAGGGTCGGCGTGACAAGGCAACCATGCAAGAAGCGCGCCGGGGCTCCCCAAGCAAACGGGGCCGAAGCGCCGGGGCCGGCCTGCCGGTCCCCGATGCTTCGGCCCCGCCCGGCTGCCCGGCGCAGGACGGCCGGCGGATCACTCCGCCGCGTTGTCCTTGCTCTCGAGCTTCTCGCGGATGCGCGCCGACTTGCCCGAGCGCCCGCGCAGGTAGTAGAGCTTCGCGCGGCGGACGTCGCCCTTGCGCTTCAGCTCGATCGACGCGATGAGCGGCGAGTAGGTCTGGAACGTACGCTCGACCCCTTCGCCGCTGCTGATCTTGCGCACGACGAACGACGAGTTGAGGCCGCGGTTGCGCTTCGCGATGACGACGCCTTCGTAGGCCTGTACGCGCTTGCGCTCGCCTTCGACGACGTTCACGTTGACGATCACGGTGTCGCCGGGCGCGAAAGCCGGGTGGCTCTTGCCGAGGCGCTCCATCTCCTCGCGCTCGAGGGTCTCGATGATGTTCATGCCGCTTCCTTTCGTTGGCGGGGACCAGAGGTCCGGCGACGACGCCGGACGTGGGACCCTGTCTTGTCGCAAGCCGCGCTAGCCGGCGGCACCCCGATCCGCATCGCGCACCCTGGCCAGCAATTCCCGCTCCTCCTTCGTGAGCGCCCGTCCCTCGAGGAGGTCCGGCCGCCGGCGCCACGTCCGCGACAGCGACTGCTCGAGCCGCCAGCGGCGTATCGCCTCGTGGTGACCCGACAGGAGCACGTCGGGCACCTTCGCGCCCTCGTAGCTCTCGGGGCGCGTGTAGTGCGGGCAGTCGAGCAGGCCTTCCGCGAACGACTCCTCGACCGCCGATTGCGCGTCGTTCAGCGCGCCCGGCAACTGCCTCGCGATCGCGTCGATCACCATCAGCGCCGGCAACTCGCCGCCGCTGACGACGAAATCGCCGACCGCGACTTCCTCGTCCACCTCGCGCTCGACCAGCCGCTCGTCGATGCCCTCGTAGCGGCCGGCGAGCAGCACCAGCCCTTCGTCGCGCCGAGCCGCCAGCTCGACGATCCTCGCATGCGTGAGCGGGCGGCCCGCCGGCGTCAGGTGCACGACGCGCGAGCGCGCCTTGCCTTCCTGCCGCTGCGCGTCGCGCGCAGCGCCGATCGCCGCGGCGAGCGGCCCCGCCATCATCACCATGCCCGGCCCGCCACCGTAGGGCCGGTCGTCCACCGTGCGATACGCGTCGGTCGCGAAGTCGCGCGGGTTCCAGCAACGCAGCGCCCACAGTCCCCGCTCGACGGCACGCCCGGTGACGCCCACCTTCGCGGCCTCGGCGACCATCGCCGGGAACAGCGTGACGACGTCGATGCGCTTCACGTCGCCCGCGGGCAACGCCGCGCCGGCATCCATCAGTATTCCGGCTCCCAGTCGACCTCGATGCGGCGCGCCGCCAGGTCCACGGCGCGGACGATCGGCGCCACGAACGGCACGAGGCGCCCTTGCGCCGGCGCGTCCCCGTCTCCGGCGACGCGCATCAGCGGATGCGCGCCGTAATCCTCGACCGCGACCACCTTGCCCAGCACCGCGCCCGACACGCCCACCACGTCGAGGCCCACCAGGTCGGCGAGGTAGACCTCGCCCTTCCGCGCCGCCGGCAACCGCGACCTCGGCACCGCGACGTCCTGTCCCTTCAGGACCGCGGCTTCCTCGGGCGACGCGAACCCTGCGAGCGACGCGATCACCGTTCCGCTGTGCGCGCGCGACTCGACCACCTCGCGCCGCGTCCAGCCGCCGCCCTTCGCCTGCAACCACCACTCCCGCTGCGCGACCAGGCCGCCCGGATCGTCGCCGTAGGGAGCCACCTTGACCCAGCCGCGCACGCCCCACGGGCCGATCACGCGGCCCATGACGATGTACGCGTCGGGAGCGTCGGTCAGGCCGCCGCCGGCGTCGAGGGCTTCGCGGCCGCCGAGCGCTTGACCAGCATCGCGACGGTGTCCGAGAGCTTCGCGCCCTTGTCCTTCCAGTAATCGATGCGCTCGTGCGAGAGCTTGAGCGCCGTCTCGTTCGCCGCGGCGATCGGGTTGTAGTACCCGACGCGCTCGATGAACCGGCCGTCGCGGCGGTTGCGCGAATCGGCGACGACGACGTTGTAGAACGGGCGCTTCTTGGCGCCCCCGCGGGCAAGTCGGATGACGACCATGATGGAGTTCCAGCCGGGCGAGAAAAGACGTTGATTCTACGACGAAAAGGTCGCCCCGGGCAAGGCGGTCCGGGCCGGCGGTCACGAGGGGCGTTCCCGCCCCGGGCCCCGCCGGGCCGGCTTTCGCCGCGCGTGGAATCAAGGGGTTACACGCCATTCTCCCCCACGGCTAGACTGGCCCCGCGCCCATCCCGGCCGGCCCCGATGCTCGAATCCGTTCCGCTCCCGCGCGCCCGGCTCGAGGCGCTCACCGACGGCATCTTCGCGGTGACGATGACGCTGCTCGTGCTCGACCTCAAGTTCCCGCCCGACGCGCTCGACGGCGCGTCGACGTGGGGCGCGCTCTCCGCGATCGCGAATCGCCTCGACGACTACGTGATCAGCTTCGTCGCGCTGTGCGTGTTCTGGCTCGCGCACCTGCGCCTGCTGCGCCGCTTGCGCGACCCCGACGCGACGTTCGTGTGGCTGAACCTCGCGTTCCTGCTCCTGACCACGCTGGTCCCGACGTTGACCGCCCTGGTCGGCGACCATCCGGCGCACCCGCGCGCCGCGGTCTTCTACGGCGCGAACCTGGTGGGCATCCTCGCGATCGAGGCGCTGATGTGGCGGCGGATGTGCCTGCGCCTGGCGAACGATGCCGTCGAGGACGGGCCGGCGCTGTGGCGCTTCGTGCAAAGCCGCTTCCTGCTCGCCATCGGCATCGTGATCGCCGGCATCGCCACCGCGCTCGTCGAGATACGCCTCGGCGTCAGCGAAGGCATGGCGTCGTACGTCTACCTGCTGCTGCTCGCCGCCGGCGTCGCGCGCCCGCTGTTCGGACGGACCAGGCGTTGACGCCCGGCGCGGCCGCTCAGCGGCCGGGGACGATCCCGCGCATCCCGCGCATCATCTTCGCGAGGTTGCCCTTCGCGACCATCTTCATCATCTTCTGCGCCTGCTCGAACTGGTTCAGCAGCTGGTTGACCTCCTGCACGCTGACGCCGGCGCCCGCCGCGATGCGCCGCTTGCGCGACGCCTTCAGGATCTCGGGCTTCGCGCGCTCGCCCGGCGTCATCGACTGGATGATCGCCTCGAGCCGGGCGACGCGGCGCTCGTCGACCTGCGCGCCGGCGGCCGCGGCCCGCAGCTCGGCGGGCAGCTTGTCCACCATGCCGGCGAGGCCGCCCATCTTGCGCATCTGCGCGATCTGCGCGCGGTAGTCCTCGAGGTCGAAGCCCTTGCCAGCCTTGACCTTCTTCGCGAGCTTCTGCGCCTCGGCCGCGTCGACCGACTTCTGCGCCTGCTCGACGAGCGACAGCACGTCGCCCATGCCGAGGATGCGCGAGGCCATGCGCTCGGGGTGGAACACCTCGAGGCCGTCGATCTTCTCCGACACGCCCGCGAACTTGATCGGCGCGCCGGTGACCGCGCGCACCGACAGCGCCGCGCCGCCGCGGGCGTCGCCATCGAGCTTCGTGAGGATGACGCCCGTCAGCGGCAGCGCGTCGCGGAACGCCTTCGCGGTGTTGACCGCGTCCTGGCCCTGCATCGCATCGACGATGAACAGCGTCTCGACCGGCGCGACGGCGGCGTGCAGCTCGGCGATCTCCTTCATCATCGCCGCGTCGACGGCGAGGCGCCCCGCGGTGTCGACGATCAGCACGTCGTGGTAGTGCGTCCGCGCCCACTCGAGCGCGCGCGTCGCGATGTCGCGCGGCGCATCGCTCGCCTGCGACGGGAACGCGTCGACGCCCACCTGCGCGGCGAGCGTCGCGAGCTGGGCGATCGCGGCCGGGCGGTAGACGTCGGTCGAGGTGACCAGCACCTTCTTCTTCTGCTCGCGCAGGAGCCGCGCGAGCTTGGCGGCGGTCGTCGTCTTGCCCGCGCCCTGCAGGCCCGCGAGCAGGATGACGGCGGGGGGCCGCGTCGCGAGGTCGAGCGGCGCCGCGCCTGCGCCCATCAGCGCGGTCAGCTCGCGGTGCACGACGCCGACCAGCGCCTGGCCCGGGGTCAGCGAGCCGGCGACCTCCTCGCCGAGCGCCTTCTCGCGCACGCGCGCGACGAAATCCTTCACCACGGGCAGCGCGACGTCCGCCTCGAGCAGCGCGAGGCGCACCTCGCGCATCGCGTCGGCGATGTTCTCGTCGGTGAGGCGGGCCTCGCCGCGCAGCGTCTTGACGACGCGCGACAGGCGTTGCGTGAGCTGGTCGAGCATGGGTGGCGGGCGGGAGGCGCCGCCCGCGAGGCGGCGCTTGCTACACTGCGGGCGCAAACGCCCCGAGACGATGATTCTACTGCACCTCGCCGCCGCGGCCCTCTACATCGCCGCCGCGTGGGCCACGTGGCCGGGTCACGCGCTGCCCCGGGCCGCGAGCGTGGCGCTGATGGCCGGCGCGCTGCTGTTCCACTTCGCGTCGGTGGTCACCGGGGTCGCGACGCCGCAGGGCCTCGACCTGTCGCTCGCGCACGCGCTCTCCGTCGTCGCCGCGCTCACCGTGTTCGTCGCCGTCGCGACCGGCGCGATCGTCAAGCTTCCGACCATCGGCATGGTCGTGCTGCCGGTCGCCGCGGCGAGCGCGCTCCTGCCGCTCGTCGCGCCGTCGTCGCACCGCTTCCCGTACGCGGAAGAGCCCTGGGCCGCCGCGCACATCGCGGTCGCGCTCCTCGCCTACGCGTTCTTCATCGTCGCCGCCGCGCAGGCGCTGGTGATGACCGGCCTCGAGAAGCGGCTGCACCGGGGGCTCGCCGACGAGGCGGCCACGCCGCCGCTCCTCACGCTCGAGCGCGCGCTGTTCCGCCTGATCGCGGTCGGCTTCCTGCTCCTGTCGCTCGCACTCGCGAGCGGCGTGCTCTATTCCGAGCAGCTGTTCGGCCGCGCGTTCCAGTTCACGCACAAGAACGTGTTCGCCGTCGCGTCCTGGGTCGTGTTCGGCGCGCTGGTCGTCGGCCGCTGGGGCTACGGCTGGCGCGGCCGCCAGGCGCTGCGCTGGATCCTCGCCGGCACCGTGCTGCTGCTGCTCGCCTACCTGGGGTCCAAATTCGTCCTCGAAGTCATTCTGGGCCGCTGAGTCGGCCCACAATGGCTTTCAGGAATCGGCGATCAAGGTGCCTACGACGAGAGGGGCGGGTTCACCGGCGCACGCGCGCCGCCGCGGAAAGCGCGACCATCCGAACCTGATCCCTGACCGCTGATCCCTGATGGAAGCCATCCCCACCTCCACGCTCGTCACCGCGCTCGCGGTGCTGCTCGTGGTGTCGGGCTTCTTCTCGCTCGCCGAGACGGCGATGATGGCGGCCAACCGGCTGCGCCTCAGGCACCGCGCCCAGCGCGGCTCGACCGGCGCGCGCACCGCGCTGCACCTGCTCGCGCAGACCGACCGTCTGCTCGGCGTCATCCTGCTCGGCAACAACCTGATCAATGCTGCGGCCGCGACGCTGACCGCGGTGCTGAGCGAGCGGCTGTTCGGCGAGGGCAAGCTCGCGCTGGCCGTCGGCACGGTCGCGATCACGTTCCTGATCCTCGTGTTCTCCGAGGTGACGCCGAAGGTGGTCGGCGCCGCCTATGCCGACCGCATCGCGCCGGTCGTCTCGATCACGCTCGCGCCGCTGCTCAAGCTGTTCAAGCCGGCCGTGTGGTTCGTCAACCTCTTCGTGCAGGGGCTGCTCAGGCTCGGGCGGATCGCGCCGCCGAAGGACGGCAACGCGACGCTGTCGCAGGAGGAGATCCGCGCGCTCGTGCTCGAGGGCAACCAGTACTTCCGCGGCAAGCACCGTGCGATGCTGGCCAACCTGTTCGACCTCGAGGCGGTGACCGTCGAGGACGTGATGGTGCCGCGCCCGCAGATCCACGCGCTCGACCTGGCGGCGAAGCCGCAGCTGCTTCGCCAGCAGCTCGCCACCTCGTACCACACGCGCCTGCCGGTGTACGAGGGCTCGCCCGACCAGATCATCGGGATCCTGCACCTCAAGAACATCGTCGGGCACATGCAGGAGGGCGGCGAGATCGACCCCGAGGCGATCAGGTCCGTGTTGCGCAAGCCCTACTTCGTGCCGGCGGGCACGTCGCTGCTCACGCAGCTGACGCAGTTCCAGGCCGACCGGCAGCGCATCGGGCTCGTCGTCGACGAGTACGGCGAGCTCAAGGGGCTCGTCACGATCGAGGACATCGTCGAGGAGATCATCGGCGAGTTCACGACGACCGCGCCCGACGCGACCGACGGGTTCCGCCGGGAGACCGACGGCAGCGTCACCATCGACGGCATGGCGTCGCTCCGGACCGTCAACCGGCGTCTCGGGACGCACTTCCCGCTCGACGGCCCGAAGACGCTCAACGGCCTCATCGTCGACCACCTGGGCGACATCCCGGAGGCGGGCACCACGTTCCGCCTCGCCGGGCAGTCGATCGAGATCGTCCAGACCCAGGACCGTGCCGTAAAGGTGGTCAGGCTGCTGCCGCCCGTGGGCCGCCTTGCGGCGCCTTTACAAAGCCGGGAGGAGCGCGCATCATCTTCTCGTTGATTTTCATGGATTTGGGATGCCGTCGCGAGGTGATTTCGACGTTCGAACGGAGGCATGGCGCTTGCTTGAGTCGTCCGTCCCCCTGAGCCTTCCCTGAACGCGTCCCGACCGATGGCCACGCACGCCGCCACCCGAAACCTCTCCGGCCTCGCGCGCGCGCTCGCCCAGCACGGGCTGATGCCCGAGGCGGAGGCCGACTCGTTCCAGACCCAGGCGCAGTCGTCGTCGGTCACCTTCGTCGAGCAGCTCCTCGTCAGCAAGCGCTTCACGGCGCAGCAGATCGCGGTGTTCGGCTCGCGCGCCTTCGGCGTGCCGCTGCTCGACCTCGCGTCGTTCGACCTCGACCAGTTCCCGAAGGAGTACTTCGACGCGAGGATCTCGACCACGCGGCGCGTGCTGCCGCTCGCCAAGCGCGGCAACCGGCTGTTCGTCGCCGTGTCGGACCCGGCCAACCTGCAGGCGCTCGAGGAGGTGCGGTTCAAGTCCAACCTGGTCGTCGAGCCGGTGGTCGTCGAGGACGACAAGCTCGGCCAGGCGATCCACAAGATCCTCGAGGCGACCGGCGCGACCCTCAAGGACGCCGCCAACCTCGACGACCTCGAGGTCGACATGGCCGAGGCCGCCGGCGCCGCCTCGCTCGAGGAGGACGCCGAGGTCGAGGACGCCCCGGTCGTCAAGTACATCCAGAAGATCTTGCTCGACGCGATCGCGATCGGCGCCTCCGACATCCATTTCGAGCCCTACGAGCGCTTCTACCGGATCCGCTACCGCGTCGACGGCATCCTGAACGAGGTCGCGCAGCCGCCGCTCGCGATCAAGGACAAGGTCGCCTCGCGCATCAAGGTCGTGAGCCGCCTCGACATCGCCGAGAAGCGCGTGCCGCAGGACGGGCGCATGAAGCTCGTGCTGTCGAAGAACAAGGCGATCGACTTCCGCGTCTCGACGCTGCCGACGCTCTACGGCGAGAAGATCGTGATGCGGATCCTCGACAGCACCGGCGTCAAGCTCGGCATCGAGGCGCTGGGCTACGAGCCCGACCAGCAGCAGGCGCTGCTCGCCGCGATCGGGCGCCCGTACGGGATGATCCTGGTCACCGGCCCCACCGGCTCGGGCAAGACCGTGTCGCTCTACACCTGCCTCAACATCCTGAACCAGCCGGGCATCAACATCTCGACCGCCGAGGACCCGGTGGAAATCCAGCTCCCCGGCGTGAACCAGGTGAACGTCAACGACAAGGCGGGCCTCACGTTCTCGACCGCGCTCCGCGCGTTCCTGCGCCAGGACCCGGACATCGTGATGGTCGGCGAGGTGCGCGACCTCGAGACCGCGGACATCGCGATCAAGGCCGCGCAGACCGGTCACCTGGTGCTGTCGACGCTGCACACGAACGACGCGCCGACCACGCTCACCCGGCTGCTCAACATGGGCGTCGCGCCGTTCAACGTCGCGTCGTCGGTGATCCTGATCACGGCGCAGCGGCTCGGGCGCAAGCTGTGCCCGCAGTGCAAGCGCCCCGAGGATATCCCGCCCGAGGCGCTCCTGCGCGCCGGCTTCAGCGAGGAGGACCTCGACGGCAGCTGGCAGGCCTACGCGGCGGTCGGGTGCGACCACTGCGGCGTGACCGGGTAGAAGGGTCGCATCGGGATCTACGAGGTGATGACGATCTCCGACGAGATGCGCACGCTGATCATGCGCAACGGCAACGCGCTCGAGATCGCGGATCTCGCGCAGCGCGAGGGCATCCGCAACCTGCGGCAGTCCGGCCTGCTCAAGGTGAAGGCGGGCGTGATGTCGCTCGAGGAAATCGAAGCGGTCACGAACGAATGACGCGCGCACGGGACGCGCGCGACGGCGGCCGCGGGGGGCGGTGCCCGCCGCGCCGCGAGCGGCCCGCGACCTGACGACACGACGAAGGAACGACCATGGCCACCGCGACCCTGCCGCGCAAGTCCGACGTCCGGGAATTCACGTTCCTGTGGGAAGGCACCGACCGCAACAACCGGCAGGTGCGCGGCGAGAGCAAGGCCGCCTCGGAGACCGTCGTCACCAGCAACCTGCGGCGGCAGGGCATCCGCGTCACCAAGATCAAGCGCCAGACCTTCCGCGGCGGCCGCCGCGTGTCGGAGAAGGACGTCACGTTCTTCACGCGCCAGCTCGCCACGATGCTGAAGGCGGGCGTGCCGCTCCTGCAGAGCTTCGAGATCGTCGCCCGCGGCCACAGCAACGCGCGCTTCTCGCGCCTGATGATGGACGTGAAGAGCCGCATCGAAGCGGGCTCGAGCCTCGCCGACGCGTTCCGCCAGCACCCGGCGCAGTTCGACAACCTGTACTGCAACCTGGTGGCGGCCGGCGAGAGCTCGGGGATGATCGACGCGATCCTCGACCGGCTCGCGACCTACAAGGAAAAGATCCTCGCCCTCAAGAGCAAGATCAAGTCGGCGCTGTTCTACCCGAGCGCCGTGGTCGCCGTCGCGATCGTCGTCGTCTGGGTGATCATGATCTTCGTCATCCCGGCGTTCAAGGACGTGTTCTCGAGCTTCGGCGCCGCGCTCCCCGCGCCGACGCAGCTCGTGATCGACCTGTCCGACTTCGTCGTCAAGTGGTGGTGGCTCGCCTTCCTCGCGCTGGGCGGCACGATCTTCGGCTTCTCGGTGCTGATCAAGCGCTCGGAGACGTTCCGCTACACGTTCGACCGGCTGCTGCTCAAGTTCCCGGTGATCGGCGACATCCTCGAGAAGGCGACGATCGCCCGCTGGTCGCGCACGCTCGCGACGATGTTCGCGGCGGGCGTGCCGCTGGTCGAGTCCCTGGACGCGGTCGCGGGGGCCGCCGGCAACACGGTCTACGCGAGCGCGACCAAGCGCATCCAGACCGACGTGTCGACCGGCACCAGCCTCACCAACGCGATGATGACCACGCACCTGTTCCCGAACATGGTGCTGCAGATGGTGCAGATCGGCGAGGAGTCCGGCTCGCTCGACGCGATGCTCACCAAGATCGCCGACTTCTACGAGCGCGAGGTCGACGACGCCGTCGCGGCGCTCTCGTCGCTGCTCGAGCCGCTGATCATCGTGTTCCTCGGCATCGTGGTCGGCGGCCTGGTCGTCGCGATGTACCTGCCGATCTTCAAGCTCGGCGCGGTCGTCTAGGCGCGCGCGGGCGTTTCGCGCGCGATGGGGCCCCTCGTCGACCCGGCGGTCGCGCTGCCCGCGGCCGCCGTGATCGGCCTTTGCGTCGGCAGCTTCCTCAACGTCGTCATCCACCGGCTGCCGAAGATGATGGAGCGCGGGTGGGTCGCGCAGTGCGCGGAGCTCGCCGGCCGCGAGCCGGAGCCCGCCCCGCGCTACGACCTGGTCGTGCCGCGGTCGGCCTGCCCGAGCTGCGGCCACAGGATCACCGCGCTCGAGAACGTGCCGGTCGTCTCGTGGCTGGCGCTGCGCGGCCGCTGCTCGGCGTGCCGGGCGCGCATCTCGGCGCGCTACCCGATCGTCGAGCTCGCCTCCGGCGTGGCGGCGTTCGCGGCCATCGTGAAGTTCGGTCCGACGTGGACCGGGCTCGCGGCCTGCGGCTTCCTGTGGACGCTGATCGCCCTCGCGTTCATCGACGCGGACACGCAGCTCCTGCCCGACGACCTGACGCTGCCGCTCCTGTGGGCCGGCCTCGCGGCGAACCTGTTCGGCCTGTTCGTGCCGCTCGCGACCGCGGTGATCGGCGCGATCGCGGGCTACCTCACGCTGTGGACCGTGTACTGGCTCTTCAAGCTGATCCGCGGCAAGGAGGGCATGGGCTACGGCGACTTCAAGCTGCTCGCCGCGCTCGGCGCCTGGCTCGGCTGGGCGATGCTGCCGCAGATCGTCCTTGTCGCGAGCGTCCTCGGCGCGGTCGGCGGGCTGGCCGCGATGGCCCTGCGCAAGCGCGACGGCGCGGCACCGCTGCCGTTCGGCCCCTGGCTCGCCGGCGCCGGCGCCGTCGCGCTGTTCTTCGGCCCGGCGATCAACGCGCTGTACCTGCGGTGAGCCTGGTCGTCGGCCTCACCGGCGGCATCGGGAGCGGCAAGTCGGCGGTCGCGAGCGCGTTTCGCGCGCTGGGCGTTCCGGTGGTCGACGCCGACGACATCGCGCACGAGATCTCGGCGCCCGGCGGCGTGGGCCATGCCGCGGTCGTGCGGACGCTCGGGGCGTCGGTGCTCGCGCCGGACGGCACGCTCGATCGCGCCCGCCTGCGCGAGCGCGCCTTCGCGGACGCGGCCTTCCGCGAGGCGCTCGAATCCGCGCTGCATCCGCCGATCCGCGCCGAGATCGGCCGCCGCGTCGCCGCGTGGCGCGCACCCTACGGCATCCTGGTGGTTCCCCTGCTGCTCGAGCGTGGCGGCACGGCGGCGCTCGTCGACCGCGTGCTCGTCGTCGACTGCCCCGAGGACGAGCAGGTGCGCCGCGTCGTTCGCCGCAGCGGCCTCGCGCCCGAGGCGGTGCGCGCGATCATGGCGACGCAGCTCTCGCGCGCC
>DASTCK010000237.1:0-10848 GCA_035711225.1 Casimicrobiaceae bacterium
CAGCTTCGATTCGGCGCTCGAGCAGGGTTTCCGGGCCCCCCGGGGGGGCCGGCCGGGCGGCAAGGCGTCGCGGACCGGTCCACCCCTCCCGCGACCCCGTTCGCAGCTCGGGCCTCCGACCCCGTTCGCCGTTCAGGCCTGCGACCGCTCCGGGGCGACCAGAAGGACGCTCGCCATCGCGGCGATCCCCTCTCCGCGACCGCTGAAGCCCAGGCGCTCGGTCGTCGTCGCCTTCACGCTCACGTCGTCCAGCCCGCACTCCAGGTCGGCGGCGAGGTTCGCACGCATCGCCGGGACGTGCGGCGCAAGGCGGGGGGCCTGAGCGATCACCGTCGCGTCGACGTTGCCGACCGAGAAGCCGCGCTCGCGCATCAGCGCGACGATGCGCCTCAGCAACGCGCGGCTGTCGGCACCCTTCCAGCGTGGATCGCTGTCCGGGAAATGCGCCCCGAGGTCGCCCAGCGCGAGCGCGCCGAGGATCGCGTCGCCGATCGCATGGAGCAGCACGTCGGCGTCCGAGTGGCCTTCGAGCCCTCGCTCGTGCGGGATCGCGACGCCGCCGAGGACGAGCCGCCGCCCGGGAACGAGCGCGTGGACGTCGAAGCCGGTGCCGATGCGGATCATGGCGCGGCGCGCTCGTTCGCCTGGGACGCGAGGATCGCCTCAGCGAGCCTGAAGTCCTCGGGCCAGGTGATCTTCAGGTTCGCACGGCTGCCGGCGACGAGGCGCGGCATCGCGCAGGACCCCAGCTCGGCGAGCCGCTCGACGACCAGCGCGTCGTCGCTCGCGTCGGCATTGCCCGGCGCCGCGTACGCCCGCGCCAGCACCCCGTAGCGGAACATCTGCGGCGTCTGCGCGTGCCACAGGCGATCGCGCGGCTCGGTGCGGACGACGCGCGGATCCGCATCGCCGTCGCCGCGCTTCAGCGTGTCGGCGACCGGCACCGCGAGCAGGCCGCCGGTCGCGTCGTTCTCGACCGCCTCGCACAGGCGGTTCAGCGCCTCGGCCGGCACGCAGGGGCGTGCGGCGTCGTGGACGAGGATCCAGTCGTCGGGGCGACAGCGCGACGCGAGCAGGACCAGCGCGTTGGCGACCGTCATCGCTCGCGTCGCCCCGCCGCAGGGCAAGGGCTCGACGCCGCGGCGCGGGCCGATCGCGACGGCATAGTGCTCGTCGTCGGGCGCGATCGCGACGAACACGCGGTCGAGCGCGAGCGCGCCGGTCAGCCGGTCGAGCGTGTGCGCGAGCACAGGCTGGCCGCGGATCGCGTGGTATTGCTTCGGCGTGGCGGCGCCGGCCCGCGTCCCGCCGCCTGCCGCCGGCACCAGCGCGTAGCGACGCGTCAAGGGACCCGGCTCCGCCGGCTCGAGGCGCCGCTCACTTGAGCACCTTCGCGAGGAAGCGCTCCATCGCGCCGTAGAACTCGAAGCGGTTCTCCTCGTTCGCGAAGCCGTGTCCCTCGTTGTCCTTGACGAGGTACTCGACCTCGATCCCGCGCTTGCGCATCGCCTCGACCATCTGGTCGGATTCGTTCTTGTTGACGCGCGGGTCGCGCGCGCCCTGCGCGATCAGGAGCGGCGCGCGGATGCGCTCGGCGTTGAGGGCCGGCGAGGTGGCCTTCAGGCGCTCGGCGTCCTTCTCGGGGTTGCCCACCATCGCGTAGAACATCTCGAGCATCGGCTTCCAGTAGGGCGGGATCGACCTGAGGAAGGTCGACAGGTTCGACACGCCGACGTAGTCGATGCCGCAGGCGTAGAGGTCGGGGTGGCGCACGAGCCCCATCAGCGTCGCATAGCCGCCGTAGCTGCCGCCGTAGATGCACACGCGCTTCGGGTCGGCGATCCCCTCCCCGACCAGCCACGCGACGCCGTCCGCGACGTCGTCCTGCATCGCCAGTCCCCACTGGCCGAACGACGCCTCCCAGAACTTGCGACCGTAGCCGATCGAGCCGCGGAAGTTCATCTGCAGCACGGCGTAGCCGCGGTTGGCGAGGAACTGGACCTCCGGGTTGTAGCCCCACTCGTCGCGCGCCCAGGGGCCGCCGTGCGGATTGACGACGACCGGCAGCTTCTTCGCCTCGCGTCCCTTGGGCAGCGTCAGGTAGCCGTGGATCGTGAGGCCGTCGCGCGAGCGGTAGCTGACCGGCTTCACCTCGGCCGCGTTCGCCGCATCGAGCCACGGGGTGACGTCGCCGAGCTTCGTCAGCTTGTCGCTGCGCCGGTCGTACAGGTAGCGCGTGCCCTGAGTGCGGTCGTTGAACGCCGCGACGACCATCACGTCCTCGTCGTCGGTCGACGACTGGATGTTGAGCTGGTAGCCGGGGAGCTGCTTCTCGAGCGCCGCGAACATCCGCCGGCTCGTCTCGTCGAAGAAATGGCGCTCGGCGCGCCAGGTCGTGTAGTTCGCCCAGGTCGGCACCTTGCGCTTCTTCGAGAACGCGACGCTCGCGACGTCGTAGTCGTCGCGTGCGTAGACGACGCGCTCCTCCCTGGCCGTCGCCGGGTCGACCAGCACGACCGCCGCCTTGTCGCGCCCGAGGTTGCTGACGACGTAGAGCTTGCGGTTGTCGGGCGTGAAGCCCTGCGGCGCGAAGCGGTCGCGGAACGTGGTCGTCAGCACCGGCTTGAACGGCGCCGTCGCGTCGTCGCGGTACAGGTAGGTCTGGTCGACGCCGTCGGTCGTGATCGCGTAGCGGATCTTCCCGTCGTGGTCGGTCCCCCACTCGGTGACGTTGCCGGGATTCTCGGCGACGAGCGTCAGCGCGCCGGTCGCGAGGTCGAGGTCGTAGACGTCGAACACCTCCTTCACGCGCTTGTTGAGGCTCACCAGCATGCGGCCCGGGTGGTCGGGCAGGTCGTCGACGATCTGGGCGCGCACGCCCGGGAACGGCGTGAGGTCGCGGGGCTCGCCGCCCCGGCGGTCCGAGACGACGACGTGGTTGTTCTCGTCGCCGCCGATGTCCTTCAGGTAGACGACGCGGTCGGCGCCCTTCCAGAAGTAGTCGGCGATGTCGCGGTCCTTCTCGCCGGTGATGCGAACCGGGTCGCTCGCCGCGCCGACCGGCTGCACGTAGATGTTCATGCGCCGCTCCCACGGCTGCATGAACGAATAGGTCCGGCCATCGCCGGCGACGCGGAAGAAGGCGCGGTCGGGGTTGCGGAAGAAGTCGCGCAGCGGGACCTGCGGCGGGATCTGGGCGGCGGCGGGAAGGGCCAGCGCGATCAAGGCGGCGGAGGCGAAGCGTCGGATCATGGAGACCTCGTGTCGAAGGGGCGCGGGTTGGATGCCCCCGCGCGCCCGTCCGGATTCGTCAGAGCAGGCGCGCGAGGCGCTCCTCGTGCAGCGGCCGGAAGCCGTGACGCTCGTAGAAGCGCCACGCGCCGTCGTTGGCGCGGTGGCAGGCGGTGTCGATGCGCGAGACGCCCTCGTCGCGCAAGCGGGAGGCCAGCGACTCGAGCATCGCGCCGCCGACGCCGCGGCCCTGCCAGCCGGCGCGAATCGTGACGTCGTCGAGCTTCGCCACGATGCCGCCGCGGGACGTCGAGATCGCGCGGCACACGACGCACGCGCCGATCGCGAGCCGGTCGCCGCCGTCGCGCGCGCGGGCGAGCCACACGAAGCCGATCGCGGGCCGCTCGAGGAACAGGTCCAGCGCCCGGTCGAGCGCCTCGAGTCCGCCGTCACCGTAGGCGGCCGACGAGGCGAGGTAGTGCGCATCGTCGCCGAGGAACGCGCCGAGCAGCTCGCGAGCGCCGTCGCGCGTCGCCTCGGTCATCGGCGCGCACTCGATCGCCCCCGCCGCCGGCGGGACGATGCTCATCTCGCCGTGTCCTCGCATAGCGGCGCGAGCGCTGCCCGGATGGCCGGGGGCACGGTGACCGGCCGCTGGGTCCGGCGGTCGACCCACACGTGCACGAACCGTCCCGTCGCGGCGGGGTCGTCGTCGCCGTGGCGAAACAGCCCGATGCCGTAGGCCACGCTCGACGTGCCGAGGCGCGTCACGACCAATCCCGCGTCGACGACCTCGGGGAACGAGAGCGACGCGTGGAACCGGCAGCCGGTCTCGACGACCACGCCGATGACAGGCGCGTTCGCCACGTCGTGCCCGCCCTCGCGGATCAGGTGCTCGTTGACCGCGGTGTCGAAGTACGAGTAGTAGGTCACGTTGTTGACGTGGCCGTAGCTGTCGTTGTCCATCCAGCGCGTCGGGATCGTCAGGAAGCGGCGGTACCGCGCCCGCCCGGGCGGCGTTTCGCTCATCGTCGTGCGGCCGGCATGCCGCCCGGCATCCGCTCGTCGAGCAGCTCGATCCAGTGGCGCACAGGCCGGGCCGTGCCGGAGGCGAGGTGCGCCTGGCAGCCGATGTTCGCCGTGGCGATCACGCTGGGCCGGTCCGCCTCGAGCGCCGCGAGCTTGTTGCGCTTGAGCGTCGACGCGATCTCGGGCTGCAGGATCGAGTACGTGCCGGCGGAGCCGCAGCAGAGGTGCGCATCGGCGACCGGCAGGAGCTCGTGGCCGATCGCGCGCAGGATCTCCTCGACCTCGCCGCGGATCTTCATGCCGTGCTGCAGCGAGCACGGGGCGTGGAACGCGACGCGCTGGGGCCCGAGATCCATCGCGACCAGCGGCGCGATCTTCTTCCACTCGGGCCCGACCACCTCGACGGTGTCGCGCGCGAGCGCCGCGACTTTCGCGGCGCGCTCCGCATAGGCGGGATCGTGGGCGAGCAGGTGGCCGTAGTCCTTGACCATGACGCCGCAGCCGCTCGCGGTCACGACCACCGCTTCCGCCCCCGCGGCGAGATGCGGCCACCACGCGTCGATGTTGCGACGGGCCATCTCGCGCGCGCCGTCGTGGTCGTTCAGGTGATACGGCACGGCCGCGCAGCACCCGGCCCCGCCGACGCGAACGAGCGAGATGCCGATGCGGTCGAGCACGCGTGCGAGCGCGGCGTCCGTCGCCGGCGCGATCGACGGCTGCACGCAGCCTTCGAGCGCGATCATGCGGCGCGGATGCCGCTCCGCCGGCCACGGGCCCGCCGGGCGCGACGCCGGAATCCGTCTGCCGAGCTCGCGCGGGACGAGCCCGCGCGCGATGCGCCCGAGCGCGAGCGCGCCCCCGAACAGCGACCGCGACGTCAGCCCCTTGCGCAGCGACCAGCGCACCGCCGCGTCGGCCGCGCCGCGGCCCACGCGGTCCTCGACGATCTTGCGCCCGATGTCGGCGAGCCGCCCGTAGCGCACACCCGACGGGCAGGTCGTCTCGCACGAGCGGCAGGTCAGGCAGCGGTCGAGGTGGAGCTGCGTCTTCGCGGTGACCGGGCCGCCTTCGAGCACCTGCTTGATCAGGTAGATGCGCCCTCGCGGCCCGTCGAGCTCGTCGCCGAGCAGCTGGTAGGTCGGGCACGTCGCCGTGCAGAAGCCGCAGTGGACGCACGCGCGCAGGATCGCATCGGCTTCCTCTCCGTCGGGCGTGCCGCGGAACTCGGGCGCGAGGTTGGTCTGCATCGGGAACCGGCTGCGCTAGAAGACCGACGACAGGCGGCCCGGGTTGAGGATGCCGTGCGGATCGAACGTCGCCTTGAGGCGCTTGTGCAGCCCCGCGAGCGCTGGCGGCAGCGGCGTGAACACGTCGGCGGGCGTGCCGCCATCCCCGCGGAGCTCGCTGCGCGAGCCTCCTCCCGGCGGGCGGGCGCCGTGCGACGGCCCGGCGGCGTCCCGGTCCGCGGCGCGGAACAGCGTCGCATGCCCGCCGTACGACTGCGCCCACGCGCGAACCTTCGCGGCGTCCGTGCGCGGCGTGGCGGCGAGCCAACGGAGCGCGCCGCCCCACTCGACCAGCTGCTCGCCGCCGAGGTCGGTGTACGGCGCCGTCGATCCCACCGACAGCCGCCACACGGGCGCCCTCGCCTCCTGCGCGCCGGCGAAGAACGCGTGTCGCTGGTCGCGCACCGAGGCCCACAGGTCGTCGGCGTCGGCGACCTCGGTGCCGCCGAGCCTGGCGCACGCCGCGGACACCGCGCTCGGCGCGCCCGACAGCCGCACCGCGAGCCGGCCCTGGTGGAAGCAGGTCGCCGACAGCGGCAGCGGCTGCCCCCCCCATTCGTTGACGCGCCGGATCGACTCGTCGGCGGAGAGCTCGAACTGCCGCGTCGCCTCGACGCGCGGCCGCGGAAGGCACTTGAGCGACACCTCGGTGATGACGCCCAGCGTCCCCATCGCGCCGGTCATGAGGCGCGACACGTCGAAGCCCGCGACGTTCTTCATCACGCGGCCACCGAAGGCCAGCGCGCGTCCGGTCCCGTCGACGATCTTCACGCCGAGCACGACGTCGCGGGCGGCGCCCGCGTAGGGCCGGCGCGGGCCCGACAGGCCCGACGCGATCGCGCCGCCGAGCGTACCGCCCGGCGCGAAGCGGGGCGGCTCGAACGCGAGCATCTGGCCGGCGTCGTGCATCGTCGCCTCGAGCTCCTCGAGCGGCGTTCCGGCGCGGGCGGTGATCACGAGCTCGGTGGGCGCGTAGTCGACGATGCCGGCGATCGGCCGCAGGTCGAGCACGTCCCCCGCGAGACGCTCGCCGTAGAAATCCTTGGTGCCGCCTCCCCGCACGCGCACCGGCGCGTGCGTCGCCGCGGCGCGGCGGATCGCGTCCTGCAGCGCCTGGATCGCACGCTCGGGCATGCTCGCCGCGCTACGTCCGCGCCGCGAGCTTGTCGCGGTAGATGACGCGCGGCTCGTCGGGCTCGATCACCGTCTTCTCGGCGAGCGCGTCGCGCTCCCATTGGCGCATGTACGGATGCGCGAGTAGCGCAGCGAGGTAGTCGCCGGCCGCGCCCGCGGGCGCGACATGGTAGGTCTGGAAGCGAAACGCCACCGGCGCGTAGAACGCGTCGGCGAGCGACAGCGCGCCGCACAGGTACGCCCCACCCCGCCCATGCCGGCGGCGACTCTCGGCCCAGATCTCCTCGACGCGCGCGATGTCCGCGGCCAGCGCGCTCGACCACGGGCGCACGTCGACCCGCTCGCGCACGCACATCGTCATCTCGTCGCGCAGCGCCGTGAACGAGCTGTGCATCTCGGCGGCGATCGAGCGCGCCCAGGCGCGGACGACCGGGTCGGCGGGCCACATCCCCGGGTGGCGCTCGGCCAGGTACTCCGCGATCGACATCGTGTCCCACACCACGGTCTCCCCGTCGTGCAGCACCGGGACGAATCCCGACGGCGAGAATCCCTTGCTCGCCGGGTTGCGGCCCTTGCCCACGAGCTGGACCGGCACCTCGTCGAACCGCGCGCCGGAAAGCTTCGCGGCGAACCAGCCGCGCAGCGACCAGGAGCTGTAGTTCTTGTTGCCGAGGTAGAGCGTGTACATGGTGGGGATGGCGATGGGCGATAGGCGATGGGCGATGGGGGTCGCGCTGAAATGACGTGCGTCGGTCCGACGCAGTCAACGCGCTTCCGTTGGGTACGATGATCTCGGTATCGCGACGGTAGATGTCCTATCGCCCATCGCCTATCGCCTATCGCCTGCCTCGAGCGGCACCGTCTTCCCCGGATTCATGATGTCGAGCGGGTCCATCGCCCGCTTGATCGTGCGCATCAGGTCGACCGCATCGCCGTGCTCCGCGACGAGCGCGTCGAGCTTGTGGATGCCGACGCCGTGCTCGCCGGTGCAGGTGCCGCCCATCGCGATCGCGCGCATCGACACGCGCGACGCGAGGCCTTCCGCGCGCGCACGCTCCCCCGGGTCGTTCGGATCGAACAGCACGAGCACGTGGAAGTTGCCGTCGCCGACGTGACCGACGATCGGGCAGGTGAGCCCGGTCGACGCGATGTCCGCGCGCGTTTCGAGAACGCAGTCGGCGAGGCGCGAGATCGGCACGCACGCGTCGGTCGAGAAGCCGAAACAGCCGGGCTTCAGCGCGAGCGCCGCGTAGTACGCGTTGTGGCGGGCCTTCCAGAGCTTGCTGCGGTCCTCCTGCGCGGTGGCGAAGCGGAACGCGTCGCCGCCGTGCTCGGCGGCGATCTGCTGCATGAGCCCGGCCTGCTCGGCAACGGCGCCACCGGTGCCGTGGAACTCGAAGAACAGCGTCGGCTTCGCGTCGTAGCCCTCGAGCTTCGAATGGCGGATGCACGCGTCCATCTGCACCTCGTCGAGCAGCTCGATGCGCGCGACCGGGATGCCCAACTGCATCGCGACGATCACCGTCTGCACCGCCGAGCGCAGGTCGTCGAACTGACCGACCGCCGCCGAGATCGCCTCGGGCACGCCGTAGAGTCGCAGGCTCACCTCGGTGATGATGCCTAGCGTGCCTTCGCTGCCGACGAACAGCCGCGTCAGATCGTAGCCGGCCGACGACTTGCGCGCGCGTCCGCCGGTCGTGATCACGCGGCCCTCCGCGGTCACCACGGTCAGGCCGAGGACGTTCTCGCGCATCGTTCCGTAGCGGACCGCGTTGGTTCCCGACGCCCGCGTCGCGGCCATCCCGCCGAGCGTCGCGTTCGCGCCCGGGTCGATCGGGAAGAACAGGCCGGTCCCCTTGAGCTCGGCGTTGAGCTGCTCCCGCGTGACGCCGGCCTGCACTCGGCAATCGAGGTCCTCCGCGTTGACCTCGAGCACGCGGTTCATCTGCGAGAGGTCGACGCACACGCCGCCGTGGATCGCCGCGACGTGGCCTTCGAGGGAGGTGCCGACGCCGAAAGCGATCACCGGCACGCGTGCGGCGGCGCAGGCACGCACGATCGCCGCGACCTCGTCATTGGTGTGCGCGTAGACGACGACGTCGGGCAGCGCGGCGTCGGCGAGCCCTTCGCCGTGGCCGTGCTGCTCGCGGATCGACGCGTTGACGACGGCGCGCTCGCCGAACCGGGAGGCGAGCTCCCCCATGACCGCGGCCAGCGCTTCCGGGGAAGGCCGGCGATGCGAGGCGATCGGAGCGTTCATGGCAGGCGCTCAGAAGCGCGGCAGCTCGGGATGGCGGAGCTCGCCGTGGTGGACGTGCATCCGGCCCATCTCGGCGCAGCGGGCGAGCGTCGGCACCGCCTTGCCGGGATTGAGCAGCCCGGCGGGGTCGAACGCCGTCTTGATGCCGCGGAAGCGCTCGAGCTCGTCGGGCGCGAACTGGATGCACATCGACGAGAGCTTCTCGACCCCGACGCCGTGCTCGCCGGTCACCGTGCCGCCGACCTCGATGCACAGCGCGAGGATGCGGTCGCCGAAGGCGATCGTCTTGTCGATCGCGCCGGGCTCGTTGGCATCGAACAGGATGAGCGGGTGCAGGTTGCCGTCGCCCGCGTGGAACACGTTGGCGCACGGCAGCCCGAATTCCTTCGACCATTCCGCGGTCTTGCGGAGCACCAGCGGCAGCGCCGCGCGCGGAATCGTCCCGTCGATGCAATAGTAGTCGGGCGAGATGCGCCCGACCGCCGGGAACGCCGCCTTGCGGCCCGACCACAGCAGCAGGCGCTCCTTCTCGTCGCGCGACACGCGGATCGACGACGCCCCCGAGGCCGCGAGCACGCGCCGGATCTCGTCCATCTCCGCCTCGACCTCCTCGGGCGTCCCGTCGGACTCCACGAGCAGCACCGCGGCGGCGTCGAGCGGGTAGCTCGCGTGCACGAATTCCTCGACCGCGCGCGTCGCCGGCTGGTCCATCATCTCGAGCCCCGCGGGAATGATGCCCGCGGCGATGATCGCGCCGACCGCGGCGCCTGCCTTCTCGACGTCGTCGAACGCCGCGAGCGCGACCCGCGCGAGCTGCGGCTTCGGCAGCAATTTCACCGTGATCTCGGTGATCACGGCGAGGAGCCCCTCGCTGCCGTTGATGAGCGCGAGGAGGTCGTAGCCCGCCGAGTCGAGCGACGCGCCGCCGAACTCGACCGCCTCGCCGGTGACGAGCAGGCCGCGCACGCGCTGCACGTTGTGGACGGTCAGCCCGTACTTGAGGCAGTGCACGCCACCCGCGTTCTCCGCGACGTTGCCGCCGATCGAGCAGGCGATCTGCGACGAGGGATCGGGCGCGTAGTAGAGCCCGTGAGGCGCCGCCGCCTCCGAGATCGCGAGATTGCGCACGCCCGGCTGGACGACGGCGGTGCGCGCCAGCACGTCGATGCCGAGGATCC
Organism: Casimicrobiaceae bacterium; assembly: GCA_035711225.1. Classification (GTDB taxonomy): domain Bacteria; phylum Pseudomonadota; class Gammaproteobacteria; order Burkholderiales; family Casimicrobiaceae; genus VBCG01. The sequence continues at coordinate 10,119 of DASTCK010000237.1, forward strand.
GCTTGAACTTCGCCATCGAGAGCACGACGCCGGCCTTGTCGGGCAACGCGCCGCCGGAGAGGCTCGTCCCCGCGCCGCGCGCGACGACCGGAACATGGGCGGCGTGGCACACGCGCAGGATTGCCGCGACCTGCTGCTCGGTTTCCGGCAGGACGACCGCCGCCGGTTTCTCGCGGAACAGCGTCAGGCCGTCGCATTCGTACGGCCGCGTGTCCTCGGGCGCCGTGAGCAGCGCCGCGGGCGGCAGGAGCGCCGCGAGTTCCGCGTGCACGGCGGGGGCGAGCGTGGTCATCGGGGCGGGGGACGTCGCGGCACGCCGGGGCGGCGCGCGGTGCCGTCGATTATTCCACAGTCGTCGCGTAGGCGGCCCGGGACGCCCGCCGCTGCCGCCCGCTGCGACACCGGTATCGGGGCGACGACGGCGAACGGAGGGAGGTGGCCGACCGTCCGCAGGCGCGCGCGTCGTCGAGGTTGCCCGTGGCGGGCGGACGTCCCGTCGCTGGCGCCGCTCGCGACGCGATCCGCCGTTCGGCGGGACGACGCTCGACGCGCTCAGCGCGCGCGTCGCGATCGACGGTGCCTTCCCGGGAGCCGGGGCCGCGCCTCGGCGGACGGCGCAGCCGTCGCATCGCCGTCGTCGAGACCGAGCCAGCGCAGGAGCATCGTCTCGCAGGCGCGCATGATCGCGTGGCGGGCGGTCGGCGACGGGGTCGTTCGCGCGAGACCGACG
>DASTCK010000238.1:0-4545 GCA_035711225.1 Casimicrobiaceae bacterium
ACGCTCCCGGCGTTCGAGCTCAGGCGCGCGGGCACCGTCGCCCAGGCGGTGGACTGGCTCGCCGCGACTCCCGAGGCGCGGCCGATCGCCGGGGGCACCGATCTCCTCGTGAACCTGCGTCACGGCGTCGGCGCGCCTCGCGTGCTGGTGGATGTCTCGGGATTGCCCGGCTTCGATGCGATCGACATCGACGGCTCGCGCGCGCGCCTCGGCGCCGGCGTCACGATCGCGGCGCTCGCGCGCGATCCCCGCATCGCCGCGCTCGCCCCCGCGATCGCGCAGGCGGCCGCGTCGGTCGCGGGGCCCGCGCATCGCAGCGTTGCCACGCTCGGCGGCAACCTGTGCGTCGACACGCGCTGCGTGTACTTCAACCAGAGCGAATGGTGGCGGCGGTCGAACGGCTACTGCCTGAAGCGCGGCGGCGACACCTGCCACGTCGCGCCGCAGGGCGGCCGTTGCCACGCGGCCTATGCGGGCGACCTCGCGGCGGCGCTGATCGCGTGCGGCGCCCAGGTGGAGGTCGCCGGACCGGACGGCGTCCGGACGCTCGCGCTCGAGGACCTCTACCGCGACGACGGGCTCGCGCACCTGGCCCTGGAGGGAGGCGACTTGGTCACGGCCGTCCTCGTGCCGCCGCAGCCGCGCGGGTCGCGCAGCGGCTATCGCAAGGCGCGCATCCGCGGCGCGATCGACTTCCCGCTCGCCGGCGTCGCGGCTCGCCTGGCGCTCGAAGGCGGTCGCGTCGCCACGCTCGACGTGGCGCTGACCGGCACCAACTCGCGTCCGTTCCCGCTCGCGGGGACCGACGAGCTGCGCGGACACGCCGTCGACGAGCTGCTGCTCGCCGCGCTCGGCAAGGCGGTGCAGAAGCAGGCATCCCCGATGCGCACGACGCTGACGCAGGCGAACTGGCGGCGCCAGGTCGCCGTCGCGATGGCGCAGCGCCTCGTGCGCGAGCTCGCGGAGGCATCGTGATCGCGGCGGCGACGCGCGGATGCTGCGAGGGCAACGCGGCGGAGCTCGACGTGCGCGGCTTGCCGCCGCCCGAACCGATGGTGGCGATCCTGAGGCTGTGCGCGTCCGTGCCGCGCGGCACCTGCATCGTCGTGCGGCTCGACCGCGATCCGGTGTTCCTCTATCCGGAGCTGGCGGAGCAGGGGTGGGCCGCGACGCGGATCGACGGCGACGACGGCGAGGTCCGGCTGCGCCTCGAGCGGGTGGCGCCGTGACGATCGCCGGTGGCGTGCTCGCCGGCGCGGGCAGCCGGCTCCTGCCGGCGTCGATTCCGTTCCGCTTCTTCGGCGCGGCGGTCGCGTTCCACCTCGTCGCGTGGCTGGCGGCGCTGGCGGGCGCGCAGGCGCTGCCTGCGTTCGCCGGGGGCCTCGGTTGGCCGCTCGCGTCGCTGCACGCGGTGACGCTGGGCGTGCTCGCGATGACCGCGATCGGCGCGAGCCTGCAGCTCTTCCCGGTCGCGACGCGCCGCCCGATCGCGCACGGGCGCCTCGCCGCGGCGATCTTCTGGGCCTACGTGCCGGGCGTGGCGGCGCTCGTCGCGGGGATGGGGCTGGCGTCGCCGCCGCTCCTCGTCGCCGGCGGTACGGCGGTCGCCCTCGCGCTCGTCGCGTTCGTCGTCGTGCTGGGCCGCAACCTCGCCGGCGCGAAGGGCATGCCGCTGGTGGTGGCGCACGGCGCGGTCGCGACCGTCGCGCTCGTCGCGACGCTCGTCACCGCGGGCCTCGCCGTGGCGGGTTATTCGGTCGCGATCCCGGTGCCGCGCACGAGCGTGCTCGCGCTGCACGTCTCGCTCGCGACCTACGGCTTCATGGGCATGCTCGCGCTGGGGCTCTCGTACGTGCTGGTGCCGATGTTCGCGCTGGGCGAGCCGGTCGCGCCCGAGCGCGGCTGGGCGTCGTTCGCGCTCGCGACCGTCGCGTTGCTGCTCGCCGTCGCCGCGGCGCTGGGCGCGACGCCCGAGGTCCTGACGGTCGCCGCGGCGGGCCTCGGCATGGTGGCCGCGATCCTGCACGTCCAGTCGATGCGCGGCGTCCTCGCGAACGGCCTGCGACGCGACCTCGGCACCGGCTTCCGGCTGGTCGCGCTGGCGTGGGCGGCGATGGTCGCGAGCCTGGCGCTCGCGCTCGTGATCGCGCTGGTGCCCGCGGAGCCGCGGCTCGTCACGCTCTTCGGCGCCACGCTGGTCGCCGGCTGGCTGCTCACGTTCGTCCTCGGCATCCTGCAGCGGATCGTCCCGTTCCTCGCCGCGATGCACGCGGGACGCGGCCAGCGGCGTCCCCCGACGCCGTCGTCGCTGACCCACGAGCGCGCGCTGAGGCTCCACGCGCGGCTTCACGTGCTGGCGCTGGCGCTGCTCGCGCTCGCCATCGTGCTCGGCGTGGGCGCCATCGCGCTCGCCGCGGCCGTCGCCGGCAGCGTCGCGGCGATCGCTTACGCCGTCTTCTTCACCCGGGCCGCGCGGGCGATCGCGCACCCGCCTCTCCACGCCGCCCCGCGCGCGCCCACGCCATGAGCTATCGCCGCCAGACCCCCCAGATCCTCGACGACGAGCATCGCGCCTCGCTCGCGCTCTACGGCCGCCTCGAGCAGGCGCTCGCGTCGCGCGACCGCGACGCGGTCGACCGACTCGGCGCGGCGCTCGCGCGTCACCTGGAGGACGAGGTGATCCGCCACTTCGGCTTCGAGGAGCGCGAGCTCTTCCCGCTGCTCGCGCAGGCGGGCGAGGGCGACATCGCCGAGCTCCTGGCCGAGGAGCACGCGGCCGTGCGCGAGATCGCCGCCGTCCTGCTGCCGCTCGCGCAAGCCGGGCCGGCCTCGCTCGACGCGGCGAGCTACGAGACGTTCCGCCGCCATGCGCTCGAGCTCTGCGAGCGGCAGATCGCGCACATCCAGAAGGAGTCGATGGCGCTCCTGCCGATGCTCGACGACCTCATCGACGACGAGACCGACCGCACGCTGTCGCTCGCCGGCGCCTCGGGCTGACCGTCCGCCTTTTCCCCGGAGACTCCCGATGTCCACGATCGCCCCGGTCCACGCCACCGTCCGCCGACTCGCCCGCGACGACCTCGACGCGGTGGTCGCCATCGACGCGCGCCTCGAAGGCCGCTCGCGCCGCGGCTACTTCGAGCGCCGGCTCGCCGCGGCGCTGCGCGACCCCGACCTGCACCTGCAGGTGGCGCTCGACGACGGCGACGGGCTCGCGGGCTACATGCTCGGCCGCGTGATGGAAGGCGAGTTCGGCCGCGTCGCACCCGGCCTGCGGCTCGAGACGATCGGCGTGCGGCCCGACGCGAAGGGCCGCAACGTCGGCGGACGGATGCTCGACGCGCTCGCGCAGGCCGCGCGGTCGCGCGGCATCGTCGAGTTGCGCACGGCGGCGCGCTGGAACGACCACGCGATGCTGCGCTGGCTCGACGAGCACGGCTTCGCGCTCGCGCCGAACCACGTCGTCGACCGCGCGATCGGCGCGACGGCGACCGACGCGCCAGCCGGCGGCGCCGTGATGGTCGACCCGCAGCGCGAGATCGACTACGGCGCGAACGGCGCGAACGACTTCGAGCGGGCGGGTCGCGGCGGCTGCGAGGTGCGTTCGATGGCGCTCGCGGACCTGCCGGAGATCGCGCGCATCGACCGCGAGCTCACCGGGCGCGATCGCAAGGAAAGCATCGCGCGGAAGCTAGCGGAGGCGATCCACGAGAGCGGCGTGCGCGTGTCGCTGGTCGCGCGGCTGGACGACGCGATCGTCGGCTTCGCGATGGCGCGCGCCGACCTCGGCGATTTCGGCCGCACCGCCCCCACCGCGGTGCTCGACACGATCGGCGTCGACCCCGAGTACGCGCACCGCGGCATCGGCCACGTGCTCGTCGCCGAGCTGGCGCTCAACTGCGCGGCGCTGTGCATCGAGCGGCTCGAGACGGTGGTCGCGCCGCGCGATCTCGCGTTGCTCGGCTTCCTGTACGACGTCGGCTTCGCGCCGTCGCAGCGCCTGCCGTTCGTTCGGACGCTGCGCTGACGCGCCCGCGCGTTCGTTGACGCGGATCCGGGGGCCTGCCGCGACCGGCACGCTTCCGGGCTGGCGCGCGTCCCGTCGTCGCCGCCCACCACGATCCACCTTCCGTCGTCCATCATCCGCCATCCACCGATCACGAACCTTCGTGCCTCCCTCGCCTGCCATGCCCGACCTCCCGCCGCGCGCCCGCGTCCCGCTCCTCGCGCTGGGGCTCGTCGCGCTCGTCGGCGGCGTCCTCGCCGGCCTGGCGCGTCTGGGCGTGGGCGATGCGAGCACCGGCGCGCTGGCCGCGTGGCACGGGCCGCTGATGGTCGCCGCGTTCTTCGGCGTGGTCATCGCGCTCGAGCGCGCGGTCGCCGCGGGCGCGTGGTGGGCCTACGCGGCGCCGCTGGCCTGCGGGTTGGGCGGGCTCGCGCTGCTGCTGCGGCAGCCGGCGGCCGCCGCGATGCTCGCCACGGCGGGCGCCGCGCTGCTTGCGTTCGTGTCGCTGCGCTTCGTCGCGCGGCAACCCGAGATGCACA
>DASTCK010000239.1:0-4900 GCA_035711225.1 Casimicrobiaceae bacterium
CGGGCGGCCCGCGTCGTTTTCGCCGTTGGCGGGCAAAGGCGGCGATGGGCGATGGGCGATAGGCGATAGGCGTGGGCGATAGGCGATAGGCGATAGGAACTCGCGCGCGGTTCGAGCAGCGAGTAATGCGGGTTCGAATTCCCCTCGCGTATCGCTCACCGCCGCCTTTCTTCGGCGATAGGCCAAACGCGTCGCGCTCGCGCGCCTTTCCTATCGCCCATCGCCTATCGCCCATCGCCGCCTTTTGCTTCGTCGCCCATCGCCGCCTATTGCTTCTTCGTCCATCGCCGCCTTTCGCTTCTTCGTCCATCGCCGCCTTTCGCTTCCCGCCCATCGCCACCTCTCGCTTCCTCGCGTTCGCTACAATGCCCCGATGCTGCTGCACCGCGGCAACCTCTACCTCGTCGGGCTGATGGGCGCCGGCAAGACGACGCTCGGGCGCCAGCTCGCGCGCCGCCTCGGCAAGCGGTTCGTCGACGCCGACCACGAGCTCGAGGAGAGGCTCGGCGTCACGATCCCGACCATCTTCGAGATCGAGGGCGAAGCCGCGTTCCGCGACCGCGAGGAGGCGGTGATCGCCGACCTCGTGAAGCTCGAAAACGTCGTGCTCGGCACCGGCGGCGGCGCGGTGCTCCGCGAGGCCAACCGCAAGCTCCTCGCCGAGGGCGGGACGATCGTCTACCTGCACGCCGACCCGGCGACGCTCTACGAGCGCGTGCGGCACAGCCGCCACCGCCCGATGCTGCGCGCCGCCGATCCGGCCGCGCGCATCGCGGAGCTCTACGCGCAGCGCGATCCGCTGTACCGCGCGATCGCCGACCACGTGATCGCGTCCGACCGCGACGAGGTGATGCGCTTCGCGCGCGCGTGGGAAACGCTGCCGCGCGCCGCGCACGAGGGAACGCGATGAAGCGCCTCGACGTCGCGCTCGGCGAGCGCAGCTACCCGATCGTCATCGGCCACGGCGCGCTCGCGGAGGCAGGCGCGCTGCTCCCGCGCGATGCGCGCCGCGCGGTCGTCGTCACCAATGCGGTCGTGGCCGCGCACCACCTGCCCGCGCTGCGCGCGGCGCTCGATCGCGCGGGCGTCGGCATCGACGTCGTGCTCGTGCCGGACGGCGAGATGCACAAGTCGCTGGACACGCTGCGCGACCTGCTGACGCGACTGCTCGAGCTCCGCGCCGACCGGACGACGCCGATCGTCGCGCTCGGCGGCGGCGTGGTCGGCGACATCGCGGGCTTCGCCGCGGCGATCTACCTTCGCGGCGTGCCATGCGTCCAGGTCCCGACGACGCTGCTCGCGCAGGTCGACTCCTCGGTCGGCGGGAAGACCGCGGTCAACCATCCGCTCGGCAAGAACATGATCGGCGCGTTCCACCAGCCGGTCGGCGTGGTGATCGACACCGCGGTTCTCGCGACGCTGCCTGCACGCGAGCTCGCAGCGGGTCTCGCCGAGGTCGTCAAGTACGGCGCGATCCGCGACGCGGCGTTCTTCGCGTGGCTCGAGGGCGCGATGCCCTCGCTCCTGCGGCGCGACGAGGGCGCGCTCGCGCACGCGATCTTCGAGAGCTGCCGCATCAAGGCCGCGGTGGTCGCCGCCGACGAGCGGGAGACCGGCGAGCGCGCGTTGCTCAACTTCGGCCACACGTTCGGCCATGCGATCGAGACGGCGACCGGCTACGGCAGCTGGCTGCACGGCGAGGCCGTCGGCACCGGGATGCTGCTCGCGGCGCGGCTCTCCGAGCGCGTGTGCGGGCTGCCGCCGCCCGAGCGATCGCGCGTCGAGGCGCTCGTCGCCGCGGCCGGGTTGCCGACTGCGCCGCCGCGCCTCGACGTCGCGCGCTGGCTCGAGCTGATGGGCCGCGACAAGAAGGTCGCGCGCGGCCGGATGCGATTCGTGCTGCTCGAGCGCCTCGGCCGAGCCGTCGTGCGCGGCGACGTCGACGAGTCCGACCTCGAGCAGGTGCTCGCCGCCTGACGCGCCGCGCTCGCGCGACTCACCGTCCCAAGCGACGACGGCGACCCCGAGGGATCGCCGTCGTCGGGCGCTGCGGCGGAGGATCAGTTACACGTGATTGGCTGCGACGTCGACTGCGATGGCGTGCTCGAGTCGGTGAGCGACAGCACGTAGCTGCCGATCACCGCGCTCGGGAACGCGACATTGATGGGCGAGTTCTGGCCCGCGACCACGTTCCCGTCCGGCAGCGTCGGCAGCGGATTGGACGGCGTCGCCCCCGTCGGGATCAACACCGCGTTGTACGGCAGCGTGCCTCCGTTGGCCGTGAAAGTCAGCGTGTTGCCGCCCTGGCAGAAGGTCGAGGGTCTCGTGTACCCCCCGAGCGGCGCGAGGACCAGCGGCGTCACCGTCGTCGGGGTACCCCCGCCCCCCGTCCCGGTGCCGACGGTGTTGGTCAGCGTCGCCGTCGTGGTCTTGCCTGCCGAATCGACGATCGTGAAGGTCAGCGGATTGACGCACGTGCCGTTGGTGATCGCGCGGAAGAAGCCACCGCTCACCGCGACCACGGTGGGCGAGATGACGACAGCGTTCGGGAACGTCGAGGCTACGGTATACGGGGGCGTGCCGCCGTAGATGTAGTAGTCGACGACGAACCCCGTCGAACAACTGCTGCTGGATGCGCCCTGGATGGTCACCGAAGGCGGCACCACCGACAGGTTGTTCGTCGACGTGCGGCGCTCGACGATGAAGTTGGCGATCTGCTGCTGGCCAGTCGCGAGGTCGGTCGCGCGGATTTGCGCCTGCTGCGTCGTCGCGTTGGGCGTCGCCTGGATCTGGATGTCGGCCACGCCGGCGGCGTCGGTGACGACCGTCAGCGTCGAGGAGACCGGCACGCCCGGGTTGCTCGTGAGGATCGCGTAGGGACCGAACACGACGTCGAAGCGGATCTGGCGGCCCGGCAGCGGCGCGCCGCCGACGCCGGTCGCGACCGCCCGCACGCTGGCGGTCTCGCCGTCGCAGACGTTGGTGCCGCAGTTCGCGCTCGACGGCGTGACGACGAGGCCGTTCTCGAAGAGCGGCGCGAAGCGCACCGTGACGTTGGCGATCGCGGCCTGCCCCGATTGGTCGGTGACGGTGACGGTCACCGGCACGTCGGTGCCCGGGGCGACCGGGTTGGCGACCAGCACGATCGTGTCGCCCGAGACGTTGAGCGGCACGGGGAGCACCGCCGAGTTGTTCGACAGCGCCTGGTAGGGCGGGATGCCGCCGACGATCTTGATCGTCGTGGGCACCTGGGAGTACGCGATCACGATGCCGGACGGCAGCGTGAACAGCGTCGGCGTCGGCGTCGGGGTCGGGGTGTTCGGGTTGTTGATCGCGCCGCTGCCGCCGCCGCAGGCGGTCAGCGCCAGCGTGCCGGCCAGGGCCAGGAGCGTGAGGGCCGGGCGGAGCCAGCCGGTCAGGCGAGCGAAGGGCATGGCGTCGTCTTTCTGATGATGTTGTCCTGAAACCGGGTCGGAGCGGCAGCGGTTTTGGACGCTGCAACAACGAGATAGCCGAAACTGTTCAGATTAGACCGGAACGGGCCGCCCTTTGGCAAGGCTTTCGGGCGGTTCCTGCCCGCCGCCCGGCAGGGCCTGTTGCGCGGACGTCCGGCGCCTTTCTTGTCGCAATGCAGCAACGCGAGTAGGATGAAAAGGTTTCGCTCCGCATTTCACGCGAGCAAGCTTCGCGCCCGCGGAGGGGCGGCGAAAGGTAACCTTTTCGGTGGGCCCGCCACGGGTTGGCGGGCGCGGCCAAACGGTCAGACGCGGACGGGGACACGACGGTGCGCGACGGTTCGGAGCACGTTCCTTCAGGGCAGCCCGGCGCCTGGCCGCCGGCGCGGCAGGGCCTCTACGACCCGGCGCACGAGCACGACGCGTGCGGCCTGGGCTTCATCGCGCACATCAAGGGCCGCAAGAGCCACGCGATCATCGCGCAGGGCCTCAAGATCCTCGAGAACCTGTCGCACCGGGGCGCGACCGGCGCCGACCCGCTGCAGGGCGACGGCGCGGGCATCCTGATCCAGCTGCCCGACGCGTTCCTGCGCCGCGCGTGCGGCAAGCTCGGCATCACGCTGCCCGCGATCGGCCAGTACGGCGTCGGCATGGTGTTCCTGCCGCAGGAGCCGGCCTCGCGCATGGCGTGCGAGCAGGAGATCGAGCGCGCGATCGCCGCGGAAGGGCAGGCGCTGCTCGGCTGGCGCGACGTGCCGACCAACAACGACGGCCTCTCCGAGCGCACGAAGGAGGTCGAGCCCGTCATCCGCCAGGTGTTCGTCGGGCGCGGCTCGCGCAACGTCGACCAGGACGCGCTCGAGCGCAAGCTCTACGTGATCCGCAAGCGCGCCGGCCACGCGATCCAGGCGCTCGCGCTCAAGCACGGCAAGGAGTTCTACGTGCCGTCGTTCTCGACGCGCACGCTCTGCTACAAGGGCATGCTGCTCGCGCACCAGGTCGGCAGCTTCTATCCCGACCTCGCCGACGAGTCGATGGTCTCGGCGCTGGCGATGGTGCACCAGCGCTTCTCGACCAACACGTTCCCGACCTGGGACCTCGCGCATCCGTTCCGCTTCGTCTGCCACAACGGCGAGATCAACACGCTGCGCGGCAACTTCAACTGGGTGCGCGCGCGCGAAGGCGCGATCGCGTCGTCGGTGCTCGGCGAGGACCTGCCGAAGCTGTGGCCGCTCATCTACGAAGGCCAGTCGGACTCCGCGTCGTTCGACAACGCGCTCGAGCTGCTCGTGATGGGCGGCTATCCGCTCGCGCACGCGATGATGATGATGATCCCGGAGGCGTGGGCCGGGAACCCGCTGATGGACGAGGACCGTCGCGCGTTCTACGAATACCACGCGGCGCTGATGGAGCCGTGGGACGGGCCGGCCGCGATGGCGTTCACC
>DASTCK010000240.1:0-13383 GCA_035711225.1 Casimicrobiaceae bacterium
CGCTCCGAGCCGCAGCCGGGGAAATAGAACACCGCTTCGGCGTCGTCGGCCGCGCGCCGGGGGTCGCGGATGATCGGGACGACCGCGTCGTCCTCGATGTCGAGCAGCGCGCGCGACGTGCGCTTCGGCAGCCCGCCGGGCATCGGCTTGTTGACGAAATGGATCACCTGCGCGACCAGCGGCGTCCTGCCGACCGTGGCCGGCGGATGCCGCGTCTGCGGCCGGGCGAGCCCCAGTCGCTTGACGACGCCGTGCGCGAGGCGCTGCGCGCGGTAGCCGACGTCGACCATGCCGAGGCGCAACGCCTTGATCGTCGCCGGATCGGTCGCCGTCAGGAACGCCATCGCGGCCGCCGTGCCCGGGCTGAAGCGCTTCTTCCCCTCGCGCCGCAGCAGGTTGCGCATCGCGATCGACACGTCGCCGAAGTCGATGTCGACCGGGCAGGGCGCCTCGCACTTGTGGCACACGGTGCAATGGTCGGCGACGTCGGAGAACTCGTCGAAGTGGCGCAGCGACACGCCGCGCCGCGTCTGCTCCTCGTAGAGGAACGCCTCGATCAGGAGCGACGTCGCCAGGATCTTGTTGCGCGGGCTGTAGAGCAGGTTCGCGCGCGGCACGTGGGTCGAGCACACCGGCTTGCACTTGCCGCAGCGCAGGCAGTCCTTGATCGACTCGGCGACCGCGCCGATCGCGGAGGCCTCGAGGATCAGGCTCTCGGCGCCGATCAGCGAGAACGACGGCGTGTACGCGCGCGTGAGGTCGGCGGGCCGCGCCGCGTCGCGCAGCAGCTTGCCGGCGTTGAAATGCCCGTCGGGGTCGACGCGCCGCTTGTAGTCGGCGAACGGCGCGATCTCGTCGTCGGTCAGGTACTCGAGCTTGGTGATGCCGATGCCGTGCTCGCCGGAGACGACGCCGTCGAGGCTCCGCGCGAGCGCCATGATGCGCGCGACCGCCGCCGTCGCCTCGCGCAGCATGCCGTAGTCGTCGGAGTTGACCGGCAGGTTGGTGTGCACGTTGCCGTCGCCGGCGTGCATGTGCAGCGCGACGAACACGCGGCTGCGCAGTACGCGCGCGTGCGTCGCGCGGATCGCCGCGAGCACCGGTGCGAACGCGCGGCCGTCGAACAGGTCCTCGAGCGGCGCGCACAGCTCGGTCTTCCACGAGACGACGGTGCGGTGGTCCTGCAGCGCCGGGAACGTCGCGTCGATGCGGTCGAGCAGGTCCTGCCAGCGCGCGCGCACGCCGGCGACGAGCGCGCGGGCCTCCTCGAAGCGCTCGTCGACGAGCTCCTGCGGCGGCCGCACCTCGTCCCCGGGCTTCCACAGGCGCAGCGCGTCGGGGCGCTCGAACAGCGCCGCGAGCTCGTCGGCGAGCCTGAGCTTGTTGCCGATCGACAGCTCGATGTTGATGCGCTCGATGCCGTCCGAGTAGTCGCCGAGCCGCTCGAGCGGGATGACGACGTCCTCGTTGATCTTGAACGCGTTGGTGTGCTTCGCGATCGCCGCGGTGCGCGCGCGGTCGAGCCAGAACTTCTTCCGGCTCTCGGGCGACACCGCGACGAAGCCTTCGGCGCCGCGCGCCGCCGCGAGGCGCACCACCTCGCTCGCCGCGCGCGCCACGGCGTCGTCGGACTCGCCGACGATGTCGCCGATCAGCACCATCTTCGGGCGCCCGTGCCGCTTCGCCTTGGTCGCGTAGCCGACCGCCTTGACGTAGCGCTCGTCCAGGTGCTCGAGGCCGGCGAGGATCGCGCCCCCCGGGCGGGCGTCGAGGTAGCGCTTGATCTCGACGATCGACGGCACGCTGTCGCGCACCTGGCCGAAGAACTCGAGGCACACGGTTCGGATCGCGGGCGGCATCCGGTGCAGCACGAAGCGCGCGCTGGTGACGATCCCGTCGCAGCCCTCCTTCTGGATGCCCGGCAGCCCCGCGAGGAACTTGTCGGTCACGTCCTTGCCGAGGCCGGCCTTGCGGAAGCGCGCGCCGGGCACCGCGAGGGTCTCGGTCGACACGACCGTCCTGCGGTCGCGCGCGAGGCGCCGGATCTCGAACGTCGCGAGCTTGGCGTCGTGGATCTTCCCGAGGTTGTGGTCGAGGCGCTCGACCTCGAGCCACTCGCCCTGGGGCGACACCATGCGCCACGACGCCAGGTTGTCGAGCGCCGTGCCCCACAGCACGGCCTTCTTGCCACCGGCGTTCATCGCCACGTTGCCACCGATGCACGAGGCGTCGGCAGACGTCGGGTCGACCGCGAACACGAGCCCTTGCGCCTCGGCGGCGTCCATCACGCGCCGCGTCACCACGCCGGCGCCCGCGTCGATCGTCGCGACCGGCCGCGCGTGTCCCGGCAGGACGATGCGCTCGACGGCCGAGAGCCGCTCGAGCTTCTCGGTGTTGATCACCGCCGAGCGCGGCGTGAGCGGGCAGGCGCCGCCCGTGTATCCGGTGCCGCCTCCGCGCGGGATGATCGTGAGCCCGAGCTCGATGCATCCCTCGACCAGCCCGCGCACCTCGTCCTCGGTGTCGGGGTGGAGCACGACGAACGGGTACTCGACGCGCCAGTCGGTCGCGTCGGTAACGTGCGACACGCGCGCGAGCGCGTCGAACGCGATGTTGTCGCGCCGCGTGTGGCGGCCGAGCACGCGCGAGCAGCGCTTGCGCAGCTCGCGCGTCTCGCCGAACGCCGCGGCGAAGCGCGCGATCGCGAGCGACGCCGCGGCGACGAGACCCGCCACCTTCCAGTCGCGGTCCGGATCCGCGCCCGATTGCGCGCGACGCCGCTTCTCGATCTCCGCGATCCGGTGGCGCATCGCGTCGACGAGCAGCGAGGCGCGCTTCGGGCTGTCGAGCAGGTCGTCCTGCAGGTAGGGATTGCGCTCGACGACCCAGATGTCGCCCAGCACCTCGAAGAGCATCCGCGCCGACCGGCCGGTGCGCCGCTCGCCGCGCAGCTCCTGCAGCACGCGCCACGCGTCGTCGCCGAGCAGCCGGATCACGATCTCGCGATCCGAGAACGACGTGTAGTTGTACGGAATCTCGCGCAGCCGCGGCGCGTCGCCGCGCTCGGCGTCGACGTCGGCGTCCGCCGCGGCGAGGGGATCGTCCACGGCATTCATGGCGATCCGATCATACCGCAGCGCAGCAAGCGCCTCGTCCGGCCGTGTTCCCTCCGGAGGACCTCGCGCGTCCTACGCGGGTGCCACGAGCGAGGCGATCCGCGCCGACATCGCCGCGACCGTCCCCTGCCCGAACAGGTCGCGGGGCGACAGCGCGACGCCGAAGTCGCGCTGCACGCGCGCGATCACGGCGAACGCCTGCAGCGACGCGCCGCCCAGGTCGAAGAAATCGTCGTCGACGCCGATCGGCGCGATCGCGAGGACCTCTTCCCAGATCCGCGCGACGCGCGCCTCGCGCGGGTCGCGCGGCGCGACGTACGCGACCGCCAGGGGCGGGCGCGCCTCGGGCGCGCGCGGCGCATCGTCGAGCGGGCCGGAAGGCGTCATCGGCCCCTCGCGCGCCGCGCGGCAACGCTCACGCGTCCACCCCCGCGAGCGCTTCCCCCACGCGCTGGCCGACCGACGCCACGTGCGGTGGCTTCAGCAGCGAGAACGTGTCGCCCGGGATGACGTGCCGGACGAGCCCGCCTGTCGCGAGCAAGGGCCATCCGCCGAAGAACGACGGATCGCTCGCCTCGGTGAACAGCAGGTGCGTGCCCGCACGGACGGGACGCGCGCGGTAGGCGAAGCTCGCCTCCACGTGGACCTTCACCATGCGGAGCAGCCGATCGCGGACGTCGGGCTCGAGCATCGGGGAGTGCTCGAGCGCGCGCGCCGCCAGCGATTCGAGGAGCCGCCGCAGCGGGCTCCCGTCGCCCCGGAGCTCCCTGTCGAGGCGCGCCAGCTCGTCCGCGGGCCGCAAGTCGTCGGCGCGCCACGGCGCGATCGAATCGACGAGGACCAGGCGCGCGACGGCGCGGCCGCGCGCCTCCAGCTGTCGAGCCATCTCGAGCGCGACGACGCCACCGAGGCAGTGCCCGCCGAGCAGGTAAGGCCCGCGGGGAGCGAACGCGACGAGCTCGCCGACGTACGCCTCGGCCATCGCCTCGACCGTCTCGTGGACGGGCCCGTCGTCCTCGAGGCCCGCGTAGGCGAACGCATGGACCGGCCGCCGCGGCTCGATCGCGCGCGCGAGCCGCACGAGCGACAGCGGCGTCGTTCCGACCGAGGGCACCAGGACGAGCGGCGCCGAACCCCCCGACGGGCTCAGCGTGCACATCAGCGCGGGACGGGCGCGCCCGGGTGCGTTCATCGCGGCACGCGGGACCCGGGCGACGGCGCGCGCACGCCGCTCGCGGACGCCTTCGTCGGTGCCGCGGTCATGCCGGGGCGGCAGCGGTCAACGATTCCCGCCGCGCCGTGATCAGCACCGCGAGCGCGGCGATCGTGGGATCGACGAGGAACTCGGTGTTCTTGACGCGCTGGTGGAACTCGCGCTGGATCGCGTGCTGGATCTGGATCGCCTCGATCGAGTCGCCTCCCAGGTCGAAGAAATGGTCGTCGACGCCGATCGGCGCGATGCCCAGCGTCCTCTCCCACAACGCGGTCAGCGCCTTCTCGACCTCGGTGTGAGGGGCCCGGTAGGCCGTGGCGAGCCCCTCGCGTCCGCGTCCCTGGATGCCGACGCTTCGCGGCTTCGCGTGCGCCGCGCCGACGCCGTCGACCGCCGATCCCATCGCGAGCACGTACGGCGGCGACTCGCTCCACGTGAGGATGCGGCGGAACACGTCGAGTCCCCACGCGATCGGCACCCCCGTGCCGTACATGTCCTCGAAGCCCCGCGCGACGGCGCCGCGCACGCTGGTGTCGGGCCGAACCTCGAAGACGATCTTCCCGATGTGCTGCGCGCGGGCCATGCGCTGGAACCCTTCCTCGATCCGGTCGTAGGGCACCACGTGCGTGGGGGTCGGCTGCAGCTCGCCGCGGGCGAACCGGTCCATCAGCTCGTCGAACATCGGCCCGACCCTCGGATCCTTCGCGTCGAAGAGGCTTCCCAGGTCGAACGCGCTGAACGACAGGTTGCGCAGGAACGGCGCGAGCCCGAGCTTCGCGTCGGCCAGGAGGTCGCGCTTGCCGATCTCGATGAAGCGTCCCTGCGGCCGCAGCAAGCCCAGGCTCGCCGGAATGAACTCGCCCGCGAGCGAGTTCAGCACGACGTCCACCCCTTCGCCGCGCGTGGCGTCGCGGATCCCCTCGACGAAGGCCAGCGTCCGCGAGTCGAAGACCTGCTCGACGCCGAGCGAGCGCAGGTAGGCGCGCTTGTCCGGGTGGCCCGCCGTGGCGAACACCTCGGCGCCGAGCTGCCGCGCGATCTGCAGCGCGGCGAGGCCGACGCCGCCGGCACCGGCGTGGATGAGGACACGCTCGCCCGGAGCCATGCGCGCCAGCATCCGGAGCGCGTAGTCTGCGGTCAGGAACACGATCGGCAGTCCCGCGGCCCGCGGGAAGTCGAGGCTGTCGGGCAGGATCGCCACGCAGTGGGCGGGCACGGTCACGTGCGTGGCCAGCGCGCCGCGCGCGATCGCCACGACGCGGTCGCCGGGGGCGAGGCGGCGGACGCCCGCGCCCACCGCGCGGACCACGCCGCTGCATTCGCTGCCCGGCGTGTAGGCGCCCGCCTCGATGCCCGGCATCTCGCCGAGCGCCGACAGCACGTCGCGAAAGTTGAGGCCGGTCGCGTGCACCTCGATCTCCACTTCGCCCGGCTGCGGTGCGCGCGGGACGAACGCAACCACCCGGATCGACGCAAGCTCCCCGGGCTCGGCGACGACCGCCCTCGACGCTTCGCCATCCCCGGCGGGCGGCGCGGCGCTCGCGTCCATCCGCGCGCGGCTTTCGTGGACCATGCTCGAGCCCTCGAGCGGCCATTTCACGAAGCCCTCGATCTCGACCAGCGTGCGCCCCGCGGGGTCGGCGATCGTGATGTCCGACGCGATCGAGCCGCCGATCGGCCGGTGCTCGGTAACCGCCACGAGCTCGGGCGCGAGCGCGCCGAAGATGCGGATGCAGTCGAACGTGTGCGGGACCGACTCGCCGGCGATCGCGCGGCACGCGCCCATGATCGCGCCGTCGAGGAGCGACGGGTGCAGCTCGAACACCTCCAGGTCGTCGAGGAAATCGGACGGCAGCACCACGCGGTCCCAGGTGCGGCCGTCGTGCTCGAGCTCGAATCGCTTCCAGCGCCACCGGCCCGTCCCCGTGAGCAGGCGTCCGCCGAACGGCGGGCCGGCCGGAACGCGCTCCCACGCCGTCGCCGGAGGCAGCGCACGCACGGGGCGCGGCGCGACCTCGCTGTTGCGCACGAAGCCCGTGACGTGCACGCGCCACGCGTCGCGCGTCCCGAGCGGGCGCGAGCGCAGCGTGAAGGCTTCGTCGTCGCGCGCGCGCGCGAAGCGGATCTCGAACTCGGTGCCGCCCTTGTCGGTGAAGAGGGGGCGCACGAACGCGACGCCCGTGAGCTCGATGGCCCCTTCGCCGGTGGAGTGGTCCGCGAACGCGGTGCTGACGAGCTGGATCGTGCTCGTTCCCGACAGGAGCGACCGGCCCTCGAGCAGGTGGTCGTCGACGAGCCAGTGTCCGCGACGGAGGACGCCGCGGTAGGTGAGCTCGCCATCGCCGTCGCGGAAGCGCGAGCGCAGGATCGGGTGGTCCAGCGATTCGAACTCGGCGTCCCGCGCGCCCGCGCTCGCCGCGCGGCCCCACTCGAAGTCCGCGTCGAGCGACTGCTGCACGCGCGTCGCCGCGATGCCCACCTCCTGCCAAGGCCCCCAGCCCGTGGCGCACGACAGGCCCGGGAGCCGGGCGGCGCGGTTCTGGGCCATGGCGTCCAGCACCGCGTTGGCCGCGGCGTAGTCGACCTGGCCGTGCGCCGGGAAGTGGGACGACTGCGACGACAGGTGCATGAAGAGGTCCAGCGGCTCGTCGGCGAGCAGTTCCTCGAGATGGAACGCGCCGTGCACCTTGGGCGCGAACACCTTCGCGACGCTGCGGCGCGTCTTCTCGATCACCGGCGCTGGCAGCAGCACACCGGCACCGTGGATGACGCCGTGCAGCGCGCCGAACCGCGCCTTCGTCGCCGCGATCGCTCGAGCCACCTGCTTGCGATCGGCGACATCCGCGCTGACGACCATCACCTCGGCGCCCCGGGCGCGAAGATCGAGGATCGCCGCGAGCGACCGCCCGACGCGGTCGTCGCGCCTCGCCCGCTCCGGCCACGTCTCCTCGGCCGGAAGGTCCCAGCGCGCGGTCAGCACCAGTCGCGCGCGGCACAGGTCGAACAATTCCGCCGCGAACAGCAGGCCCAGTGCGCCGGTGCCGCCGGTGACGAGGACGACGCCGCCCTCGCGAAGGCGAGGCCTCCCCCTCGGAAGCGCGGGAAGCTCGTACAGCCGCTCGACGAGGCGCCTGGCGCGCCGCAGGCAGACCATCGAGGAGACCTCGGGATCCCCGGCTTCCCGGACCAGCGCCTCGACCAGCCACTCGGGCGTCTCGTCATCGTCCTGGGACGGGATGTCCGCCACGCGCATGCGCAATCCCGGAATGTCGCGCGAGATCGTGCGGCTCGCGCCGACGACGGCGGCCTTCTCGGCGAAGCGTGCGCCCGGCTCGCCGTCCAGCCGGACCAGGCCGTCGGTGATCACCAGCGAGTCGACGTCGTCGGCGATGCCCTGGTCGTACGCGGCTTGCGTGAAGGCGACCAGCGAATGGAAGCCCGTCCTCGCGGCGGCTTCGAAGGCTTCCGCGCTGTTGTGCGCGCCGGCGCTCCCGGTCACGGAGCCCAGGTGGAGCACGCGCAACCCCTTCGCCGTGACGGGGGAAAGGCAGGCCTGCATCGCGGCATCGAAATCGTCGCGCGAGTCCGGGCGGACCTGGAAGCGCGTCGCGTCGACCCGAATGAAGCGCTCGCCGGGAATCAGCGTCGCGACGCGCCCTCCCGCCGCCTCGATCCGCGCACGCACGGCGCGCCCGAGCCCGCGGTCCTCGCCCACGACGAGCCAGGTGCGACCGCGCTCGTCGAGCGCGGTGGCGGGAAGCGGCGCCTCGGCGTACGCCGGCTCGTAGAGCGTCTTGCGGGGATCCGGTGCGGGCGGGCGCTCATCGTGCCAATGCCGCGAGCGCTGGAACGGATAGGTCGGCAGCGCGACGAGCGCACGCCGCTCGTGCGCCGCTGCGCGCGCCCAGTCCACCTCGACGCCGGCGCACCACAGGCCGCCCAGCGCCGCGTGCGAGGTGGCGACCTCGTCCGCCGCGCAGGCGGCGGCGAGGAACGGGAACACGCGTGCCTGCGGATCGTGCCGGACGATCAGGTCGCAGAGCGTCGACCCGGGGCCGAGCTCGACGAACGCCGGATGGGGCAGCGTCAGCGCGTGCCGGACGCCCGCCGAGAAGCGAACCGGATGGCGAATGTGATCGGCCCAGTAGCGCGGGTCGGTCGCCTGCGCGGGCGTGAGCGGAAGTCCGGTCGCGTTCGAGATCACCGTGATCGACGGCGGGGACAGCGAGATGCCTTCGAGCACGCGCGCGAACGCCGGCAGCGCGGGCTCCATCATCGTCGAGTGGAACGCGTGCGAGGTCGGGATGCGGTGCGTCGCCACGCCCTCGCGCTCGGCGGCCTCGCAGTAGGCCGAGACCGCGTCCGTCGTCCCCGACACGACCGTGACCGACGGTGCGTTGACGGCGCCGACCTCCAGGGACGCGGGCAGGCGCTGCGCGACGAGGGCCTCGGGGGCGAACACCGCCGCCATCGCCCCGGGCTCGCACGCCTGCATCAGCCGCGCGCGCGCGGCGACGAGCTTCACGCCGTCGGCGAGCGAGAACACGCCGGCGAGGCACGCGGCCACGATCTCGCCCAGCGAATGGCCGAGCATCGCGGCGGGCGAAACGCCCCACGACATCAGCAAACGCGCCGTCGCGTAGCCGACGACGAACAGCGCCGGCTGCGCGTTGGCCGTGCTGCGAAGGACGTCCTCGTCGGCGGCGGCGCCGTCGACGTAGCCCAGGAGCGCGCGCAGGTCGAGCCCCAGCTCGGGCACGAGCGCCTGCGCGCATTCGTCGACCAGCGTCCGGAAGAGCGGTTCACGCAGGTAGAGATCGCGCCCGGCGCCACGCCGCTGCGCTCCCTGGCCCGGGAAGACGAACACGCACGACGCCGAGCCGGACGGCGCGACGCCGCTCGCGACCGGCCGCTCGAACGTGCGCGCTGCGGACGCGATCGCAGCGCCTTCGGCGACGAACAGCGCGCGCTGGTCGAAGGCGCGCCGGCCCGACTGGAGCGTATGCGCGACATCGGCGGCGTCGAGCTCGGGATGGGCATCGAGATGGGCGACGACGCCCTCGATGCCTCGTGCGAGCGCGGCCCCGTTGCGTGCCGAGACCGGCAGGAAATGCGTTCGCCGGGAAGACCGCTGCGCCGCCGCGGGCACGTGCTCCTCCAGCACGACGTGCGCGTTGGCGCCGCCGAAGCCGAACGACGACACCGCGGCGCGGCGCGGCGTCGCCGCGTCGCGCCACGGCCGCGCCTCGGCGTGCACGAAGAACGGGCTTCGCGGGAAGTCGATCCGCGGGTTCGGGCGCGCGAAGTTCGCGAGCGGCGGAAGCGTGCGGTGCTCGAGCGCGAGGCACGCCTTGATGAAGCTCGCGACGCCGGCGGCGCAGCGCAGGTGCCCGACGTTGCCCTTCACCGAGCCCAGCGAGCAGAAGCCGGTGCGCCCGGTGTGCCGCCGGTAGACCTCGGTCAGCGCCGCGATCTCGACGGGGTCGCCGAGCCGCGTGCCTGTCCCGTGCGCCTCCACGTAACCGATCGTCTCCGGCGACACGCCCGCGTTGCGCAGCGCGGCCTCGATGGCGACGACCTGCCCCGACGCGCTCGGCGCGATGAAGCTCTCCTTGCCCGGCGGGTTGCCGTCGTTGCTCGACGCCGCGCCGCGGATCACCGCGTGGATCGGGTTGCCCGCGGCCAGCGCGTCGGCGAGCGGCCGCAGGGCGACGACCCCCACGCCGCTGCCGAAGATCGTGCCATCGGCGTCGGCGTCGAAGGGGCGCAGCCGGCCCGACGGCGAGAGCATCCCCTCGACGCCGGCCAGGTAGCCGCCCTTCTGCGACAGCAGGATCGTCGAGCCCCCGGCGAGCGCGACGCCGCACTCGCCGCGTCGCAGGCTCTGGACGGCCAGGTCGATCGCGAGCAGCGAGGTCGCGCACGCGGCCATCACGCCGAAGCTCGGCCCCTGCAGGTCGAGCTTGTGCGACACGCGCGTCGTCAGGAAATCGAGCGAGTTGCCGATGCGCACGCGGATCGCGAGCGACGGATCGCTTCCCGCATCGTCGGCGAGCGCATCGAGCGGCTTCCGGTAGTCGCCCTCGTCGCCGCCGAAGACGCCGACGACCGGCGCGTTGCGGCCCGGGACGACGCCCGCGCTCTCGAGCGCCTCCCACGCGCATTCGAGGAACAGGCGATGCGACGGATCGGTGAACTCCGCCTCCGGCGCCGACAGGTCGAAGAACCCGGCGTCGAAGTCCTCGATGCCGTCGAGCATCGCCTGGGCCCGCACGAAGTCCGGGTGCGCGAGGAGCTCCTGCCGGAGACCGGACTGCCTCAGCGCCGCCGCGGGCCGGCGCTCGATGCAGTCGCGGCCCTCGACGAGGTTGCGCCAGAACCGCTCGAGCGTCGCGGCGCCGGGCACGCGCAGGCTCATGCCGATCACGGCGATCGGCGCGGAGGGGGGCGTTGCGCCAGGCGTCGAGCGGTCGTTCGTCATCGCGAAGGATCGTGAGTGCGGTTCGCGAGCCTCCCCGGCGCCGGTCCAGGCGTGAGGCGTCGCACCGATCCGCAATAGTAACGGAGCGACGGCGCCGCGACCCGTGACGGCGACGCCTTCCCGCGCGCGCACCGCACTCGGCCGCGTCTTCGCGAGCGCGTCAGGCTCCGATGCGCACGCGCTCGATGGCGTCGACGACGATGCGCGCGAGATCGCCGAGGTGGCGCGTGATCAGCGTCACGTGGTCGCCGCGCACGACGTGCCCCTCGACGCTTCGCGCGAGCCGTGCCCACCCTGCGTCCGGCGCGGGATCGCGCCAGGCCTCGGCCTGGATCACCACGGCGTGGCCGTCGAGCGGGCCGCCGCGGTAAGCGTCGATCGCCCGTGTGTAGGCGAGCTCGATCGCCGACAGTCGATCGTGCGGCGCGAGCAGCGTCGGTCGCCCCGCGGCGTCGAACTTCACGTAGTCGCCGCCGTCTGCCGCCGCGCCCTCGCGCCCGGGCGCGCGCGATTCGATCAGCACCACCGCGGGCACCTCGTCCCCCGCGGAGATCAGCTGCCGTGCGATCTCGAACGCGACCAGCGCCCCGTTGCAGTGGCCGCCGACGACGTACGGCCCGCGCGGGCAGAGCGCACGCAGCGCGGCGATCCGCTCGGTGGCCATCGCCTCGATCGTTGCGGGCACCGCATCGCCGGCGAGCCCGTGCGGATGGACGATGTAGGTCGGCTGATCGGGCCCGAGGGCCCGTGCCAGCGCGCGGCTGTAGAAACCGCCCGCCTGGAAGTCGCCGTGCAGGAAGACGAACGGCGGGCGCGACCCGGCCGCGTTCACCGCGACGATCGGCGCCGCGGCGTCCGCCGTCCCCTCGCGCAGCGCGCGCGCGATCCCGTCGACCGTGTCGTCGGCGAAAAGCGCGGTGAGCGGCAGCGCGAGGCCGGTCTCGCGCTCGATCGTGTCGACCAGCCGCGCCGCGAGCAGCGAGTGGCCGCCGATCTCGAAGAAGCGGTCGTGCACGCCGACGCCGCGGATGCCCAGCACGTCCTCCCACAGTCGCACGAGCACGCCTTCGAACATGTCCCGCGGCGGCGTGAACGTCGAGCGCCGCGGCGCGTCCCCGGGCTCGGGCAGCGCGCGCGTGTCGATCTTGCCGTTCGCCGTCAGCGGCAGCGAAGGCAGCCACACGGTCGCGGCGGGCAGCATCGCCTCGGGCAGGAGCCGGCGCAGGTCACGGCGCAGCGAATCGGGCGGCGGCGCTCGCGGATTCGACGGCACGAGCCAGGCGACGAGCCGTCGCGTGTCGCTCGTCGTGCCGCGGGCGAGCACGACCGCGTCGCGAACGTAGGGCAGCCGCGCCAGCGCGCCCTCGACCTCGCCGAGCTCGATGCGCTGGCCGCGGATCTTGACCTGCCGGTCGGCACGGCCGAGGAACTCGATCGCGCCGTCGCCACGGCAGCGCGCGCGGTCGCCGGTCCGGAAGAGCCGCGCCGCGGGGTCGTCGGAGAACGGGTGTGGCACGAAGCGCCCGTCCCCGAGCGGCGGAGCACCGAGGTAGCCGGACGCGACGCCCGCGCCGCCGATGTGGATCTCGCCGGGCACGCCCGGGGCGGTGGGCTCGCCCTCGGCGTCGAGCACGTAGGCCTCCGCGTTCGCGATCGGCGCGCCGATCGGCACCGTCTCGCGCGACGCTTCGCGGGGCGTCACCTCGTGCCACGTCGCGAACGTGGTCGTCTCGGTCGGTCCGTACGCGTGCACGAGCCGGCGCGGCGCCCCGGCGCGCAGCACCTCGCGCACCCAGCGCGGCTCGACCGCCTCGCCGCCGAACAGCACGTGGCGGCAACCGGCGAACGCGTCGGGCGCCTCGCGCGCGATCGCGTTGAACAGCGCGGTCGTGACGAACGCCGTGGTCACGCGCGCCGCCGTGAACGCCTTCGCGAGCGCGCGCGGCGCGAGCACGGTGGCGCGGTCGATCGGGACGAGCGCGGCGCCGTTCGCGAGCGCGCCCCAGATCTCGAAGGTGGCCGCGTCGAACGCCGGGTTCGACAGGTGGGCGACGACGTCGTCGTCGCGCAACTGCGCGTAGTCGGTGTCGCGCACGAGGTTCGCGATCGAGCGATGCGTCACGGGGACGCCCTTCGGCCGGCCGGTCGATCCCGACGTGAACATCACGCAGGCGACGTCGCCCGCGTCGCCCGCGACCGCGAGCGGGGATCCCGGCTGTCCGGCGATGCGCGGCGCATCGCGATCGACGCACAGCACGCGCCGGTTCTCGAACCGCGCGCTCCATCGCTCCTCGGTGACGATCGCGTCGACCGAAGCATCGGCGAGCATGGCCTGCAGGCGCTCGTCCGGCTGCTCGGGATCGAGCGGAACGTAGGCGGCGCCCGCCTTGAGCGTCGCCAGCATCGCGACGACCAGCTCGCCGCCGCGCTCGAGGCACAGCCCGACGCTGCCCACCGGGGAAGCGTCGGAGAGAGCGCGCGCGAGCCGGTTCGCGCGCTCGTCGAGGGCGCGATAGCTGCACGCCTCGCCGCTTCCTGCGATCGCGGCGGCGTCGGGGCGCGCGGCCGCATGC
>DASTCK010000241.1:0-9035 GCA_035711225.1 Casimicrobiaceae bacterium
GATGCGCCTCACGATCGCAAGCCCGAGCCCGCTGCCCGGCGCATCGGTGCGCGCGCCGCGCGCGAAGCGCTCGAACATCGCTTCGCGGGCGCCTTCCGGGATGCCGGGGCCATCGTCGCGGACGACCAGCGCCGGAGCGCCGTCGCGGCGCTCGACCAGCACGTCGACGTGGCCGCCGGCGGGCGTGTAGCGCACCGCGTTGTCGACGAGGTTCGCGGCGAGCGTGGCGAGCGCGTCGGCCTCGCCGTCGACGGCGAGCGGTTCGAGCGCGCCCGCGCCGAGGTCGACGTCCTTCGCCGCCGCGAGGTCGGCGTGCGCGGCGACGGCGTCGCGCGCGAGAGCCGCGAGATCGACGTGCGTCGTGGGGGCCGCCGCGGCCGCGTGGTCCTGGCGAGCGAGCGCCAGCAGCTGCTCGACCACGCGCGTCGCGCGCTTGAGGCCGCCGCGCAGCGCATCGAGCGCGCGCGAGCGCTCGGGGCCGTCGTGCGCGCGCTCGGCGAGCTGCGCCTGCAGGTGAACGGCGGCGAGCGGCGTGCGAAGCTCGTGCGCCGCGTCGGCGACGAACGCCTTCTGCGCGTCGAGCGCTTCGTCGAGCCGGCCGAGCAGCGCGTTCAGCGCAGCGACGAGCGGCGTCACCTCGCGCGGCCACTCGCCGGCCGCCAGCGGGCGCAGCTCGCGCGGATTGCGCGTGCCCACGGCGTCGGCGAGACGCTCGAGCGGCGCGAGCGCGCGCGCGATCGCGAACCACAGCAAGAGTCCGATCAGCGGCGCGGCGATCAGCCACGGCAGGATCGTCGACCACGCGAGGCTCGCGGCGAGCTGGTCGCGCACGGCGAGCGGCTGCGCGACCTGCACGAGCTCGCCCTTCGCGAGCACGCTGTACACGCGCCACGGGCCGTCGCGCGTCTGCACCGTCGAGAAGCCCGGCGCACGGCGCTCGGGCGCCTCGCGCGCGCCCTGCGAGCGGTAGACCTGCACGCCGTCGCGGTTCCACACCTGCACGATCAGCGGCGCGTCGTGCGCGGTGCCGCCGGCGCCCCCGGGCGCGACGGCGAGAGGCATGCCGGTCACCGACGCGGCGAGCTGCGAGAGCTGCACGTCGAACAGCGCCGAGGCCTCGTCGCGCGCGCGCAGGTAGGTCGCGATCGTCGCGACGATGAGCGCCACCGCGAGGCCGCCGGCCAGCGGCACGAGCAGCGCCCGGCGGATCGAGGTCATGCGTCGCCCCGGCGCGTGACGATCCGCCAGCCGAGCCCGCGCACGTTGCGGATCAGGCCCTCGGGGAGCTTGCGGCGCAGGCTCGACAGGTGCACCTCGACGGCGTTGCTCTCGATCGCATCCTTCCAGCCGTAGAGGCGCTCCTCGAGCTGCGCGCGCGACAGGATCGCGCCAGGGCGCGCCGACAGCGCCTCGAGCAGCGCGTACTCGCTCGCCGACAGCGTCACGGGCGCGCCGCCGACGCGCACCTCGCGCGTCGACGGGTCGATCGTCACGCCGTCGAGCTCGATGGTCGGCGCGGCGCGGCCCGAGGCGCGGCGGGCGAGCGCGCGCAGGCGCGCCGCGAGCTCGGCGAGCTCGAAAGGCTTGGCGAGGTAGTCGTCGGCGCCCGCATCGAGGCCGGCAACGCGGTCGGCGAGCGCGTCGCGCGCCGTCAGCACCAGCACCGGCCGCGCGTCGCCTCGCCGGCGCATCGAGGCGAGCACGGCGAGGCCGTCCTTGCGGGGGAGCCCGAGGTCGAGCAGCACGATCTCGTGCACGTTCTCGGCCAGCGCCGCCTCGGCGGCCGCGCCGTCGCGCACCCAGTCGACCGCGAACCCTTCCTGCGCGAGGCCCTGGCGGACGCCCGCGCCGATCATCGGGTCGTCCTCGGCGAACAGCAGCCGCATGCGCCGCGCGAGGATCAGGCCTTGGGCGTGAAGCGCAGCGCCGCCGAGTTCATGCAGTAGCGCTGGCCGGTGGGCTCGGGGCCGTCCTCGAAGACGTGGCCGAGGTGCGCGTCGCACGCGGCGCACACCACCTCGGTGCGCCGCATGAAGAACGAGCTGTCGTCCTCGTTGCGGACGCTCTGCGGGTCGACCGGCGCCCAGAACGACGGCCAGCCGGTGCCCGAGTCGAACTTGGTCGACGAGCTGAACAGCGGCGTGCCGCAGCACACGCAGTCGTACCTGCCCTCGGCGTGGTTGTCCCAGTACTGGCCGGAGAACGCGCGCTCGGTGCCCTTCTTGCGCGTCACCTTGAACTGCTCGGGGGTGAGCAGCTTGCGCCACTCGTCGTCGGGTCGGGTCTTGCGCTCCATCGCTGTCGTCCTCGTCGTTCGCGCCGCCGCGCGGCTCGCGTCGCCGCGATGCGCTATAGTGCACGGTTTCGGCCGCCACCTTACACCCGTCCCCTTGGAGTCCCGCGCCGACGCATCGTTCCGCCGCGACGCGCAGGTGATCGGGCTGGTCGGGTTCGCGCACGCGCTGTCGCACTTCTTCCAGCTCGCGTTGCCGCCGCTCTTCCCGCTGCTCAAGGCCGAGTTCGACGTTTCCTGGTCGCTCCTGGGGTCGCTCGTGGCGACGTTCTATGTCGCCTCGGGAATCGCCCAGTTCACCGCCGGCTTCCTGGTCGACCGCTTCGGCGCGCGCCCGCTGCTGTTCGGCGGCCTGGGCCTTCTCGCGGGCGGCGCGCTCGCGGCCTCGTTCGCGCCGGGCGTGCTGTGGCTGTTCCCGGTCGCCGCGCTGATGGGTGTGGGCAACGGCGTGTTCCACCCGGTCGACTTCGCGATCCTGAACGCGAACGTCGCGCCGCGATGGCTCGGCCACGCCTATTCGGTGCACGGCATCGGCGGCAACCTGGGCTACGCGATCGCGCCGATCGCGATCTACGGGCTCGCGATGGCGATCGGCTGGCGCGGGGCGCTGGCGATGGCGGGCGTGGTCGGGCTCGTGGCGATCGCGGTGCTGGCCGCGCGCCGCGCGCTCCTCGTGTGCCACGTCGGGCACGGCCGCCAGCGCGACCCGACGCCCGCGCTGGCGCTGTTCGCGCAGCCTGCCGTCCTCGCGTGCTTCGCCTATTTCGCGGTCTACACGATCGGCACGATCGGGCTGCAGACCTTCGTGCCCGCGACGCTGAACGTCGCCTACGGCGTCCCGTTGGCGCTCGCCACCTCGGCGGTCACCGCGCTGCTGCTCGGGAGCACCGCCGGCATCGCCGCGGGCGGGTTCCTCGCGGCGCGCACGACGCGCCACGATCGCGTCGCGGCGGCAGGGCTCGCATCGGCCGCGGCGCTGATGTTCGCCATCTCGACGTTCGAGCCCCCGCTGGCGCTCCTGCTTCCGCTGTTCGCCGCCGTCGGTTTCGCCACCGGCATCACCGGTCCGTCGCGCGACATGATCGTGCGCGCGGCGACGCCATCGGGCGCCTCGGGCCGCGTGTACGGCTTCGTCTACTCGGCACTCGACCTCGGCTCGATGCTCGGCCCGGTGTGGTTCGGCTACATGCTGGACCACGCGATGGGGCGCTCCGTGTTCGCCTGGACGGGCGTGTGCTTCGCGCTGGCGATCGCGACCGTGGTGCAGGTGCGCCGCGCGAGCGTCGCGCGGGCCGCCTGACATGGATCTCGGGATCGCCGGCCGGCGCGCGCTCGTGTGCGCGGCGAGCCGAGGCCTCGGGCGCGGCTGCGCCGAGGCGCTCGCGCGCGAAGGGGTCGACGTCACGATCTGCGCGCGAACCGAGGACGACGTGAGGCGCGCGGCCGACGAGATCGGCGCGGCGGCCGGGCGGCGCGTCGCGTGGCTCGCCTGCGACATCACCACCGCGGCCGGCCGGGCCGCCGCGCTGGCCGCGTGCCCGTTTCCCGACATCCTCGTCAACAACGCCGGCGGGCCGCCGCCCGGCGACTTCCGCGACTGGTCGCGCGACGACTGGATCCGCGCGATCGATGCCAACATGCTGGCGCCGATCGAGCTGATCAAGGCGACCGTCGACGCGATGATCGAGCGCCGCTTCGGGCGCATCGTCAACATCACGTCGTCGGCCGTGAAGGCGCCGATCGACATCCTCGGGCTGTCCAACGGCGCGCGCAGCGGCCTCACGGGTTTCGTCGCCGGCCTCGCGCGCAAGGTGGTGCGCCACGGCGTGACGATCAACAACCTGCTTCCCGGCTCGTTCGACACCGACCGGCTGCGCGTCACCTACGCCGGGCGCGCGAAGGCCGCCGGCAAGCCGATCGACGAGCTGCTCGCCGCCGGCGCGGCCGCCGTACCGGCCGGCCGCTTCGGCACCGCCGCGGAGTTCGGCGCGATCTGCGCGTTCCTGTGCAGCGTGCACGCGGGGTACATTGCGGGGCAGAATGTGCTCGTGGATGGGGGCAATTTTCCCGGCACCTTCTGACGTTCTGAACGGCGGCGATGGGCGATGGGAGAGAGGCGATAGGCGATCGGCGATAGGCGATAGGAAACCGCGCGATCCCCGCCGCCCCCCGCTCGTTCACTACCGCCCATCGCCCATCGCCTATCGCCCATGATCGACCTCTACTACTGGACCACCCCCAACGGCCACAAGATCACGATCTTCCTCGAGGAGACGGGGCTGCCGTACCGGTTGAAGGCGATCAACATCTCGTCGGGCGACCAGTTCGCGCCGGCGTTCCTCGCGATCTCGCCGAACAACAGGATCCCGGCGATCGTCGACCACGATCCGCCGGGCGGAGGCGCGCCGATCCCGCTGTTCGAGTCGGGCGCGATCCTGCTCTACCTCGCGGGCAAGGCGCATCGCTTCTACCCGGACGACCTGCGCGGTCGCTGCGAGGTCGTGCAGTGGCTGTTCTGGCAGATGGCCGGGTTGGGCCCGATGGCCGGCCAGAACCACCACTTCGCGCACTACGCGCCCGAGAAGATCCCCTACGCGATCGATCGCTACGTCAGGGAGACGGGGCGCCTGTACGGCGTGCTCAACAAGCGCCTCGCCGATCGCGAGTACGTGGCCGGCGACTACTCGATCGCCGACATGGCGAGCTACCCGTGGGTGCTGCCCGAGCGGCAGGGGCAGAACCTCGACGACTTCCCGCACCTCAAGCGCTGGAAGGCCGCGATCGGCGCGCGGCCCGCGGTCGTGCGCGCCTACGCGCTCGCCAAGGAAGTGAACACGCGGCCGGCGCTGTCCGACGACAGGTCGCGCGCGATCCTGTTCGGGCAGGACAAGTCGACGGTGAAGTAGCGCGGGGGGTGCAGAGAAAAGCGAAGCAGGCGCCGCCGGGGATTCGGGAGCCCGCCGCGTCGAAGCGTCCAGCAGCGCGCCACGCGGTTTCCCTTCGCCCGTCTCGCCGCGCCGGTGTGCGCCTCTTCGTCGTCAGGGGCCAAGCGCGCGCCACCCCTCCTTGGTGATCTTCGCGATCACCGTGAACCCGCCGTCGGCGGCGGGCGCGACGACGGCCGCCTCGCCTTCCGCGAGATAGGGCGGCCCGGCGACCGCGTAGAACGGGTTGCCGTGGCTCGCGACGACGCGCACCGTGCGCGGCGCGGGCGGCGTGGCGAGCAGCTTGCGCAATCCGGCGTAGCGATCGGCATCCGCCACCGCAGGACCGCCGCGCGCCTCGGGCGCGGGCGCGGCCCGACCGAACATCAGCATGGCGGTCTCGGTGGTGCGGCAATACGGGCTCGCAAGGACCTCGCCGACCGGGATCGCGAGACGCCGGATCTCGGCGCCGATCATGCGTGCATCGGCGCGACCCGCGTCGGTGAGGTTGCGCTGCGTCGTGCAATCGCCGTCGACGAAACGCTCGTCGTTCTGGCGGAAATCGGTCGCGGTGTGGCGGAAATAGAGCGTGACGCCGCCTTCGCGCAGGCGCGCGAGCAGCGCGTCGCCGCCGAGCGCAACGGCAGGGCGCGAGGAGGCCTGGGCCGCGCACTCGCCTGCCGCGAGCGCACCGCAGAGCGCGGCGAGCGCCGCGACGACGATCGACCGGCGCAGCGTTCCGCGGGCGTTCATCGCCGTGCGAACGCGCGGCGCGTCAGCCGCGCGCGAGCGGGATGACGTCCGGCCGGGCTTCGACCGCGACCGCCGCCTCGACCGCTGCCTCGAGCGCCGGGTCGACGTCGAAGCCGACGTCGCCGTCCTCGCTCGGCACGCCGGTCGCGCGGAGCGAAGCGAAGTCGAACAGCGAGCGGTCCATCAGGTGCGACGGCACCGCCTTGCCGAGCGCGTTGAAGATCGACTCGATGCGGCCCGAGTGCTTGCGGTCCCACTCGCGCAGCATCTCGCCCACCTGCCTGCGCTGCAGGTGCTCCTGCGATCCGCACAGCGTGCACGGGATGATCGGGAAGCCGCGCAGCCGCGCGTAGGCCGCGAGGTCGCGCTCGCGCACGTAGGCGAGCGGCCGGATCACGACGTGGCGGCCGTCGTCGGAGACGAGCTTGGGCGGCATCGTCTTGAGCTTGGCGCCGAAGAACAGGTTCAGGAAGAACGTCGCGAGCAGGTCGTCGCGGTGGTGACCGAGCGCGATCTTGGTGGCGCCGACCTCGGAGGCGACGCGGTAGAGCACGCCGCGTCGCAGCCGCGAGCACAGCGAGCACATGGTGCCGCCCTCGGGGATCACGCGCTTGACGACGCTGTAGGTGTCCTGCTCGACGATGCGGAACGGGATGTCGCGCGAGGCCAGGTACGCGGGCAGCACGTCGGCCGGGAAGCCCGGCTGCTTCTGGTCGAGGTTGACCGCGACGACCTCGAAGCGCACCGGCGCGCGGTGCTTGAGCATCCACAGCACGTCGAGGAGCCCGTAGCTGTCCTTGCCGCCCGACAGGCACACCATCACGCGATCGCCGGCGGCGATCATCGAGAAATCGGCGATCGCCTGCCCCGCCTGGCGGCACAGGCGCTTGCGCAGCTTGTTCGCCTCGAACGCGACGCGGCGCGGATCGCGCGCCGGGGCGCCGTGCGACTCGCGCGGAAGGGTGTCGGTGAGCGGCGTATCCACGGGGCGATTCTACCGCGTGCGCCGCAGGACCTTCGCTCCGGCGCGCCTCTCGCTCACTCGCGCTGGAACGCGACCTCGACGTCGGTCGTGCGGCCGCTCGCGCCGGGCTCGAACGTCCAGCGCGCGAGCGTGCGCGTGACCGCTCGGTCGAACACGCGGCGCGGCTGCGCGTCGAGAATGTCGACGCCGGTGACGCGACCGGCTTCGTCGACGCTGAGACGCGCCTTCACCGTGCCTTGCCGCACGCCGGCGTTGAGCGCCTCGCGCGGGAACTCCGGCGATTCGCGCATCAGCGGCACGAGCGCGCGCGACGGCGTCCGCGCATCGAGCGAGGTCGTCGTCGCGGCCGCGAGCTGGATCGGCGGCGCCGCGGGAGCTGGCGCGGCTGCCGCACTCGCGGCCGAAGCTACCGCCGTCGGGGCGAGGGGCGACGGGAGCGGGGGCGAAGCGGCGGGCGCTCCCGCAGGCGCGGGTGATGAAACGACGGGCGCCGGCGATGGCGCGACCGCCTCGCTGGCGTCGGTGCCGTGCCGCACTGCCACCGAAGGGGCGACGACGCTGGCCGGCCGCGTCGTCAGCGCCGTGTCGGGCTCACCGACGCGTGCCTGCGGCGACGTCGCCGGGACGGTCGCGACGGGCGGGCCGGCTACCGGTTCTCGCGACGGTGCCGGGAGCGCTACCGCAGGGCGACTTGATTCGGCAGGCATGTCGATCACCGCGCGCACCGGCTCCAGCGACTTCGAGGGTGTGGCGAACGAGGTCGCGCCCGCGCTGCCCACCGCCACCGGCACCGCGTCAGCCGGCGGGACGCTGCCCTGGGGCGTCCTGCGCGGCGGCTCGGGCGAAGGCGCCGAGACGTACCAGATCACCGCACCGACCGCGACCAGCGACGCGAAGCCCACGAACAGGGCGCGCCCGCGACGGACCCGCCGGACAGGGGTGGTCGGCAGGGACGCCGCCCGCGCGGGCTCCGCGGGACTGACCGTGACCGGCGGCGGCAGGACGACGGCCGCAGGCGAGCGGCGGTGCGCGGGGAAGGTGGGTCCGATCGCGCCGGCCGGGCGATGGATCTCGACCAGCCCGTTGTCGACGAGCCTGCCCAGGTCGCGCTCCAGCCGATCGGGCTGCAGGCCGGGCCGCGCGGCCAGCTCGTCGACGGCGAGCGGCTGGTCGAGCAGCGTCAGCAACCGTCGCTGGGCGATCGCGAGCCCGTGCCGGGGCGCCGCCAGCTCGGCGTCGCCGGCGGCGGTACGGGCGCACAGGGTCGAAGGATCGAGCGGCATCGGGGTGGGTCGGTTGCCGGATTCAGCAATCGACGTGCCACGCGAGCGCGCGCGATTCCGCTACCATCATCGGCCGCTCGAAGCGTGGACGCCGGCCGGGCCTCGGGGAGGGCCCAAGCGTGAACACGATCCTGATCGCGAATCCGAAGGGGGGCAGCGGCAAGACCACGCTCGCCACCAACGTCGCCGGCTGGCTCGCCGGCAAGCGGCAGCGCGTGGCGATCGACGACCGCGACCCGCAGCAGTCGTCGACCGGCTGGCTCGACCGCCGCCCGGTGCTGTTTCCGGCGATCGCGCGCCTCGACCGCGCCTCGCGCCGCAAGGACGCGAAGGCGCAGGACCTGCAATGGATCGTCGTCGACAGCGCCGCGGGGCTGCACGGCGACGACCTGCGCGACGCGGTACGCGGCGCGGACATGCTGCTGGTGCCGCTGACGCCGTCGGCGTACGACATGACGGCGACGGAGCGCTTCGTCGCGACGCTCGCCGAGCTCAAGGCGGTGCGGCAGGGCACGCTGCCGCTGGGGATCGTCGCGATGCGCGTCGATCCGCGCACGCGCAGCGCCGAGGAGCTCGACGCTTTCCTCGCCGGCTTCGACATGCCGGTCGTCGCGCACCTGCGGCAGACGCAGGTCTACGTGCAGTGCGCGCGCGACGGCGCCTCGGTGTTCGACCTGCCGCGCTCGCGCGCCGAGCAGGACTGGGAGCAGTGGCGCACGCTCACGCGGTGGATCGCGAGGCATGCGCCGGCGATAGGCGATAGGCGATAGGCGATAGGCGATAGGCGATAGGCGATA
>DASTCK010000242.1:0-8561 GCA_035711225.1 Casimicrobiaceae bacterium
TCCCGTCCTGGTAGACGATGACGCGCGCGTAGTAGTCCTCCGCGCCCACGCGACCGATCGCCAGGCGGAAGGGGTCGGTCGTGACGTCGACCTCGTCGAGCGAGAGCGTCTTCCAGCGCGCGAGGTCCGTCGACGTCGGCCGGTCGAGTGACGCGAAGTCGGTCACCGTCACGTTGCCCTTCCAGGTCGCGCGCACCGGCGCGTCCTCCGCGGTCACGACCGATACCTCGCCCTTCGCGGCGAGCGTCCCGCCGGTCAGCACGACGTTGACGTGCTTCTCGACGTACGGTCGGACCGTGGTGAGCGCGAGGCCCGACGCGTCGAGCGTGCCCGCCACCGAGAACGGGTTGGTGCCAACCGGCCCGGCGAACGAGAGGCGCCCGGCTTCTCCCAATCGCGTGCGCAGCGTCAGCCTCGATTTCGCGCCGCGCGCATTCGACCAGTCGGTCGCGGTCGCGGACAGGTTGCGAATTGCGATCGCCACCGGCGGATCCGGGACGCGATCCTCCGCGTCGATCGCGGCGCGTTCGAAGGCGATGCGCTTCACGAGGACCGACCACGTCTTGTCGTCGGCCGCGGTGCCGGTCCTTGCGCTCGTCTTGACGATGCGTGCGAGCTCCAGCGCCCCGTCGCGCTCGCGCACGACGCGAAGCCTCACGTCGCGCCCCTGCATCTCGCCCAGCGTGACCTTGCGCGCCCGGAGGTCGACCTCGATGTCGCCGGCCGCAAGGGCCGGCGCGAGCCACAACGGTTTGCGATTGCCGGGGAGGGCCAGCCTCAGGTCCGCGACCGACGCGACCCCCTTCGAGAGCGTGAGGTTGCCGTCGGTCCCGACCACGAAGTTCGACGCGAAGTCGAGCGAGCCTTTCTGCACGTCGACGGCGAGCGCGTCCTTGTAATAGGGGAACAGCAGCGCGAGCGAGAACTTCGCGAGGTCGAACTTCCCGGTCGCGGCAGGCACCGTCGGCTCGACGTCCGCCTCGCCCTTGAACGACGCGATGCGGTCCGCCGAGACGAACGCGAGCGTCACGTGCGCCTTCTCGCCCGCCCGGGTCGAGAGGTTCGTCGCGTCGATCGCGACGTCGGCGAGCTCGGTATGGAACGCGGAGCCCTCGTCCGCGAGCGCAACCTTGCCGCGCGCGATCGCGGCCTTGGCCACGGTGACCGACCACGGCTTCTCAATGGGCATCGCAGCGGCAGGTTTCGCCTGCCCGGCCGGCGTCGTGCTCGGCTTCGGCGCCGGGACGGCCCCCTGCTCGAGCAGCGGATGCGCGAGCTCGAGCGTTCCGTCGGCGAGCCGCTTCACGTCGGCCGCCGGCGCGTCGACGGCGAGCGACGCGATGCGCACGTCGCGGCCCAGCACGTCGACGCGGTCGAGCGTCAGCGCGATCCGTTCGGCGCCGACGAGCGACGATCCATCGCGGCGCTTCACCGCCAGGCCGTCGACGCGCGCGTCGCCGCGCACCTCGAGCCGGCGGGCGCCGTCCTTCGCGTCGACGAAGACGACCTTGAGACGCGTCGTGAGCGCGCCGCCCGCGAGCTCGACGCGCGGCTTCGCAGGCAGGTAGGCGACGTACTCCTTCAGCGGCAGCGCGTCGAGGTCGACGTCGAGCGCGGCCTCGACGTGCTCGGCGAACGGCGTGGTATTGCCGTTGAGCGCGAAGGCCGTCCCGTTGACGGTGCCGTGCAGGCGGGGAGTGACGCGGATGTCGACCTGGTGGGGCAGCGACGAGACGAACGGAATGCCGGCGTCGAGCCCCTCCAGCCGATGCGTGCGCCCGGCCACGCCGTCGTCGAACGCGAACGTGCCGCCCTCGATCTCGATGTTGTTGAGCGAGAAGGCCGGGGGCGCCGCCTCCGGCGCGGTCGACGCCCGGTCGACGAGGTCCTGGACGTTGTAGCGCCCGTCGCGGCCGCGCGACAGCGACGCGGAGGGATGCACGATCCTGAGCGAGTCGAGAACCGGTGCCCAGCGCCAGATCGATACGCTCGACAGGTCGGCGACGAGCTCGTCGAATGCGAAGAGCGGTACGGGACGGTCTCCGTCGGCGATCGCGAGCTTCCGGACCGTGACGCGCAGCGAGAACGGATTGAAGGCGACCGACTCGACCGTCGTCTCGCGCGCGAGCGCCTCGGTGAGCCGCGTCTCGAGCTGCGAGCGGACGATCGGCGGGACGGCGACCCAGGCAACGAAGATCGCCGCCGCGATCACGCCGAAGGCGATCGCGGCGCGCCGCAGCCAGCGGCGGCTCGGCGTGACGGCGTGGGACGCGGGGGACGGGGCCTTCATGGGAAGCTCCGGCGACGCCCGGGCTCCCCTCGGCCCTGCGCCGCGCGACAGCTTCCGATTCTACGCGCCCGTCCGTGGCTCGCGCAGATGCGATGGGTGCGAAGACATTGACGAGGATCACCCGGTGCGCTCGATCGAGTGCGGGCAGGGTCGGTCTTCCCCGGGTTCGTCGCGACGCCAGCCACGCCGCGTGCCCCGGCGGACGCGCCCGGGTCGACGCAAGTCGACGCCGGCCACCTGTCGATTCGTGACCGGATCGCCGGGCGCGCGGCGGTGCAATGACCCGTCATGGATGCGGCACGGCCGGCAACACGGCCACCAGGACGCTGATGCGTCTCCGAAGCCTTCCCTACCGCTGGCGGCGCCGGACGCGTCGCGCCGGTGTCGCGCCGGCCGCGTCCCGATCGTGGACCTTGCGGCCGGCCACCCACGTCTGGCGGATCGCGCGATCGTCGCCGAGCGTCATCTGCACGAACAGCGCCTCGTCGAGGTCGCGCGCGTGCGCCATGCGCTGCGCGATGAACGGCGTCGACGCGCAATCCAGCACCACGACGTCGGCCTCGGCGCCCGGCACGAGATTGCCGATCCGCGCGTCGAGGTCGAGCGCCCGCGCGCCGCCCTGCGTCGCGAGCCAGAACGCGTGCGCCGGCGGCATCGACCATCCGGCGAGCTGGGCGACCTTGTAGGCTTCGCCGAGCGTGCGCAGGATCGACAGCGTCGTGCCGCCGCCGACGTCGGTCCCCAGGCCGACACGGACGGGCCGCCCGGGCTTGGTCGCGCGCGGCCACGCGAACAGCCCGCTGCCGAGGAAGAGGTTCGAGGTCGGGCAGTGCGCGATCGCCGTCTGCGTCGCGGCGAGCGCGCGCCACTCGCGCTCGGCGAGATGCAGCCCGTGGCCGTAGATCGCGCGGCGGCCGAGCAATCCGAAGCGGTCGTACACGCCCGCGTAGTCGCGGTCGCGCGGGAAGAGCTTGCGCACCCACGCGATCTCGCCGCGGTTCTCGGAAAGGTGCGACTGCACCCAGCACGACGGGTGCTCGCGCCACAGCGCGCCTGCCGCCTCGAGCTGCGCAGGCGACGAGGTCACGGCGAAGCGCGGCGTGATCGCGTAGCCGAGCCGCCCGCGGCCGTGCCAGCGCGCGATCAGCGCCTTCGACTCGTCGTAGCCGCGCCGCGCCGTGTCGCGCAACGCACGCGGCGCGTGCCGGTCCATCAGCACCTTGCCCGCGACCATGCGCAGCGACCGCGCGGCGGCCTCGCGCATCAGCGCGTCGACCGAGGCCGCGTGCACGGTGCAGAACACCGCGGCGGTCGTGATGCCCTGGCGCAGGTTCTCGTCGAGATAGGCGCGCGCGACGCGGTGCGCGAGGCGCGCGTCGCCGAATGCGGCTTCCGCGGGAAACGTGTAGCGCTCGAGCCAGTCGAGGAGCTGGGTGCCGTGGCTGCCGGTGACCGGCAGCTGCGGGTAGTGCACGTGGCAGTCGACGAATCCCGGGAGCATCAGGCTCGCGGGCGGCAGCGTCTCGACCGGCATGCCGGGCGCGAGCGAGCGCCTCACCTCGCTCGCCGGTCCCGCGGCGACGATCCGGCCGCCCGCCATCGCGACGATCGCATCGGGCTCGTAGGCGAGCGCGCGTCGCGCGCCGACGGCGAACGGGTCGCCGCGCCACACGACCATCGGCCCGCGCACCGCGGCAGGCGCGCCGCTCGTGCCGCTGTCGCCTGGCGCACGGGTCATCGTGGCGCGAAGGATACCGTAGCGGCGTCGGCGCTCGCCGGGGCGTCGTTCGCCCCGGCGGGAGCGCCGCGCAGGAGCGATCCCGGCGGCGACGAGGTCGAAACGTGGTTCGCCGACGCGGTACCGGCCGCCGCGGCGCGGGCCGGAGCGGCTTGCCGCTCCCGAGCGCACCGCCGTCGGCGACGGCGATGTGCGCAGCTAGGGCGCGAACGGCTTGACGCCCGCCTCGCGGAACAGGAACGCGAAGGTGTCCGCGCGCTCCTCGTAGGCCTGCTTCTTGGTCGTGCCGTAGCCGTGGCCGGCCTCGTAGTCGATGCGAAGGAGGATCGGCTTGCCGGACGTCGACGCAGCCTGCAGGCGCGCGGCCATCTTCGCCGCCTGGTAGGCGTCGACGCGCGGATCGTTGATGCCGGTCGTGAGCAGCACGGCCGGGTACTTCACGCCGTCCTTCACCCAGTGGTAGGGGCTCATCGCGTAGAGCGCCCTGAACCCTTCCTCGGTCTTCACCGTGCCGAACTCGGGGATGTTGGGCACGCCGTTGGCCGAGAACTCGGCGCGCACCGCGTCGGAGACGGGAACCTGGTCGACCGCGGCGCCGAAGAGGTCCGGGCGGTCGGTGATCGAGCGGCCGACGAAGATCCCGCCGGCGCTGCCGCCCATGATCGAGAGCTTCGCGGGCGACGACCACCTGTTCGCGACGAGCCACTCGGCGCACGCGATCGCGTCGCGCCAGGTGTTCGGCTTGGTCGCCTTGTAGCCGGCCTTGTACCACTCCTCGCCGAACTCGCCGCCGCCGCGCACGTGCGCGACCGCGAGCACGCCGCCGCGCTCGAACCACGGGAGCCACGTCGGCCGGAAGAACGGCGTCATCGAGATGCCGTAGGCGCCGTACCCGTAGAGGATCGTCGGGTTGCCGCCGTCGAGCCTGATGCCCTTCCTGTAGACGAGCGAGAGCGGGACCATCGTCCCGTCGGCCGCCTTCACGCGCACCTGGCGCGACTCGAGGTTCGCGGGATTGTCGAACGGGCCTTGCGGTTGCAGCCGGGTGTCGACGAGCTTTCGCGCGGACGGGTCGTAGTCGAAGATCGTGCCGGCGCGCGTCCAGCCGCCGAAGCTGAACACGATGTCGCGGCGGCGCGGATCGGCGCTCATCGCATCGATGTCGCCGGAGTAGGGGAGCGCGATCTGCACCGCCTTGCCGCCGCGCGGCAGCCGCCACAGCTCGCTCGCGCCGGCGTTCATCTTGCGCACGTAGATTCCGTCCCCGGCGGCGGCGATGCCGGTCACCACCGAAGCGCCCTGGGGAACCACCACCTGCGCCGTCGCGACGTCCGGCTTCGCGAGCGGCGTGCGCAGCACCTTGAACCGCGGGGCGCCCTTGTGCGACGACAGGTACAGGTCCTCGCCCAGCATCGTGAAGTCGGTGACCTCGTCCGCGTGCTCGGTGACCCTGACCCATGGCGTCTTCGCGCCGTCGAGCGACGCGATCGGCGCGACGAAGAGGCGCAGCTCGCGCTGCACCCCGTTGACGGCGCTCGCCACGACGTACTTCGACCCGGGCGGCGACGTCGCGAACACGAGCTCGACCGGATCGACCTTCGCGAGCGGCGACACGCCGGCGCCGAACAGCGGCACGTCGCGCTCGGGATCGTCGCCGATCCTGTGCACGTAGACGCGCTGGTTCTGGTACTTGTCGGTGACCGGCGCGTTGTCGGCGAGCTTCTGCAGGCGGCTGTACATGAGCCGGCCGTCCGGCAGCCACGACGGCGTCGCGTATTGCGCGCGGTCGATCGTGTCGGCGAGCGGCTTGCCGGTGGCGACGTCGACGATGCGCAGCACGCTCGCCTCGGACCCGGCGGGCGAGATGCCGGTGGCGACGTAGCGGTTGTCCGGCGACGGGGTGTAGTAGTCGAGCGAGCTGTGCGTGCCGTCGTCGTTCTTGACGAGCTCGGGGTCGACGAGCAGCCGCTCGGCGCCCGCGTAGCCCTCGCGCACGTACAGCTTCGGGATGTTCTCGTTCGCGAGGCGCTTCTGGTAATAGACCATCGTGCCGACGCGCTGCACGTCGAACACGCGTGCGGCGACCGCGTCGCCGCGCTGCGCGATCTCCGCGTAGAGCGCGTCGCGACCGGGAATCGCCCGGAGCGTGCGGTTGGCATGGTCGGCCTGCGCCTTCATCCACGCGGCGACCTCGGCGTTCTTCATGTCCTCCATGTAGCGGTAGGGATCGCCGACCGCGACGCCGAAATACGTGTCGGTGACGTCGCGGACCGGCGCGGCCGGAGGCGTCTGGGCAGCGGCGATGCACGCGGCGGCGAGTGCCGCGAGCGACGCAAGCCAGGAAATCGGGGTAACGAGGCGCATGGTCGGTCCGGGGAGTCGAATCGAGCCGGCCATTGTGCCATCGCCGCGCTCGGACGCCTTCGCCAGGGGGCCAACGGGAGAGCGGCGTGGTCGGGACGTGCTCCGACCCCGCTCCGACCGGGTCAGGACGGGGTCCGACCCCGACCGTGCGCCGCGCCCGGAAACACGAAGAAGTTGCGCGCCACGCCCCCGAGCGCGAGCACGACCAGGAACACCGTGCCCGCCGCCATCACCGACAGCGCCATCGGCATGCCGGCGTGGCCGGCCTTGACCACGACCGCGTCGAGATAGAGCGCGCGTCCGACGAACCACGCCGCTGCGGCCGCGGCCAGGAGCAGCGCCCCGTTGTAGAGCGCGAGCGGCCCGGCCGGCGCCGCGCGCGGACTGGTGCGAACGTACGCCCACACGGCCACGCCATCGACCACCACCAGCAGCACCATCAGGACGGCCATGTCGTCGCGCCCAAAACCCGTCGGACGGCATCGTCGTCGGTCGTGCGCGGCGACGCCTTGACGCCGGTCATGGGGCCGCCCCGCTTGACAATCGGTTGTAAGACAACTAAACTTGATTATAGACGGTTGTCAGATCACCCGCGGCGCTTCCCCGCGCCGCTCCCGCAGGCATTCCCGCCGAGGCCCTTGCCCCGTGAAGACCACGCCCGTCGTTCCCGCCGACCTCGCCCGGTCGGTCATCGCGGTGCCGCCGCTCGCGCGGCGCGCCGACCTCTCGCTCGACCGCGACGCCAACCGCGCGCTCGTCCGTCACCTCGAGCAAGGCGGCGTGCGCAGCCTGATGTACGGCGGCAACGCGAACTTCTACCACCTGCCGGTCTCCGCGTACGCCGAGACCGTCGACATGCTCGCCGAGCTGGCCGGTCCCGACACGTGGCTGCTGCCGTCGGCAGGGCCGGACTTCGGCAAGCTCGTCGACCAGGCGGCGATCCTGCGAACGCGCGCGTTTCCGACGGCGATGCTGCTGCCGATGACGTTCCCGTTCACCGACGCCGGGCTCGCCGACGGCGTGCGCCGCTTCACCGATGCGCTCGGCAAGCCGGCGGTCGTCTACATCAAGGCCGATCCGTACGTCAGGCCCGCCACCCTCGGCGCGC
This sequence comes from Casimicrobiaceae bacterium, assembly GCA_035711225.1. GTDB lineage: Bacteria > Pseudomonadota > Gammaproteobacteria > Burkholderiales > Casimicrobiaceae > VBCG01. Next base: position 7,501 of record DASTCK010000242.1, read on the forward strand.
TCCATCGCGAGGGTCGCCTCGTCGCGATCAAGTACGCGGTCGTCCGCGACGACCCCGCGCGCGACCCGTACCTCGACGGCATCCTGGCGCAGCTGCCCAGGGAGATCGTCGTCTCGGGCATCGGCGAGCGGCCCGCGATCGTCCACCTGCGCGACTTCGGGCTCGTGTCGTTCACGACCGGCTCCGGCTGCATCGCGCCGCACCTGTCGATGGCGCTGCTCGACCTCCTGAAGCGCAAGCGCTACGAGGAGGCCGAAGCGCTCCGCGCCGCGTTCCTGCCGCTCGAGGACGCGCGCGACGCGATCAGCCCGATCCGCGTGCTGCACGACGCGGTGACGCTGTCCGGGGTCGCCGACACCGGGCCGATGCTGCCGCTCCTGACCGGCCTCGCGCCCGACGAGCGCGCGCGCGTCGCACCGGTCGCTCGCGAACTCCTCGCCGCGGACCGCGCGCGCGCCGTGTCCCCGATCGCCGCCTGACTTCCGGAACCAAGTTCGCAACCTGGTTCGCAACCTGGTTCCGGACTGACCGCCATGACGACACGACACAAGAAGCCCGAAGACCTGCGCAGCCACCGCTGGTACGGCCTCGAAGGCACGCGCGGCTTCGGCCACCGGTCGCGCACCGCGCAGATGGGCTACACGCGCGAGGACTACACCGGCAAGCCGGTCATCGCGATCATCAACACGTGGAGCGACATCAACCCCTGCCACACGCATTTCAAGCAGCGCGTCGAGGAGGTCAAGCGCGGCGTCTGGCAGGCAGGCGGCTTCCCGGTCGAGATGCCGGCCCTGTCGCTGTCGGAGCCGTTCCAGAAGCCGACGACGATGCTCTACCGCAACCTCCTCGCGATGGAGACCGAGGAGCTCCTGCGCTCGTACCCGGCCGACGGCTGCGTGCTGATGGGCGGCTGCGACAAGACGACGCCGGCGCTGCTGATGGGCGCGTTCGCGATGGACCTGCCGTCGATCTTCCTGCCGGCGGGACCGATGCTGCGCGGCGACTTCCGCGGCGGGCCGCTCGGCAGCGGCAGCGACGTGTGGAAGTACTGGGCCGAGCTT